>CAZSXB010000030.1:0-26176 GCA_964611155.1 uncultured Thermotogaceae bacterium
CTTCCTGGAAGAACTGGGAATAGATCCAGACATTCTGGATGTTGTTGTCAGCCCTTCCGTTACAGATTATGAGACAAGGAAGTACGAAATCAAGTTTTTTATCAGGTCATGGGAGTACAAACTGCTGTGGCTAATACCGTTTGACATTCACCTGTTCGGCACAGAGGCCCCCTCTCGACTTAATCTCTTTGGTGCTGATATCTATGGAAGAGACATGTTGTCGAGGATTCTCTTCGGCATGAGGATTGCACTTTCAATAGGTTTCGTGGGTATTGCCATCTCGTTTGCGATAGGGCTTTCTATGGGCGGCCTGGCAGGCTACTTTGGAGGATGGGCAGATGAGACTCTCATGAGGATTACAGAAATCCTCATGTCTATTCCGAGTTTTTACCTGCTAGTTTCGCTAAGAGCGATCCTGCCGACGGGCCTTGCTCCTCACTGGACCTATATGTTGATTGTTGTGATTCTGAGTTTCATAGGATGGCCAGGAATGGCACGTGTTATCAGGGGAATGATGCTCTCAATGAAAGAAACGGAGTTTGTACAGGCTGCACAGGCAATGGGTTATCCAACTGGCAGAGTAATCTGGAAGCACATGATTCCAAACACGGCCACGTACATTATTGTGGCGATAACTCTCTCCATACCCGCGTATATCCTTGGAGAGGCAGGACTCAGCTTCCTTGGACTTGGAATCAACGAGCCATCAGCGAGCTGGGGGCTAATGCTTGTTCAGGCACAAAACATTCGTGCCATGACTGAAGCCCCGTGGTTACTGCTGCCTGGACTGTTCATCTTCATAGTCGTCATGGCTTTCAACCTGTTTGGTGATGCAATCAGAGACGCCCTTGACCCACGATCGTTGGGATTCTAAGATAGGAAATGCTTACTCACACATAGGCGCCCTTAACGGGCGCTTTTCCTTTATTATGCAGCCGGATTACCCGAGGCACCTGTATATGCGTGCAGGAAGCTAATACCAAGGATGTTAGACCACGTTTCTTCCAGACACAAGTTTTTCAGTTCTTCTCTCTATCCATCCTGAAACAGAAGAACTCTTTACTGGAGCATGAGAGCTATCGAAAAGAAAAGCGATTTATCCTATCAACAGACCCTGCTGTTCAGCTATGCCCATACGCACCGCCAAGGAAAAGAAATTCATCAGACTGTGTGCCCATGGGAAAGCACAGAAGGCTTACCTGTCAAAAGTCTCTGTGTATAACTTCTGTCTATCTCCGTCTCAGCGTTCCTGCAGTTCTGCGCCGTCTGTCTGACGGTCTGCTCTCAGGTGAACGCTTTTCCTCCACAACTGCTGGTACCTCAAATGACGCGACGGCTATAGCAACTACCAGAATCAGCACTATGACAAGAAAGAGACCAGCAAGAAAAGTAAGTCTTGAGACATCGATCAACTCGTTGAGAAATGCCAGCCACCAGTCAATACCCGATCTTGCTACCAGTATGAAGCCAATAACCATGCCCGCTATTGCAGTAGCGAGACTCATCAAGGAGACGAGAAGACCCGCTAGTGGACGTTCCCACTTCAATGCCTTCAACTGCAACGCGAGTCCTTCAATGAAGAGCACACCAGCAAAGGCAAACTCCATAGTCTCAGGAGTACCTGCAATGTCACTCACAACAGATACAGCAAAACTCGCAATAAGCATCGCAAGAATCAGAAATGAAAGACCAATAAGAATATCTCCAACAAGTATGAGCAGGCTCCTACCCAACATGCTTTGCCAGACTCACTTTCTCATTGCCCCGGAGATTATGTGAAGCCCGGCCAAAACAGCGTTTATCAGAACCTTGAAATCACTGTATTCAGCTCGAACACTGAAACCATCGACACGTTCTATTGTAGGCATTAGACAGAGGTGATCTGCGGCCTCAGTTGAAGCGAGCTCCATTTCAAGAACATACGGTTTGTCAAAGTGGATAATCGGCATCTGTCTTCTGTTGATCTTCAGCAGACTTCTTGCACCATCATCAATTCTCTCTCTCAGTTGCTTAACAGAAGGCATTTTCGCTGCCTGCCTGCCAAGTGATTTCTTCGTCTCTACAAACACATACTCTCCACCTGATAGTCTTTCTCCAAGCTGAATATTCAAGCCACTGTCACCAACAATTGCACCGATTGGAACACCGAAATCACCCGCATAAGCACCGTTTATCATAGCTTCACTCAGGTCAATTCCATTCAACCTGATCCTGTGATAACTGGAAGAGTATGTATGATCCATCGTTGCCTGTTGTTGGCCTATCCCGGCATGATAACCAAAGAAGACGACATAATCGTATTCCTTGCTAAAACATGGCATCATGTATTCTCCCCTGGTATCACCCGAAATCAGCTCAATCCGTCTGTCAATCTCTGTAACAGAATAGCTCACATTACTGCCCAGTCCATGTGAGTCAGCGATTGTAATCACCGAGAGCTTCTCTCCATATCCTTCAACAAGAGGTGTCAAAAACCACTCAAGCTGCTTGTTCAGTAGTTCCCTTGCATACTCCTTGTGATCAGAATCCACCTGCTTCCAGCAAAACACCCCACCAAGCCCTTCCATGTCAATGGAAACATAGATTTTCAAGTAAGAACACCTCCACTATTCCTACTATATCAGAGAAAAAGCAACTCGTACAAACAAAACCCCGGCCTGACGGCCGGGGCAAATCATCTAGCTATTTACTAATCTCAGAAGGTCACCGTAGCAAAAGCTCTGACATGCCATGCATCAAGATCGAGGAAGTTCACAAAGCCTTCCAGGTTAAGGACGCTGTAAAGCTTTGTGGAAATAGTGAGATTTGCTGCGTAGCCGAAGGGATCTGAACCAAAGTATACTCCACCAAATAGAGCAATCACAGGATCTGTAAGGACTTCCTCCACACCAAATGGTAGCTTCACAGAAAGCCTTCCAATGACACTCAAGGCAGTGGGATCAGCAACCAGGTTGCCCTGAAGAGCAGCAGGATCTGCCCGCAGATCGCCAGAACCGACTCTTCCATACAGCGTCAAGAGTCCAAGAGGAACCGTGGTCTTGGCGTCAAACTGCACAAGATTTAGCGTTGAATCGAGCCAGAAGTATTTTGCATTGAACCTTGCAGCAAGAAGATCGTGAGTAAGGCTTGCGTAAAGGCCGACCCAGTTATTGGCAGCACCAAGATTTGAGAACATGAGCTCAGGCTTGACATAAAGCTCTGCTTGGCCAAGGTCGAATGTCCTCTCGAGGTACGGATTAAGGAAGAAGCTGTAGTCGTCAGGTGGAGCATCTTTTGTCGAGACTCCAGCATTCAAGTTAAAGAGACCAAGAACATCTGTAATCCTGAGTTCTCCAGCCGCCCCCGCAAAACCATAACCGTCTAACCGTACATAGGACGACAATACAACGTGATCGAATGTGCGAATCCTGATTGCCATTTTGTGGGGATCATCGAAAGCTCCTCTGAATCCCAAATCAAGCTTTGCATCCTTGAATGTGAAAACTGCGAGTGGAGCATCCATTGTACCTTCATCGATCAAAACGTTGAACCAGTTAAGTCTCCACAGTTGTGAAGAGAAGTTGTTCGAAGCCCACCACTGTGCCTTCAAGTGATCAGACTCAACCCACATGCCAGTGATGTTAAGTGCTGGCGCGAAGGTAACACCAAACGATACTCCAGGATGCGAAGCAACAATCCTTACGCCGGTATCCCACGTTGTGAAGCTGGTTGTCAGACCGTCCTTATCAAGCTTGACCTCACCCATTACCTTTCCTGTAACTTCGACCGATGCCGGAATCCAGGCGAAAAGCGAAAGAGAGGTCAGGACCACAAGAAGTGCCAAAAGAATCTTTTTCATCAATCTTACCCCCTTTACAAAAAGTGAATTACAGCTGAACCTATATTACCACATTACACACTGCGAAGGCAATACCGCCATTGAAAAGCCTTTGACCAGAACCAAAAAGGCGACAAGAATCAATAGAACAGACTTATCGTTGCGAAGACCATTCCGATCAAAGCCAGAATAGTAGCAACGTTTATTGCGACACCAAAAGATTCGGTCTTTGATCTGAGTTCCGAAACTTCTTCTTCAAGAGCATCAAGATCTTCTTTATCAGCCTTCTTTGCATCAAGTTCTTCCAGTTCTTCTGTGAAGACATCGAGCATCATGTAAGTCAGCTTTGAGAGACCTGCAACTTCATCGGAGAGATCATAGGTAATGTCAGCAAGCTCTTCCATATCTAGCCTCAGAACATTGAGATCTGCCCTGTTTTCTGCTATACGAGTATTATGAACAGAAGAGGCCTGTCCAAGCATCTTTACAGTAACTGACAGGTCGGTCAGGTCTTTCCTGACTGTTCTTAAGCCATCATCAAGGGTGCCTACAGAAGCCTTCAACGAATCGATCGCTTTCTTGTTGTCTTCATCAACTATGGAAATCTTCCTGTAAAGGAAATTAGTGTTGCTCTCGATCTTCGCATCAAGCTCTTCGAATTCACCTTCGATTGCCACTATGCTTTCTTCAAGATCGTGGATTCTGCTGAAAGTCAGATCAGTATTAGCATCCATAAAGTCGAAGATCATCTCCATGTTGTCATCGAGATCAGCTTTTACTCCATTGATTGAAGACTCGAGCATAGCTATCTGATCTTCAAGATCGTGGATTCTGCTGAATGTAAGGTCTGTGCTAGCATCCATGAAATCAAAGATCGTGAAAGTGATGTCGTCCAATTCCGTTTCCAAAGCAGCAAGTCTTGCAGCAAGCGTATCTACGGTTGACTTATCTGCCTTTGCCCTGGAAAGCCTGTAAACATCAAGAGCCGTGGTGCTTATTAACTCATCGTAGCTATCCCTGGTGGACTCGAAATCAGCTTTAACATCTTCGATCCTGTCCTCAATCATGTCCAGTCTTGCAATATTGGCGTCAATCTGGTCAAAAGCGACACTTGCTGAGAACTCGAGATCGACGATCTCTTTCTCAAGAGCTGCCACCCTGGTAGCCTGTTTCGCTATCGACTGACCAAGAAGTTTTGTTGTGACTTCCAAATCTGTAACACGACGCTTCAATGCAAGAATCTCTTGTGCCTGGGCATTCAGTTTGCCCTCAAACTCCGCGAAATTCGCAGGAACCCCTGTTCCTACGTGTGAGTAGATCAGTTCTTCAAGTCTGCTGTCTGCTCTGTCAACGTATCTCAGAAACCTGTTGACAACCATTGCATACTCATATCGAGTCATAGCCTGGTTGCCCTTGAATGTCCCGTCCGGATAACCTTCAAACAGCCCAGCATTGGTAACATTCATTACCGATTCGTAGGCCCAGTGATCAGGATCAACGTCCGGGTAACTCGCAAATGACGCAACGGCCAACAACAGGACAAGGGCCATGACTACAGCAAGTTTCCTCATGAAACCTACCCCCTTTCAGATATATGACGATAGATAATCACACGAACTTATTATACAGCAAATGCATTCACAGATTCAAGGTTAGACTTCACATCTCAGGCGAAAAAAGCGCCTCTTTCCTATCTTCATGATACCCTCATATTCTTGATGGATCACAGATCTGAAATCTCTAACTACTTCCCCTTCAATACTGACTCCCCCCCCCATAACAAGTCGCTTTGCCTCGCTTCTTGACGTAATCCCACACTTCTCATGAAGAAGATCAACAATATTGATTCCCTCCCTGGGAATAAAGATATCCGTGATCTCCTTGGGTACATTCCTCTTCTGGAATACTTCAATAAAATGCCTCTGAGCTTGTCTTGCCACAGCTTTACCGTGGAACTCTTCAGTTATCGCAAGGGCCATCTCCATCTTGCTATCGCGCGGGTTTACTGCTCCCTGTTCAATCGATGTTTCTACCTGTTTGATTTTTTCTTCATCAATATCTGTCAAAAGACGAAGGTATTTCGTTATCAACTCATCTGGTAATGACATGAGTTTACCGTACATATCTTTGGGATCGTCTTCAAAGGCAATGTAATTGCCCAGGCTCTTTGACATCTTGGCTTTGCCGTCCGTTCCCTCAAGAAGGGGAAGGGTCATCACTATCTGAGACTTCTGACCATAGCCCTGCTGTAACCGCCTTCCAACCAGCATATTGAAGTACTGGTCATCTCCACCGATTTCGATATCTGCATTAATACATACAGAATCATATGCCTGTGCAAGTGGATACATGAATTCCGATATGCTTATAGGTTCATTTTGCTCATAGCGCTTTTCAAAATCGTCTCTCTCAAGCATCCTGGCAACAGTGTAATAAGAAGAGATTCTTATCAGTTCCTCAAAAGTGAGCTTGCTTAACCACTCGGAGTTAAACCTGACTTCAGTCATTTCTTTGTCGAGAATTCTGAAGGCCTGAGTACTGTAAGTCCTGGCGTTCTCTTCCACTTCCTCTTTCGAGAGCATCGGTCTTGTTTTGGACCTCCCGGAAGGATCGCCAATTCTCGCCGTGAAGTCACCGATTATTAGTATAACCTTATGACCAAACTCCTGAAACTGCCTGAGTTTCCTCAGAACTACGGCATGTCCAAGATGCAGATCAGCGACCGAAGGATCGACCCCAAGCTTCACACGGAGAACCCTATTCTCAGAGAGCTTCTCTTCTAGTTCCCTCTCCGTGACCAGGGAGATCGTGTTTCTCAGGATAATATTCAGTTGTTCGCCTCTTGTTGACGAGACAGTCATTATCCTGTTATGAAGGAAATGCCCTGGAGATAACGAATGCCAGAAGGACACTATTTGTCAAGAAAGCAATAGCAAAACCCAGAGTGATTTTGCCAAGAGTGTCCAATCCCTTCTTCCTTCCAAACATTGTGTGAGATGAACCGCCACCGAAGGCACCGCCCAGTTCAGATGCTTTTGACATCTGAAAAACCACAGTTACAGTAAGTCCCACGCTCAGAAGAACGTGGACAAGAATCATGAGATATGCAAGTAAAACCACAATCCATCCTCCTCATGCAATGGTTCTGTTTTCGTATTATACTATATTTGAGTTTAACAGACTTTGCAACGCATCTTACCCGGAGGTGTCTTTTTGTCGCGGATCGATGCGCTTGTCTATCTTACGCTGAAGCCTGCTCGAGCAAAGGCTATGAATCTTCCACTGAAGCTTCCCATACTCGCTGAAGACCTTCAGAAGATTGCAGAAAGTGATGAGATAGACTCAGAAGTGATTATCAGGGGACTACGAAAGCAATGTGAAGTAGATAGAGACAACTATTGCGAGTCTTATCTCGTATACCATCTATATGAACTCTTCAAGAAGAAGCTGTCGAACAGCGAATATGAAGCATGCAGAGAACTCCTTGAGGAAGCAAGAAGCATAAGAGAGGATTACCGTTACCCCTTTTACAGAGCGCAGTACATGATCAGCCTCGGGGAGATTGAGCGAGCAGAGCTCTATCTCAGGTCTTGCGTCTCCATGAAGCCCGATTTCTACATTGGGCACCATGAGCTTGGCAAGCTTCTGATTTCCAGAGAAGAATACGATGATGCAATTGCCAGTTTCGAGAGAGCAATAGATAGCTCAAATGGTACATTTCATCTTCCAGTCATTGGGATTCTCGACGCCCATATCGCACTGGGTCTGTTTGAAACAGTTCTGAGCATTGTAGAAAGGCTTCCAGAGGATTTCGTTCTCTATACTGATGCACAACTCAGAAGAGGTGTGGTACTTAACGAGCTTCAGCAGTACGCGCAGGCAGAGAAAGCTTTTTCTCAAGCGATCACCAGAGAAGAAAGATGGGTCCTTTTCTACAATCGTGCATATTCAAGAACAAGAATGGGTAAGTTACAGGAAGCCATGAATGATTTGCAGTATGCTTATCAACTCTCATCTGCCCCCGACATCCTCTACGAGCTTGGACTCGTCAAGAAAAGCTTTGGCCTTGTAGAAGATGCCTTCACTGACCTCAAAAGCTATTATGAAGCCACAGATGACTTGAAGGCTTGTGTAGCTTTATCAATCACTTCATTGCTCCTGGGAGAGTATGAAGCTGCTATATCATATGCCGGAATTTCGGATAGAAAGAGCTTTCTTGAAGAAATGATAATCACATATGGTTATCTTGAGGGGATATATGATCGACCCTCTGGCCTGGAAGAGCCTCTTCTTGTATCTGTTATAGACAGTTATGAGACGGGGATCGACGAATTCGTTGGTGAGATTGCGTTGATGCAGTCCAGTGGGAGAAATGTATTCAGCAATCGTGTGTTGGGGAACAGAAGATTCGACTATGGAGAGTTGCTCAGTTTTCTCGGAGACTCAGAGCTTTCGGATGCTTGCAAAGAGCGAGTCCTGGCATTTTCCTCAGGAAGAATAGTAGAGACATGCCCAATAGACATGTCTGTTGTAAACACTTTTCTTGATTTGATGCCACACCTGTCATTGAATCTGAGAGAAATAGATGTCTTCATCTCTCGGTTTCCTTTCATTGTCTCAGGTGAAGGTCGGGCTCTCGCTATTTGCAAGAGTCTGGGCGAAGTATACAAGTGGGCACTCGGTCGTGGAAAAGCTCTATTCACAGATATTCTGGAAGGCCTTGTATTCTCACTGAAGGACCTCGATGTCTCTTTCGCCCGAGAGGTTTCCAGGATTGTGGATAAGGAAGTCGAGTTCGATTCGCTTCTTGAGACTGCCGACTCTGACGTTGCCAGCTTTGCGCTTGCCGTTCTGTACTCAGCTTCTTCTGGAACTCTGGATGAGCTGTCAACAACTGTCGTTACAGGTAGTAGTTTTGTCAGAACTCTTGTTAAACTTGTCGATATGGAGGTATACAATGAAGAATGAAGAGATATTTGAGAAAATGCTCAAAGTTATCAGTAAGATAGATCCAGATGAGGTAGACCGAGATGCGATAGAATCGGCGCTGAAAAAGGAGCTCAGCGGTGAAGAGCTGGAACAAGCCCTGAAGTCGTTGTTTGTGCTAATGGGAGGGGTAACGGAGGTTACCGAGAATCCTGATAAGTATTTCATTGGCGATAGTTCTGAAAAGCAAGAAGAGCTCGACGATTCAGCTAGTACAGGTGACGAGAAGGGGAGGTAGCTGTTATGAGTATTTCTTTGAGAGGATCACACATGCCGGCATCACCTATCAGGAAGTTAGTACCGTTTGCTGAAGAGGCTCGCTCAAGAGGAGTCGAGATTTACCATCTGAATATCGGGCAGCCAGACATAATTACACCTGACAGCTTCTATGATCTGATACGCAAAGCATCGCCAGAAGTTGTCGCCTACACCCACACTGCAGGGATTATCGAACTGCGGGAAGCTTTCTGCAGATATTTCAGGAGATGGTCCCTTGATTTCGATCCATCACAGACTCTTGTTACTGCCGGAGCAAGTGAAGCAATCATCTTCGCTCTTGGAGCAATTGCTGATCCTGAGGACGAAGTCATTGTTATTGAGCCGTACTATGCCAACTACAAAGGCTTCGCATCCATGCTGGGAATAAAACTGAAGGCAGTAACCTCGACAATCAAAAACGGCTACAGATTACCTTCGAAAGAGGAATTTGAAGCTGCGCTGTCTGAGAAGACAAAGGCAGTGCTCTTCTCCCACCCCTCAAATCCGACCGGCACA
Source organism: uncultured Thermotogaceae bacterium (assembly GCA_964611155.1). GTDB lineage: Bacteria > Thermotogota > Thermotogae > Petrotogales > Kosmotogaceae > UBA9910. The sequence continues at coordinate 9,578 of CAZSXB010000030.1, forward strand.
GTGTATTCACCCGAGGAACTCGAACGCCTTACAACCTTCGCCAAGGAGAAAGGTCTATTCCTCATAGCAGATGAAGTCTACAGAGAGCTCGTATTTGATGGAAGAGAGTCAGGCTCAGTTGCCAACTATGACGACAGTGACAGGATAATCCTTATTGACAGTGTTTCAAAACGTTTTAGTGCCTGTGGTGCACGCATAGGATCTCTAACGACTCATAACAATCAGGTCATTGATACATGCTTGAAGTTTGCCCAGGCAAGACTCTGTCCCCCGGCAGTTTCTCAGGTCGGTGCTGTGGGTTTGCTTGGCCTTCCTGAAAGCTACACAGATCAAATCAGAAAAGAGTATGAGAACAGAAGAAACGTGGTGTTTGACGAGCTGTCTCAGATCCCCGGACTCGAAATGCAGCTCCCTGAAGGTGCTCTCTACATTTCCGTCAAGCTCCCCGTAGAGAACGCGGAGGATTTTGTGAAGTGGATGCTAACAGATTTTGCTGTTGATGGAAAGACTGTAATGGTTGCACCACTTGAAGGCTTCTATGAAACCACGGGGGCCGGCAAAAGTGAAATCAGAATCGCTTATGTGCTCTCTGTTGAAAAGCTCAGGGATGCTTGCAGGTTGATCAAACTGGGGATAGAAGAATACTCAAATAAATAGCGTTTAATGAAACAATATAGTTGCTTTTTTGTGACGTTTTGTGTATTGAGACAAAACCTGAATGTCATAGGGTTATAATTGTTGTTGAGGGTTACTTCAGCGAAAACGTTCACCGGTGTATATCACACCGGTCTTTTTATTCGAAATCCTTCAGCATCCCCTCAACTGCATGCCAGGCCAGGGTAACACACTTCACTCTCATGGGAAAACGCTTAACCTGCTTAAGCATGATCGCATCGTCCAGCAATGTTTCATCTACCACTACGTTATCACCAAAGAGCCCAAGGAAGTTCCTCACTATTTCTTTTGCTCTGAATATCTCTTTGCCTTCCAGGAGTTGAGCCATAACAGAAGCGCTGGCAATACTTATTGCACAACCGTGCCCATCGAATCTGATACGTGAGATCTTACCGTTATCAATTGCCATGGATATTTCCAGCTCATCACCGCAGGAAAGATTCTGTGCTTCTTCCTTGAGATCAGGGTCTTCAAGAGTTCCCATATGAGGACTTGAGCTCGAGTGCGAAAGGATGAAATCGGTGTAAAGATCATCCAGACTCATCCAAACCACCTCACGGCACTTCTGATACCTTTCGCAAGTGCTTCAACGTCTTCAGAGGTGTTGTAGATGTAGAAAGATGCCCGGCAAGAGGATCTGACACCAAGTTTCATCATCTGTGGCTGTGCACAATGATGGCCGCTTCTTATTGCAACGTCAAGATTCTGACTGAGAAACTCAGCAAGATCGTGAGGGTGTACACTATCATGAACAAAACTCACTATACCATGAGATTTTCCTGGACTGAGTATCCTCAGGCCAGTGATACTGGATAACTCCTCATGGCATAATGAAGTGAGTTTTTCAATGTGTTCGACTACGGCTGTTCTATTGAGCCCATCAAGGTAGTTGATTGCTGACGAAAAACCCATAGCTCCGGAGATATTCGGTGTTCCAGCTTCGAATCTTTGGGGAATGGACGCAAAGGTTGTGTCACAGAGATCCACCTTATCGATCATTTCTCCACCAAAAGCGTAAGGCGTTAGTCTTTCAAGCAGTTCCCTTTTCCCGACAAGTGCCCCTATACCGGTGGGTCCCAACATCTTGTGAGCAGAAAAAGCGAGGAAATCTACCATCGATTTCTTGAAATCAAATTGCTCATGTGGGATTAACTGTGCACCATCTATAACAACTATTCCTCCGTTCTTATGCACCATATCAACCACCTGTCTTACGGGAAGCTTAAACCCGGTTGAATTGGTCAACCCTGACACGGCGAGCACGAAAGCTTCTTTCTGAAGGCTTATGGCCTTCTCCAGTGTATCCAGCTCTAACTCAGTTCCCCTTATATCAAGAGCGATGAATTCTTTGCCGAATCGTCTGGACATCTGTTGCCAGGGCACGAAATTGCTATGATGCTCAAACTGGGGCACTATGAACGTCTTGAACTCTTCAGAAAGCGAAAGAGAATAAGCCAGAAGATTGAGAGATTCCGTGGTTCCCTTTGTAAAGATTACCTGTTCTGGATCAGCATTCACAAAATCTGCAACTGTACTCCTTGCGTCTTCAAAGAGCACTGTAGCTCTTTCAGCGAGCCTGTGCACAGCCCTATGAACATTTGAGTTTTCTCTCGTGTAGAAACGGACAAGAGTATTGATCATAGCATCAGGCTTGTGAGTTGTGGCAGCGTTATCAAGATAAACGAGCCCGGGATACTCGCGAAAAACGGGAAAGTCCTCTTTAATTGCTGCCAGAGAGAGTCCCGAGTTGTTCGATAATGGCAACTCTTACACCTCCATCGATTCCTCCACCGATCACTTCTCCAATTTTCTCGATCAAAGGGTCGAACTTCCCAGAGACTATGAGTCTCTCCGCTTCTTCCTGAGTCAGCCCCCTATTCTGCAAATAGTATACTGTATCCTGGTCGATCGAACCGACTGTTGCAGCATGAGAAGCTTCTACATCGTTTTCTTTGACAGATAGAGTGGGGATTGCGTCTGAAACGGCTTTCTCAGAAACCAGGAGTGCGTCACTGTGTTCTGAACTGCTCGAACCCTTCGCGCCTTTGTCAATATCGATGGCTCCTCTGAAGACCGATTTTGCAGAACCTCCCAGAACTCCGATTCCATCTATTATACCTCTGGTCTTTCTGGCAGAGTGTCTGAGTCTGTAAGAGAGGTCAAACACAGAACTGCCTGCCGCAGAATAGAGTGCCCAGTTGTTCGAAACGGCTGAATCACCGCCCAATCTTGAGACATGCGATGGAACAACAACTTTTCCCGAAAGATTCAGATCAAACATGTTCAGCTGAGCATTGGCTGACAACAGACAATAGGAATTGCTCAGAACAAAGGCATCAGCATCAGCTTCATTAATGAACAGAAGATTTAGTGATGAACCCTCATCGACAAAGAACCTGTTGTTCATTAATGAGAAGACACTACCAGTCTTATTCCTGATCACAACAGTCACTTCAACCTGCTTATCCAGAACGAATAGATTCGACATTATTGTCGGGGTATCACCTTCGACTGTGATCACAATAGGTGCAGCAGTTCTGTCAGTGCTTCCAACAGTTATCACCGAACCAGCATTGAAGAAGGCATCCGCCATAGTGACAAACTTCCTGTCGGAACCTTCGAAGCTAAGCTTGTTGATTATTGACAGATCCTCGCTGGTGATGCTGTTCATTGACCTGAAATCTGTGCCCCCTTCAGTTCTGACAAATGCTTCCATATCCAGTGTGGGTAGTTTCAGTGAATCAAGAGAAGCCCTTTTCCATTTTGGAAAACCCTTTCCAGCATATTCCAGGTATGAAGAAGATCTGAGTTTTCCTGCGTCCTTGCTGGATATCCGGAGCATTTGTTTGAGCTCTCTTTTACCATAGGACGCCAAGGTCATTCTACTGACATGCGGTTCGACCAATGTAAACTCACCGTGTGAAAGTGAAAGTGCTTTTTCCATCTGATTCTCCTATCCAATAGCTCCTTCTAACTCCAGATTCAGAAGCCGGTTTAGTTCTACGGCATACTCCAAAGGAAACTCTTTCGAAATCGGCTCAGCAAAACCCTTTACAATTAGTGCCTTCGCCTGGTCTTCGGAAAGCCCACGAGTAGTCAAGTAGTATATCTGGTCGTCACTGATCCTTCCAATTCTGGCTTCATGTCCTACATCCGCATCTCTGGTTTTCACCTCGATAACCGGTACTGTATCTGACCTTGAATTATCATCCATCATCAACGCCGTGCATTTGACATTTGCTTTTGAACCTTTCGCATTTGAAGCAATGTGGAGTTTCCCTCTGTAAAATGCCCATCCCCCATTAATGCTTATGCTTCTCGCGTCTATTACTGAACTGGTTCCTGGAGCCATGTGGAATACTTTGGCACCGGTGTCCATGTGCTGACCTTTGCCAGCATAAGTAATGGCGAGGTGTTCGGACTTTGCTCCTTCACCGACCAGAAGAGAAGCTGGATAAAGCATTGTCTTGTTACTCCCAAGAGAACCGGACACCCATTCAACGGTACCATCTTCACCAACAATAGCTCTCTTCGAGTTCAGGTTGAGTGTATTCTTTGACCAATTCTGGATTGTAGAGTACTTAACCCGCGCTCCATCTCGTACGAATAACTCAACCATACCTACATGAAGGTTAATCTCATTGAAACGGGGGGCAGAACACCCTTCCACGAATTCAACGCTACTTCCCTTCTCAGCAATAATCAGGGTGTGCTCGAACTGGCCGCTTCCTTCCATGCTCATGCGGAAATACGCCTGCAAAGGGAGTGGAACACTTACGCCTTCTGGTACATAGACAAAACTGCCTCCGCTCCAAAAAGCCCCGTGTAATGCTGCGTATTTGTGATCTGAGGGTGTAATGGCCCTCATGAAATACCTCTTGACGATTTCAGGGTATTCTCTTACTGCAGATTCCATATCAAGAAAGACTACACCAATGCTTTCGAGTTCTCTCTTGATGCTTTGATAGACTATCTCCGAGTCATATTGGGCTCCAACTCCTGCCAGGGCCTTTCTCTCCGCTTCGGGAATACCCAGCTTGTCAAAAGTGCTCCGAATCTCCTCAGGCACATCCTCCCAGTTCCTTGCGGCCTGAACTTCAGGCCGCAGATATGGAACTATAGTATTGATGTTAAGACTGTCCGTCGTAACTCCAAAACCTGGATCATCAAGACTTTGATAGAGCTCGAGGGACTTCAGTCTCTTCTCAAGCATCCAACGAGGTTCTTTCTTATACTCAGATATCTCACGAACAACCCTCTCCGAAAACCCTCGAGAGCCATCTCTGGATGATGACAGGGATCTGCTACTGGTCTGCCTTGTGGTGGTCCTGTTCATCCTCTAACATGCTCCAGGACAGGAGAATATCCCTGCTTCTCAACTACCATAGCAAGCTCTGGTCCTCCTGTTCTGATAACGCGTCCGCTGTCATATACGTGTACATAATCTGGCACAAGGTAATCCAGAAGCCTTTGGTAATGAGTGATAAGAATGAGCGACATGTCCTCCTCTTTCAGCGATTTCAGAGCATCCGCGATCTTGCGAAGAGAATCTATATCGAGACCCGAGTCAATCTCATCAAGTATCGCGACTTTTGGTCTCAATAGGCCAAACTGAATAACCTCTGAACGCTTCTTCTCCCCACCAGAGAATCCGACGTTTACATAGCGGTCAAGGAATCTCCTTTCAAGCCCCGAACTATCTGCGATTTCATCAATTTTCTTGATGCTGTTCGACACTCCAAATCTTCTGCCCACAGCATCCAAAGACGCCATTATGAGACTCCTGAGCCTTACACCAGTAATCTCGAACGGATGCTGGAAGGTCATGAAGAGACCTTTCTTCACTCGCTGGTCGGTGGTAAGCTCAACGATGCTCTCACCCTGGAACAAAACATCTCCACCAGTCACCCGGTACTTCGGGTTGCCCATAATCACGTTAGCCAGCGTTGATTTTCCACTACCATTGGGACCCATGATTGCATGAATCTCACCTTTACGAACAGTGAGATCTACTCCATTGAGTATCTCTTGACCGCTTTCTCTGTTCTGTGCTCGTAGTCCAGAAACAATAAGCAACATAATCAGCCTCCCAGAAAGGACTCTAATAGATTATAGCATAATCCCGATAAAGTTTGTTGCTTATTAATGTGTTTCTCTGTATTAATGAATGATAGAATGATTCAGAAACACTGGACTCTCACAAATAGTACGGAGGACCAATGATTAGAGCGTTCATAGCCGGTATCATTATGGGTACAGCCAACTTAATCCCAGGAATTAGTGCAGCAACAATGGCCTTTCTGCTTGGTATTTATGGGCGTCTAATGATGGCGCTTTCCAACATATTTACTGGAAAGATAGAGAAGAGAGACTTGTTCTTCGTCTTGTTTGTTGCTCTGGGAGTACTCCTGGGAATAATGAGTTTCGCCCGCGTCATTTCTATGCTACTTGATCTTTACCCTCATGCTACTTACGGGGCATTTTCGGGGTTAATCGCGGGGGGAGTACCGCGCTTTCTTGGCATACTCGGCAGAGAGAAGAAAAGAGCTTTCTTCTGGCTGCTTCTTGGGTTTGCGATTATTATGCTCTTGTCGATAGCTGAAGCAGGTCCCACTGAGAGTGCAGAGATTGTGCTGGAACACTCTCCTTCGAAGCTGGCATTTGATGTGCTGGCAGGATTCCTGGGGGCAGCATCTCTGGTCCTTCCTGGACTCAGCGGGGCACTTGTTCTGCTCATACTGGGAGTCTATGAAAGAGCCATAACTGCGATAACATCATTCGATATTGTGATACTCACTGCACTCGGCACGGGTATACTGGTGGGAATAATCGTGATGAGTCTTGCCATGAAGAGACTGCTCACAAAACATAAAGAATGCACAATAGCCTTTCTTACAGGGCTGATGATTGGTTCGGTGCTTCTTCTTGTCGAGCGATCCTCAGCAGCTGAGAATCCGCTGGTGTTCGTGATCTCAGCTATTGCTGCAGCAAGCCTGTCATTCGTGATGCTGAGATTTACTCATGAGTAAAAGGACGTATGGCGTGCCCGGTGGGATTTGAACCCACAACCTCTGGATCCGGAGTCCAGCGCTCTATCCGTTGGGCTACGAGCACGTAAACCTGATTATCTCTTCTATCACTCCATCAGAAGGATTTGATGTGCCCCTTTTCAGGAGTATGGCATCGAATTCTTCAAATACGACTTCGTGTATTAGATTCATTGCAGTAAGCTTTTTACGACGCACTCTTAATAGAATCTGTGGATCCTCTGAATAGACCGCTATGAGAGCAGCTCCCATTTCCCTCACTTTATCAACAATTCCAGCATTTTCCGGGCACCATATAAGTATGCTTTGTGGAATCCTCTTACAGGACTCATCTATTCTGCAATAAGGGAAACTGCATCTGACAGGACTTGAGACCACGGGATTATCAAGATACGAGTTGAGTATTTCAAGTGCACTGAGTGCATCTTTTACTTCCTTGAAGTCCTTCGGCGTTATTTCAAGCTTGCTTCTGGCCGCCCTGGTAGTAAGCCTTTCATCGACCATACATACTCTTACGTTGAACGATTTGCGCACGACTTCGGCAAAAGCTGTCGCTTTCTCAGCAGATATGGTGAATCCTCCCGTCTTCGCCAGGGGTAACCCAACAATGATCAAATCAGGAGCTCGTTCATCAATCAGTCCCTTGAGTGAGTGTCTATACCCTCTGTGATTGACGAAACCGATTGGCATGCCAACACCCTCAACTGATACAGCTACTCCTATTCGCGATTCACCAAAATCCAAAGCCATTACCCTTTTTGGTGGGTCTTCTCCAGCAACAGGTCTTACACTATCCTTGTTAGTCATCCAACCCTCAAAACCTCACAGCAATCTGTTAGGCTCCTGAGAAGACTCCTGGTAGTCATAGTTGAGAGTTTGGATGCAAACCATCTTGAAGTTCTCTTTTCGGCAAGTCCTTCTCTGTAGCGAAGTGTTTGCCTCGCGGCGTCCTTTTCCATTCCGCGACCGTTTACAAGATACCATTCACTTCCATCGTGGGCGACTAGATCAAGGTCTTCAAGAACAGAAAGGTAGACTCTATCCATGCCATTCTCTATGCTTAGAGCCTTCTTGAGATCCTTCTCTGACGCAGGTAACACATCCCTTACATCCTGATAGATGACTTCAAGTTCCTCCAGTGTCGGGAAGAGCCTGTCAATTTCACTAGTGTTTGATTGCAGATCCGATCTGTTAAATGCCAGATTCAGGAAGAGCTCTGTCTCCTCACCGGGTCTCGTTGTTACGGCATCCTGGATTTCCAAAAAGTTTCGCGGTGCGCTGTAAAACACGATGTTTGAGTTTCCGAGCATTACCCCAAGGCCATCATTAGAGGGAGTTGTTACAAGTACCCTGATACGTTGTTTCTCAATGAGTGAATAAATCGCGGATCTCTGAAACTCTTTCAGCATATGATTGTAGAATATCAGTTCTCCGTTTTGAAGTGCGTTTGCGAGCCGTGTTCCAAGGTACTTGGCAAGACTCACTGTCTTCTGTGGGGAATCAACAACAACTGCAACATTCTCGTCATGCCTGATCAAAGAGAGAACCTGATCGACTTTTTTTCGTGTGCCCCTGTTGTCTATTATCCCAACCTTCCTTATTTGAAGAGGCTTATACAAGTATTTCACGCCGAGTGTCGACATGAAGTCCTTCACTTCCGGAGTAAAGTTGCTTCCAACGAATATGGACTTGCTGAGGATCTTTGGGGCAACTTCGAAGAACCTGTCGAAATCAGGCAACCCCTTGTAGATACCGGAAAGTATGTATCCAGGTTCGTCGAAAATAATGTCTGTTGCCTTGTCATACAGCTCTCCAAGATTGTCATTGAAGAAAGGTAGCGTGGAGAAGACCACATTCTCCTCTAATTCACCACGATAGAGAGAATTAGAGTAAACAGGTTTGACTTCGTCAATGTAATGCCTTAGAGAGTGATAGGTGTGCGCAAGAGTGCCGTTAACCGCAGATACTACTATAGTCCTCTTGCCCTGCTGGAAATTCCTCAATATCTTCCATGCAAGGAAAGTATTCTTTATTCGCATGTTTCCAAATACGCCAAAAGGATTCTTCTCAAGCTGTCCAGGGCTCTCTGCACCTCTGTGAAAGAGCCGCTTCTCCAGTTCAGAAAGCATTGTAGTTACATCTGGCCTGTTTTCATCTCCAGGCTGCTGGTTCTTCCAGTTACGGATGAATTCGTGAACAAAGTTTTTCTCACGTACCTCTTCTTCAAAAACTGGGTCTATAGAAAGTCTGGCATCTGTCATTGAGAGCTTTGTTCCCTCCAGGCCGTAGCCCGAATCATTCTTGATGCTGACTACTGCATCAATCTTCAGAAGACTGGGCTTAACATACTTATATTCATCAAATACACCATTCATGTTAAATCCAATGGCCAGAGTTTTTCTGTCTCCAGAACGCAGGACCAGCTTGATGTGGTCGCCATTGTTTCCGAATGGTTTGGCCTTCTCGATATTCAGGCTCCTTATCAAGAAAGTTGGCTCTGGGTTAGAGTGACCGAAAGGACTCAATGTGTTCAGCATATCCAACGTATCCTTGTTCAGAGCTTCCAGTGACACTTCGCCGTCGATAAGTATCTGCTGAATGGGCAGTTCATGACCATAATTGTTGATATATGCTTCATTGATTCTTTTTCTGAACTCTGAAATCCTGTCTCTCTCAATACTGAATCCTGCAGCGAGTTCATGACCTCCAAATTCCCTGAGAAGGTCAGAAACATCATTCAACAGGGAGATGACACTGAGTCCAGAAGGGCTTCTTGCTGAACCCTTACCTTCGGCACCACTTGTAGATACGAGAAAAGCTGGCTTGCTGTACATCGAGCTCAGCCGACTCGCTACTATCCCCAGCACTCCCAGGTGCCAGTTGTCTCCAGAAAGGACAAGCACCTGGTCCTCCTTCAGCGAAGGACTGCTCTCGATTTCCCTGAATGCCTGATCAAAGATTTTCGCTTCTATTGTCTGCCTGTTTTGGTTGTGTTGCAGAAGTCTACTGGCTGTCTTCATTGCATCTGAAACATCCTCACTGATAAGGAGTTCAAGAGCTACCAATGCTGAGTCCATTCGACCTGCAGCATTCAGCTTCGGCGCAATCTTGAACGCAATATCCTGGGCAGTGAGTGTTTCTGTACTTATCCTGAGGTAATTCAGAAGAGCTTTTAGACCCAAAGACGGTGTCTTCTTTATCTTTGAGGTTCCTTCTTTAACAATAAACCTGTTTTCGTCAATCAGAGGAACAATGTCTGCGATAGTACCCAGAGCAACAATATCCAGGTATTCCTCTGGATCTATTGGGCAACCAAGAGTTTCATTCAATGCGAGAAGCAGTTTGTAAGCTACTCCCACACCAGCAAGACCTCTGAATGGATACGGATCATCGGGTCTCTTGGGATTGATAATCGCATCAGCAAGCGGGAGTTGATCCTTAACCTCATGATGATCTGTTACGACCACTCCCAGGCCGATCTCCTTTGCATAGCTTATTTCATCAAATGAAGTAACTCCGCAGTCCACAGTTATTAGCAGGTCATGCCCCTGAGCCTTGAAGTCTTTGAGTGCATCCTTGCTCAGGCCATACCCCTCCTCCAGACGAAGAGGAATGTAGCAGGATACCCTGAATCCCATTCTTCGCATTGCCATGTAGAGAAGCGCAGTACTGGTGACCCCATCAACATCATAGTCACCGAAAATCATTATGGACTCTTCTCTTTCCCGAGCGTCAAGAATTCTTCTCACTGCCTTCTCCATATCTTTCATGAGGAAAGGGTCGTGCAATGAGTTCCTGTCGGGATTCAGAAAGCGTAGTGCATCGTCTTCATCAGTTATTCCTCTGTTAACGAGTAACCCGGCTATGAACGGGTCAAGCCCGAGAAAATCCACCAGACGCTTTACAGCATCTGATTTCGGGCACAGTAGCACCCACTCCTTTCGCATCGTTCTCACCCACTTTCTATTCTTTGGAACAATTATATCACCCACCATCATATGACTTCTCTCGCACGTACAAAAGAACTGCGCAGCAATTGCTGCGCAGTTCTTATCTTTGTATTTGCAGTTCTATTCTATCGGTATGAGAGTGAAGTCAAGTGAATGATCGCCTCTACTGAAAAATCTTATAGTTGATGCAAATCTGTAGCCTTCTTTGATGAGTACGATTTCATAATAACCCGGATCCAGCGAAAGAGTGGTATTCGTCATGCCGTAGTCGCGCCCATTCACAAATATACGTGCCCCCGAAGGTGAACTCTGAATAGCAATTCTGGCAATCGGCCTGACTTCTTCAAGCGTGAAATCAAGAGAATAGACTCCACCTGGAGTGATTGTGAGGTCTCTTGACTGGGCAACATAACCATCCTTCTCAACCCTTATAGTGATCCTGCCCAATGTACTGATGCTTACTTCCAGTGGTGAATTCCCCAGGTAGTCGCCATCGGCAAAGACTCGTGCATTGGAAGGATCAGTTGTGACCTTAAGACTTGCCCTTCTTACAGACAGCCTGGCATCGATAAGCCTGTCAGTGGTCATCCTCACTCTTTCTTCATAATCCTCATAACCTGAGAGTGATATTCTCACATCATATGTTCCTTCATCGAGCCTCGTTTCAAACGGTGTCCTTCCTGCATACCTTCCATCTATGAAAACGTCGGCCCTTGCGGGGTTACTCCTGACTGTCAACAAATAGGTTCTCACAATGGGAACCAGCGCTGCGTTCCTGGTCATGTTTCTATCGATTGTAAACCTCTCTTCATACTTTCTGTATCCTTCCATCTCTACAGATAGTGTATACGTTCCCTGCTGCAAAGAGAGTTGAAGCGGCGTTCTTCCCCTGTAATTGCCGTCGATATAAACACCAGCGCCTGATGGAGACGAAGTGACTGAAAGCTGATGGGTCTGTATGATAGGCACCAGATCAACATTCTTACTCATATTCCTGTCAATAGTGAACCGTTCTTCGTAATTTCTATAACCAGCCCTCTCAACTCTCAAATTGTAGGTGCCCTGATTCAGCGATATCTGCAAAGGCGTATTGCCCCTGTACGTACCGTTGATGTACACTGAAGCTCCAGAAGGTGTTGAAGACAGTGAAAACTGGTAAGTCCGAACAATGGGAACCAGCGTGACGCTTACTGTTTCAGTTCTACCCTCTCGAACTGAGAAACTCAGTGTCTCAGTTCGATAACCGTCTTTGTAGATTGTCAAGACATGGTTGCCTACATCGATATCTTTCGTGATCGGTGACCTGCCAACGTATGCTCCGTCAATATAGACCAGAGCATCTGAGGGTGTAGTCCTCACAGATATCTTCCCTGTCTGGACCGTCCTGTCAAGAAAGAAGTACGTGGTAGAGACTGCATATTCCTTTCCTTCAATAATAGGTATAACACGCTGTGTGACAAAGTTCTCTGCCTTTTCCTCCGCAACAGCAAATCCTTGTTGTTCAATAAGCGGCTGCAATCGATCCAGGAATCCCAACGGTTCGGTTGATGCTACAATCTGAAGAATCTCTTTCCCCGGTGCACCCCCAACCTGGAGGCGATATCTCATGCTTGATGATGCGGTCGGAAGAGAGTAATCCCTTCCACCCCGGATGAAGTTCTCTTTGTCATATGCATTGGGAAAAAGCAACTGAACCTCTCCATCAGCCATGATATTGTAAATTGCTACATATGCATCCTTATTAGTTCTGAAGAAGACCTCAATATTCTCTCCCGTGCGATAGAGCGCACCTGTGCCCCTATCAATCCATATTTTCACTTCCAGGTCTTTCGAAGGATCTGGCGTGATGATGACCTTTTGAAGATCATAAGAAGCAGATACCATCACTGCAAGCCCGATAATCAAAGCAACAATCACCAGTAAAGCCTTCTTCATAAAATCCCCTCCATTTGTAGATAGAGATTTGACTCTATCAGCCTTGTTCCTGTTCAGCGGAAACCTCTGCCTTCTGCGAACTTTCAGCTTCCAAACGAGTCCCAGTGGATCTCGCTAATATCAAAACGACCAGACCAATCGCAGAACCCATAGCCAGACCATAGAAGCTTCTCAGAAGGCCTGTCCACATCGGGCTGACTGCATGACAAAAAGTGTTAACTACTGAAGCTATAGCAATCATCCCTATCGCAGGAATAGCACTTCCGAGTCTTCCTCTGTGCCTGAAGCCCTTGTAGAGTGTGAAGAAAAGGAACGGATAAGCAAATAGCTCTTTGAACCGCGGTCTGACAAGAAGGATGTTGTCTAGACTGTCTCTGAGGCTCCTTTCAAATGAGGCCACTGGTGCAAAATTGCCGCTCCTTATAACATACACAACTATTACAGCTGCAAATCCTCCCAATAGCAGAAGGTCCAATCGAGTAGTCCTCTGCTTGTAAGCTCTGAAGAAGCCTCTCAAGAAGACAAACAAAGGAAGGGCTATCAAAGACAACTTAACACCCCTGAACAGTTCAACTCCATTTTGATAGGCAGGAGAAGTCATCTGAGCATTGATTGAAACTCCCAGCAAAACAGCAAGTCCGAAAAACAACGTGACACCTTTGAGAACTGCCCTGATGCCCGAATCCTTCACCAGACCACGAACCACAAAGAAGATTGATATCTGTCCCAGAATGGCCAGGTAAGGCAAAGAGAGCCATGGAGATATTATCGCAATCACCAGATAACCAAGCGCAAAAGTGAGGTTCCATGCCGCAATCAGTGTGAATGATACAATATACGAAACAGGTGACCAGCTGGACACACTCACAGAGGGTGATCGAAGCTCTTCAGTCAGGAGTGAAACTTCTTGCAGAGCTTCTTTAGTTTTCAAGACCAACTCTTCATAGCCAAATGCAGTACCTTCCTGGACAGGTTCTTCGAATAGGACCGCATCAACTCGTCTTTCTCTGACTGCTCTGACATATCTCAAAACTGCCGCAGATAGTTCATTGTAGTTCACATATTCCTTACCCTCAAGCCTGTGAACTCTGAACACCAGCGATGTATATGTGCGTGCTCTCAGAGCTTCACGCACGAAATCGCCTCTTTCGTCAAACTCCATATACCCCACGTAAACGTGATAGAAGTCCAGCAAACTCGCCAGTTCCTCGGCAGAATAGGGCGCCACACCTGTTAGTATCACCGTCTTGTTGATTTCCAGAATCTGCTCCAGGTTCTGCCACTCGGCGCTCAGATCCACAAGCAAAATCTCTCCGCCCGGGAGAGCAGGACCCTCCATTATGATGGAATATCCATCAACCCCGGGAACCTCTCGCTGAAGAATCATGGCTGCCCCTGCAAAACTGCGATCGAATCGAAAACGATCAGGAAGGTATGTCAACATAAGAATTGCACCAACTACCGAAAGAATCAAGAGAAACAGACCTCTCCTTCCAAGAGAGCGTCTGGTTATCGCTACTTCCTGATCTGGTCTATCAGGTCCTCGTCTAGCACGAATTCCTGCCACCTGCGTTCCCTCCTAACAGCGAGAAAGTACACAAGCATTATTACCAGAAGAACATACCCAATAACAGGAATGGAGTTGATGAAACGCCATCTATTGATCCAACTTCGCAAACTCCTACCTGTTACGATACTGAAGGCATGCTCCATGTCACCACTATTCAAGTATTCCTCTGTGATGTCTTTAAACAGATCTACAAGAGCCACATCGTCACCAAGAAAAGAAGCAAAGCTTCGAATGGCTCTGTAGAATGTGCTGAGTCTCTCTGAAGACGGGTAAGTTGATCTGTAGCCTGTGAAGTCGAAAAGTCCCAGTCTGAATGACGGCATCATCAACCCTCTTTCCTTCGTCTGTTCAGCCTTTATTGCTACGAGTTCATGATACCATATGGGAATCTCTTCAGGACTGTAACCAAGCTCGTAGATATACTCAAGATGAAAGACATGCGCCATTTCGTGCCATGCAACATACTCACTATAATCTCTTGTGTAAATGGTAATCTCATAGGAACCATTGAAATCTCTTACCCTGGAGTGTTCCTGTCCTGTGCCCTGTAGCAAGGTCAATTGGTAGGTGGGGGAAAGTCCTAGCAGTTCCTCAAACACCTGGTATGCAGCCCGAAGATCCCTTGAAATCTGCACACTGGAAAACAGGCACACTGTCAGTACCGAGTAGAACAGAATAAAAGAAAGCCTTTTCATTGAAGATGCTCCAGCACATCTTTAAGATCTTGGGGAAGTGGAGATGCGAGTAATAGCTCCCTGCCGGTCATCGGGTGGTTCACTGTAATCTGTTCACAATGAAGGAAGTATCTCCGCAATCCGAAGCTTTCTCTGAAGCCTCTGTTGAAAACCCTGTCTCCGTAAACATTGTCTCCAATGACCGGAAAGCCTCTATCTGCAGTCTGCCGTCGTATCTGGTGTTTTCTGCCGGTGAGCAGATTGACTGTTATCAGAGAACAATCAGAATAACGCTTTATAACCTCAAAGCTCAGCTTCTCTTCCGTGCCATCAGTGACATCTTGAAGAAACCCTTTCTCCGAAATCGACGTTCCCTTGACAAGAGAGATGTACTTCTTGGTAACCTCTCGCTTCCTGAACACCTCAGTCAGTCTGCGTGCAGAAAGAGGTGACTTTGCAACAAGAACAATCCCCGAAGTGTGTTTATCCAGTCTGTGTACCAGCCTGGGTGTGAAGCCCCTGGTGTTACCGTAACTCAGCAGACCCTCTATGAGCGTAACGACCTGGACGCCTTTCCCAGGATGCATGGCAAGTCCTGGAGGTTTGTCAACTGCAAGGATACTACTATCCTCAAACAAAATGGAGAGCGGAATGTCAGAAGGAACGAGTTCACGCGATTCGTCGAGTCTCTTGAGATGCTCAAGATCCCCTTCAACAAGAAGCGTTACCGTATCACCAATAACAAGTTCGGCAGAAGGATCTCTCACCTTTCTGCCATTGACTTCTACAAAACCTTTTCTGATAAGCTTATAGATGGATGCCAGCTTAAAGTCAGGAAGACATTTTCTGAGAAATCTGTCAAGTCTTCGGTAATGCAGATCTTCAGATGCTATAAAACTTTTGCTAATAGAATCTCCCCCAGCCTTGACGCGGGAGACCGCTAGTTGTCGTCTTCCTCTTCGCTTTCTCCCATCTTCTTCTTGATGTATTTCACGATGTCTTCAACCGTGTTGATACTTTCTATTTCCTCATCTTCAACTTTGGTACCAAATTCGTCTTCAAACGCCATAACCAGATCTACGAGGTCCAAAGAATCAGCCCCCAGATCTTCCACAAGCTCAGAGTTTAAGGAAATTTCATCTTCCTCAACACCAAGTTTGTCTGCCACTATGATCTTAACTCTCTCGAAAACCTCGTCTGAAGTCATCTTATCTCCTCCTATTCCTTTGCTTCTCGAAGATTATATTCAAGTAGGGAGCCAAAGTCAATAGGTTCAGAGTATTCTAACACGTATTGTTATATAATCAACCTGCAGTAAGGTTCTGGAGGTGTTCCATGCAAGACAGGATTTACGGTCACGAACTGCCTGAAGAATTGGTTTCCGCAAGCGCAGATGCTGCGATTATCCTCGGTTCTGGATTGGGTTACTTGACTGACAGCTTTGAAAACAGCATGAGTTTCGACTTCTCAGAGATACCAGGATTTCCAGAAAGTACTGTTGAAGGACATTCTGGGCAGCTTGTCTTTGGTGGCTTTGCAGGGAAACGTGTGATTGGTCTCCGGGGCAGGTTCCACTATTACGAAGGACACGCAATTGATGATGTGATTGCACCAGTAAGGCTCTTTGCACAGCTTGGTGTCAGAAAGCTGATCATAACCAACGCTTCAGGAGCGATTAACTGCAGCTACTCGCCGGGCGAAATTGTAGGAGTAGTTGATTATATCAACTTCGGTCAGAAGTCGCCATC
>CAZSXB010000031.1:0-26157 GCA_964611155.1 uncultured Thermotogaceae bacterium
TGATTCCAAGCGAATGGATTATCTGGAAGCGCTTGTGCACAGGGTATATCAGCCCGGGGAAGTTCGGAAAAAATGATGCCCAGGGATTCAGAATTGAGATTGCCTTCGGAGATAGTTTGTCTTCCTTTGCCTTCCGAATCGTTGTCCTGATAATCTCCTGGTGACCGATGTGCACACCATCAAAACAACCTATGCAGGCAACAAGCATTCTAGCCTCCCAGAACCTTCACAAGCGTTGCAACACGTTCTCTTGAATCTTTTACCTTGAGACCTAGAATGAACTTTGATGTCCTCTCCGATTTCGCAACAGCTACAAGGTTCTTCTGGCGGTCCAGAAGACGGATAATCTGTCCTTTCGAGAAACGGTCTGAAACCTTTGAAATCATCGGTGCGTAGACCTGGCTTCCTAAAATAATCGTATTCACAGCAGAATCATTGAGTATCATAGCGGGTATAAAGGAGGTGGCTTCAGAGAGAGACAGGCATTTGGACAGATCAAGTTTGTCAACAGGAACTGCAGCATCCACTGAAAAGTTGCCGATTTTCGTCCTTGAAAGCTCGGTTGCAGTTGCACCTGTCTCCAGCTTGTAACCGACATCCATTATGAGTGATCGAATATATGTTCCCGAAGAGACAGTTACGGAGAAATCTACTTCGCCTTTTGCTTCATCATATTGAAGTAGCTCTATCGAAAAAATCTCGACTTCCTTTGGCGGGAGGTTCATTATCTTTCCTTCTCGTGCCAGCTTGTAAAGTCGCTGTCCCTGATACTTTTTTGCCGAGTAAGCGGGAGGAACCTGCATTTGCTTTCCAAGAAAGCTATTCAGTGCCTCTTCGATCATTTCTCTGGATAAAGTGTCGACAGTTCTTTCTTCGATGACATTACCGGTGATGTCGTAGGTATCAGTGATCACTCCCAGGCGCATTTTCGCCCGGTAAGTCTTTCGAAGGTCCTTAAAGTACTCCAGAAGCCTTGTGGCCTTCCCGATTCCAAGAATCAGGAGCCCTGTTGCAAAGGGATCCAGCGTTCCAGAGTGCCCGATTTTCCTTATTCCCAACTTCCTCCTTGCAAGATCTACTGCATCGTGAGAAGTCACTCCCTTATCCTTATAGACAAGGGCAACCACATTACTCGTCACCTTTCTTATCCTCCTGAATCTGTTCCAGGATTTTGGCAATCCTGAGGCTTGCGTCTATTCCAATATCCTGCTTGAAGGTAATCTCTGGAGCCTTGTATATGCGTATGCTCTTTGCGACTGCTGTCCTGAACACCCCTTTGTTTTCGTTCAAGTAGTCAACAAGCTTCTGTTTGTCTTCAGATTCGCCAAGAGTGCTGACAAAGACATTGGCGAATCGAAGATCTTTTGATAGCTCCACCCGCACAATAGAGGGCATAGCATTCTTGATGTAATCATCCTTGCTGTCTGCCATTGCTTTGGTCAGAACCTTTCTGATTTCAGACTCAAGCATCGGTTTTCGATGTGTTGAGGCCATGAACAACACCTCCGTTTTGAAGACCCAAATATTCAGTTTTGTGAAGGCAACTTGAACTCAGAGAATGTCTCGATTATTCTGTCATATCCTTCTCTGGTTGTTATAGAGCCATCAATCTCTTTGTCCCATATGAATACCAGGAACTCAAGGAAGCCTGAATATCGAATCCTGGATATCATTGAGATCAAGTCTGGATCGAATTGTCCATCGTTTGACCTTCTGACGATCTCTTGAACTAACTCTGCAGGAGAGTATGGCCGCAGGACTTCAAGCTCCATCAAAGAAGCTATCTCCTCGAGAAGCTTTGTCACGCTAAGATCTGGCGGTGTACCCCTTAGTCTCGTGACACCTTCTATTCTGGGAAGCAACTGAGTGTAATAGTGATACTCAGGAGGGGCCAGATCGACGGCCTTGATTCCAAGTATTTCAAGAGCCTCGACTCTATCCCTGGGTTTGAGCTGCAGGAACACCTCGCCAATGATATCTGAGGGGCCGTATATGTAATAATCGTCTCCCTGAAGAACTCCGTATGCTTTGAGGGCATCCAGATACCCGGCTTTCATGTACTTCAGCGATACCTCAGGATCGAAGGTCAAGATAGACCCGTAATGCTTCTGAGTCTTTATGTACACGATATTGATCTCATCGTTAGCGTACACATCAAGCATTGCCCGCACGTCGGTGATCCCATAAGAACCTATATCTACTGCTACTATTGTCTTGAAGCCGCGTTGTTTAGCCATTTCTATCGGCAAATTGGAGTAAATCCCCCCATCAAGATAACGCTTTCCGTCTATCTCTTCCTTCTGGAATACAGGAAGGTTTGAACTAGCCAAAATGTAGTCAACCAGGTGACCTTCAGGGATCTCATCGATGTACAAAGAAGCTGGTTTTAGCTTACTAACAGAGTATGTGACGAGGCCGTAGTCAGTCCCTGAGTTTCTTATCTTGTCTTCGTCCACCAAGCTGTTCAGTTTCTCTCTGAGCGGAGTTACATCGATACCCGACTGTGCGATCAGCTCACGGATAGCCCTTGAAGTATTGGAGAAACTCAGTTTATCCCAGTCTCTTTCAAAGACTGCCATTAACTCCGGAGAGAGTTTCATAACCTGTTCATAATCAATACTTAGCCACAGATCCCTGGCAGTCTCATAATCACCCATGGCTACCGCTGCACCATTGATAGAACCCACGCTTGTCCCGTATACTCCACCAATATTAATGTCCAGATCAATCAGTGCCCGCCAGACACCGATTTCATATGCCCCTCTTCCACCACCGCCTGAAAGAACGAGCCCTACTTTGTCTTCGCCAAATGAGATAGTCACCAGAATCAGTACTCCAATCAGAGAGATTACTTTCAAGTAAGCACCTTCTTCATTTGATTCTATCATCATCGTTGAACTTCTTGCGGAAGAGTTTATAATGGTAGTGGTTCGCTTTGCGAACATCGGTTCAGCTTGCACGTCTCTCGCAAAATGAACAGCTTCAATGTATAGAAACGATGCAAGAGGCTATATCCTTTTACAAGTCCAGCAGCAGTTTAGAGGTGTAGGCAGTGAATGAGAAATGATCAAAGACTTTCTTAAGAGATACTGGTGGAGGTACCTGGTCGGTAGCATCTTCCTTATTGTTGTTGATATCCTGATGATCCTGGTTCCACGAATTACAGGACTGGTGGTTGATTCTCTGAGGGTAGCTCCAGACGATCTCTCGACGGTTAGAGTGCTTCTCTTTGGTATTGTCGGTGTGGCCTTTGGACTGTTCTTCGCGAGGTTCTTCTGGAGGATTTTCATAATGGGTGCCGCAAGAAGGTTTGAGTATTTCTCAAAAGGAGTTCTCTTTGATAAACTTCTTGGTCTTCCGGCAAGTTACTATGACAGAACGCGCGTTGGGGATCTTATGGCACGCTTCACAAATGATGTGAATGCAATGCGAATGGCTTTTGGCCCAGCCATAGTGATGCTGGTTGACGGGATCTTTCTAACAGGAATAACGGTTGTTGCCATGGGATCTTTCGTAAACTGGAACCTGACATGGGTAGCAATTGCGCCTCTTCCCGTGCTGGCTTTCGTATCACTGTTCTTTGGGAGAATGATTCACAGGCGCTTCAGGGCTGTCCAGGAGTCCTTCTCTGATTTGACGGATACTGCCGAAGAAAGCATCGCCGGGATCAGGGTGGTAAAAAGTTACGGAATTGAACCGCTAAGATCAGGAATGATGGAAGACACCTCGAACAACTACGTGAGTAAGAACATGGATCTCGTAAAAGTCTGGGGAATGTTCTTTCCTCTCATCAACAGTCTGGCCATGCTGGGATCACTGCTTGCCATCTTTTTCGGTGGAAGGATGGTTATTCTCGGTGACATAACACTCGGTGAGTTTATTACTTTTGTTGGTTACCTGGGAATGCTCGTATGGCCGACTCTGGCTTTCGGATGGGTGGTCAACATTATTCAACGAGGAAGAGCCTCTTACAAAAGGTTGAAGCAGATCATTGAGGAGAAGAGCGATGTCACTACTACCAATCCTGTCAGAGTGACGAGCCTGAAAGGTGATATCGTTTTCGATGATTTAACATTTACGTATCCCACAGGGAAGGAACCTTCCTTGAAGAATGTATCGCTTCGAATCCAATCGGGCTCAAAAGTAGCGCTGGTAGGAACTACCGGTTCCGGAAAATCTACGGTAGGGAAGCTTCTGGGAAGGGTTTATCCAGTGCCTGAAGGCAAAATCTTCATTGACGGCATAGATATCAGTAGCCTTGATCCGAAGATAATCAGGGATAATTTCGCTTATGTTCCACAGGAGACGTTCCTGTTCTCGGCAACCGTTCGCGACAATATCGCTTTTGCGGTAAGCGATGTGGACAGTGAAAGAGTTAAGAAATACGCCGAAGTGGCAGCTGTTCATAATGACATCACGGGCTTTTCAAAAGGGTACGACACGATTGTTGGGGAACGTGGAGTTACTCTTTCTGGTGGTCAGAAGCAGCGAATTGCGATAGCCAGGGCACTTATGAAGGAATCGCCTGTCGTCTTTCTTGATGATTGTCTCTCTGCCGTTGATACTGAAACAGAGGCGAAAATACTCAACAGCTTGCAGAACTCGGGGCTGGAAAGAACGATTATTGTCATTTCGCATCGTCTCAAAGCGGTTCTGGATTCAGACATGATATATGTGATGCACGATGGAGAGATTGTCGAGAGCGGAAAACACGATGATCTTCTGAAGAACAACGGTCTTTACAGGAAGATGTATGATCGTCAAATGCTCGAAGAGAAGCTCGAGGGGGAGTAAGATGGACCACAGTGTATACAGTGAGTTCGAAGAGAAAATCAAGGTCGAAGACTGGAGCGTAATCCTCAAGCTCTGGAAATACGCCAGGCCATACCTGAAGCTCCTGATTATCGGGATTGTTCTGATAATGGCCTCAACAGTCCTTGATCTTCTGCCCCCTTATCTCACAAAGATTGCCATAGATGACTATATGACTCCCAGGAGAGAATTCGCTATCGTCGAAGAGAACGGCTCTCTAAGCTACATTCGGGAAGCTGAGGCTCCGTATGAGCTTTTTCAACATGAAGACGGAACCTGGGTGATGACAGACGGCGATGTCGAGTATCCTATCAGCGAAGCAGAGCTCAGAGAAATCCGTGGAGCTGATATTGCCGGGATAGGCAGGCTGGCCCTGATAATGATGGCTGTACTCTTCTCGCTGTTCTTTGTGAACTTCGCTCAAGTACTGGTCACAACGTATATGGGACAGAAAGTAACCCACGGAGTTAGAATGGCGTTGTTTGACAGGCTGCTAAGATTGCCCATGCGCTTCTTTGACACAAATCCAAGTGGACGTCTTGCAACCAGGGTAGCCAATGATACTCAGAACCTCTCAGAATTCTTCACATCTGTCATAACTTCAATCGTCAAAGACGTACTGCTGCTTGTCGGAATAACGTTTATTATGCTGAGGCTTTCGATGTACCTTGGAAGCATAACGTTACTCATACTCCCGTTGATTGCCGTTGCAATACTGGTGTTCAGGTATTTTGACAGGATTGCCTACAGAAAGGTAAGGACCAGGCTAGCGATTATCAATGCTTTTCTTGCTGAACACATTTCGGGTATGTCGGTGATCCAGATATTCAACCGTGAGAAGAAAAAGCGAGGAGACTTCGAGCAGGTTAACAAAAGCCACTTCAAGGCAATGATAGAGCAGTTGTACGTGTTCGCAATTTTCAGACCTCTGATGGATCTTATGTATTACCTGGCAATTGCAGTGGTAGTCTGGTTCGGCGCAAGAGCAATTTCCGGCCAGGCACTTGAGTTTGGTGTTTTGTATGCCTTTGTTGCTTACATAGAGATGTTCTTCCGACCTCTTCACGATATCGCCGAGAAGTACGACATTGTGCAGAACGCACTTGCTTCTGCAGAGAAGATCTTCAAACTCATGGAAACTGATGAAGAAGAATACCAGGATGACAAGCCTGAAGTCAAGAAGCTAGCAGGGAGTCTTGAATTTAGTAATGTTTCATTCTCTTATGACGGAAGCGAATACGTGCTGAATGATATCTCGTTTAAGGTGGCCCCCAAGGAGAAAATCGCGATTGTTGGAGAGACAGGCGCAGGAAAGACCTCTATCATAAGTATTCTCAACGGTCTTTACCCGATTCAGAAAGGGCAAATCCTTGTAGATGGCACCTCCCTTTACGATCTGAACCTTCAAGCACTCAGAAGAAAGGTCGGTGTCGTGCTACAGGATGTCTTCCTTTTCTCTGGAACCATTCTTGACAACATCAGGCTGTTTGACGAGTCGATTAGCCGGGAGCGCGTTATAGAAGCTTCAAAGTATGTCTATGCTGACCAGTTCATCAAACGTTTCCCGGATAGCTATGACACAAAGATACTCGAACGTGCCGGAACGCTTTCAGCCGGTGAAAGACAGCTTGTTGCACTGGCAAGAGCCGTCCTTTTCGATGCAGATATTCTGGTGCTTGACGAAGCAACTGCCAGCGTAGATACTGAAACAGAGGCTCTGATACAGAGAGCAATGGAAAAGGTCTCTTCAACCAAGACACTCATAACGATTGCTCACAGGCTCTCGACGATAAGATCTGCGAACAGGATCCTGGTAATTCACAAGGGCAGACTTGTTGAAGAAGGCTCTCATAGTGAATTACTCAAGAAGGGTGGGATATACGCAGACCTGTATAAGCTGCAGTATGAGCTTAACGAGTCAGCCTGAGTGCAACCTGAAGTGCGATATTCCTCTTCAGCCTACAATCAAGCAAATCTTCAGCTGAAGACAATCTTCTTTTCAGGGATAGCGGACGGTTCTGTTTCACTATCACTGGATCGTTTGCTATTTGCTATTATTGATCATGCATCATCCGTGAGGTGATAGCAATGAAGATTCGCAAGCTTGACCAATCATATAAGCAGAAAGTCATCGAGATCTTCAGAGTCTGCTTTGATTATTCTTCCAAAGAAGATGCACTCTATCTTGAAGACGAGTCAATATGGGAATACATTTGGGGGATGGAAGAGAAAGGACAACTCATAGCGACATATATGAGCATTCCCACAAAGACAAAGATTCGGGGGAGGATTTTCGAAGGTCGCTATGTTGACGGAGTTGCGACGATGCCCTATTTCAGAAAAGGCGGGCTTGCCAGACGCCTTTTCTTGAATGACGTGAGAGATTGCAGAAAGAAAGGCATCGAGATTCTCCTGCTTGATCCATTCAAACACGACTTCTATCGCCAGATGGGATTTGAAGTTGCCTTTGACAACAATCACTTGAAGTTCGGTTTCGAGCTTCTTTCTCCATCAAAGGACACCCCCCTGGAAGTCATAAATGGATCGATCTACGAAAACGACATTGTCAGGAGTTATGTTGAGCGTGGACTCAAAAAGGCGTGGGAGAAGTCACGCTATTCTGAGGCAATCGATATTCCAGCATACACGAAGACCCTGTTCATGAGGAAGGAACTGAAAGCTGCTATTGCTGTTGATGACAAGAACGTGATTCGCGGATTCTTCATCTACTCAACCAGTGATAGAGAAATGAAGATTCCTCGTTTCTGGTTTGAAGATCTTTCAGGACTGAATGCCCTTAAGGTCTTTCTTTGTCGACACAGGGAACAGATAGAAAGCTTCAGTATGACCAGGCTTCCTCCAGACTTTCCGGTGGATCTGCTTCTTCACTCTGCCTGGCAGGGTGGATCGAGCATGCAATTCTGTGATCGCCCTTCAAGGATGTTGAGATTGCTCGACATCGGTAGCTGCTTGAATAAAGTGCTGAATAATGAGTGCAGCTCTGAAGTTACCATCAGAGTAACTGATCCAGTATTGAAGAGCAATAACAGAGTCTTCATTATTTCAGGTGTCGGCGCCACAGAGACCACTGCTGAGGAAGACCTCAGGATAAGCGTCTCTGACCTTGCACCCCTTTTGACAGGGCGTGTTGATGCAACAACTCTTTGGAGAATGGGAAAGATACAAACTCCGGATCAAACCACCCCTTCGTGGCACGATCAGCTCGTTCCAGACTCGATCAGAACTCTTGAAGAGTTCTTTCCCGCAATTCCTACGCACAGTGCAAGGTAGTAGAATCCATATGAGACATATCGCTCGCAAGACCGGTTATCGGCAATCTCCCAACCCCTCAACCGCAAGAGGAGTGATTGCATGAGATTCAGAGTATCAATAGTCGGAACTGGAAAAACCGAACCTGCTCTTGATTCAGAAGAAGGTCAGGAGCTCATAGAAAAGTTGTGTGAAGGACCTGTGCGAAAGAGCGACATTTCTTCGGAACTATTCGAGAAGTTCACCAGAGTAAGAGCAGTGCGCGAAGAGAATGGAGAGTGCTTTCTCAATTTCACTTGCTTCACTGCCAGAGATATCGAGATCCTGAACAGAGAATGTGATCTCTCAGGAAGAGATCTGGCAGGAAACTTGTTGAAAAAGGTTAACTTGCACCCTCCAAAAGGGCTCAGCTTTGAAGAGGTGTCGTGGAAGAAAAGCCTATTCTTCCTTGTTGGTTGTGTGTGCCTGGACTGGTACGCTCTGAGAGTATTTGATCAACTGGGTTTGTTGCTTCCTGAAGAGCAAAAAAAGAAAGCCGGATACGGGGACTACACGCTTTTCGCTAATGAGGATATTCCCCGGAACCTTGAGAAGTTGTACTGGGGAAGTCACAACATGAAATACGGAAGTCTCTGGTTCACATCGTTTGGTGATCACGCGAATACTCGAAGGACCTTCCCGGACATCTCCTGGATAATTACTTCCTTCTCTGGAGACGAGGTAATCGCTATGGTCAGTTCCAGAATGGTTGACAATTACATGAAAAAGATCGCAAAACACGTTGTTGAAAGATCCTGGAAAGGAACGGGTTTTCAGGAGGTGCTTGAGAAGCTTTCTTACGTCAAGGATAATGAAATTGCCATTCCAGTATTCATCAAGCGTGACATTCCAAGAATCAAGCACCTGATCTCTGAAGTTATTTCAGTTCTTCACGAATGGTTAGGACATGAGATCAGATCAATAAAAAAGAGCTTTAGAGACCTAACTCCTAATCGGTTCGGTGTTGATTTCAAGGAGGTAATGCTCCACATTTGGCATTACATGTTCGGTCATACTAACAAGCATCTTTCATCTGATGAACGGTTCTTCGATCCCTACTCAGAAGAGAGCGAGTTCAAAGGGTTTCTACCTGTTATTCATGAATCGGGATGCTTCTTCTAGGCTATGTATTACGCTCATTCTTCAGTGCCCTGACCTGTTCGACATAGGAGTTCATGTCAAACTTTCTTTCCAGTCCTGAAGAATTCATGTACCGAACTTTTCCGAAGATCGGTCGTTCTTTCCAGGGCCTGTCATGCTTTCCAAAACACCACAGGATTCCTGCAAAGCTATTTGGATCCCTGCCATCGAGTTCGTACTTGTTGTTCAGATGAATCATGATATCAAAAGCAGTTTTTGGCGATTCGGTCCACTCTATGATCTTCTTCCCCCAGTACATGCGCATATAGTTATGCATCTTACCTGTGATAAGCAGCTCCATTTGTGCAGCATTCCAATAGCGATCATGTGTACTTGCGGATTCAAGATCTTCCAGGCTGTAAAGGTAGGGGCGTTTGTCAGAACTGTGATCCTCAAGTGTAGAGAGAGCCCATCCTGGAAGAGCTTCTATGGAATCATAATGATTGTTGTAATGCACGAAGTTTATAGCAAGTTCTCTTCTGACAAAGAGCTCTTCAATAAATGCATCGGTTCCCGCTCTGGGGTATTTCATTGCCTCAAGCGCTATGAAGATAGGAGAAGCCTGACCAAAATGTATGTATGGGCTGAGTGAGGATTGACATTGCTTTGACGGGTCGTTGCGCCACTCATGATAATGCTCTATCCTGTTCTCTATGAAATCTCTAAGGAGAACATTGGCTTGTTCTGAGCCTCCCTGGAAGATCGGTGAAGGAAAAACAGAATCATCAAGTTCGAGTTTCTTCAGGAGAGACTCCAAATCATCAAGTTCCACTTCGTCGACTTTGACCGATCTATTGAGTGAGTTGACCTCGGTCTCTAATTGAGGGATCTTCTTCGCATACCTTGATAGCTGATTCATGAGTTTCTTACGAATTGTTGCTGCACTGTACTCTTCCTTGTGTGAAGCCACAGAAACCGGCACTATGACATTGTCCTCAACTTCATACACCGGGGCTATCAGTTCCTTAACGACCCTGGAACGCCAACCCAGGACGACCGATGTGTAACCCCTGTCAAACACAATAAACGATGCCTTCTCTGCAATCGCTGGAATAACTTTCTCTGGAGAACCAATAGAGCATACAAAACGTATCTTGCGGTTCTTAAGCTGATCGGAAACCTTCTGGATACCCTGTAGCATGAAATAATACGATCTGAGGTTGGCCTCTGGAAATCGTGGAGTAATACAAAAACAAACAATGAGAGGTTGCTTATGGTTGTTTGCTATATCTAGAGCAACTTCCAGGGCCAGGTTGTACTCCGCCCGCTGAGAGGCTTGCATCCAGTACAACACGTACTTTCCCTTACTCTGTCCGCCCTTAAGCTTCTTGATACGCGTTCTGTCAATGAGTATCTCATTCATTCCCAGATTCCCCGAAGTCCATCTGAGAAAGCCTCAGGCCATTGGAATTCAGATGCCTGGGGATTATGGTCTTTGCCGTGAAGAGAGGATTGACGAGCTGGCTTACTCTTACATCACAGGAGATGCTTGCAAGCATATAAGCTTCCTGCCAGGAAAACCCTGTAAGCTTCATCAAGAGTTGAACAGCCAGAACCATACTTTGGTAAATGGCGCGATCAAGTTTCTTGTGACTTGAAATAACGATTATCTCGTTTTCTGTCTCCACGAGAGGAGCTGAGAGACCAGTCGACTTTGCCAGTTCTATAGAGAGTTCAACAGTTGCACGACACTCGACACCAGTTCCACACGATTCTCCGTCTCCCATCAGCGCGTGCACATCTCCAAGAGCAAGAAGACCTCCCGGGACGAAGACAGGCAGATGAACAATAGCTCCTGCAGCAATCTCTTTTGTGTCAAGATTTCCGCCGTGATTGCCTGGCGTGCCACATCCGACAGCACCATGTTCAGGTGCATTTCCAATTACTCCTATCATCGGCCTGGCTGGAAGTGATAGACCATTGAACTGTACTCTGTTATCCATTATCGATGTGATGACGGTCTTGCAGCTGGTGGCCTTATTCCCGAGGAGGCCCCAACCAGGCACACTCTCGATGACACCCTGTGAATCAAGATGTATAGCCCTGATTGTAACTACAATACTGTCCCGCGGAAGCGCATCCTCAACAGCTATTGGGCCAGTGGCCGGGTTTACGTGGGATAAGTCGAAATCCTCATCAACGCATTGATTTTCCGAGAGTATTCTGTGACAGAAACAGTCTTCCGTTTCAACTGTAACTGAGTCTCCTGAAGTGATCGTAAGAACGGGAGTATTGTCGCGGTCCATCTCATAGACAACACTTGATCGGTCCAGAAAATGATGCATGAAATGCCTCCAGTGATCAGAATCTGCTGCTATGACTTGATTCTACAGCAATGTTGCTATCTCAAACAACTGAAAGAGGGATTGAAGGATTGCTGAGTCTGTATTCAGGGAATGTTGTAGAATTGTCTGGGAGATGAAGAGGTGAGTGGAAACATGTCTCGGAAGGATATGGTAATTGACTATGCTCGCATCGCGGACGGTGAGGATTTTCTGAATCTTCTAGAGATTTCTGCAGGAGAGTTCATGAGAGCCCTCTTTGGCCCCAAAATGAGACAGACAGTCTCCGTTCTTTACACATACGGTAATACGATCTTTGGAGTCCAGAGCGTCGTCTTCGCTAGATTGCACGGTAGTAATGTCGGCATGTATACAGGATATGCACCTTGGCGCTCCGCCCTTATGTTCATGCGAACTGGTTGGGTCTGTCTGCGGCATCTAAGACGGACGACTTCTCCGAGGTTATCCAGACTACTTGCGGGGGCAAAGATGTCGATCTTCCGGCCCGGGACCTTCTATCTCAGTAATATTGCGGTATATGATGGGTACAGAGACATGGGGATAGGTAGACTGCTAATGGAGCACCTCGAGATGATCCTTAAAAAGAAGGGCATGAAGAGAATTGTCCTTGACGTCGAGACGGAAAACACCGCGGCTATCTCCTTTTATTCGAGACTTGGTTACAGTAGAGGAAACAGAAGCAGGGTTGTAAAGATATCCAGAAAGCGCTTTGAGTTCTATAGAATGGAGAAAAGAATTGGCTGATTTCAGAAGGCATGCTCTTTCACCTGTTATCATTCTTGGTCTTGGGGTCGTTCTTGTTTCCTTTTCCGGAATCCTCATAAGGCTTGCCGGAACAGGACCCTCCAGGATCGCGCTATACCGGGTTGTATTTGCGTTTATCATGTATGTTGCAGTTACATCTTTAAGAAAGAGAAGAGTGGCTTCCACGGCTTTTGACGGAAAACAGTATCTCCTTGCGATAACTGCCGGGGTCTTTCTTGCTCTTCATTTCCATTTGTGGATCTCGGCTTTTGAACACACAACAATAGCTGGTGCGGTTATTCCTCTTTCACT
Source organism: uncultured Thermotogaceae bacterium (assembly GCA_964611155.1). Classification (GTDB taxonomy): domain Bacteria; phylum Thermotogota; class Thermotogae; order Petrotogales; family Kosmotogaceae; genus UBA9910. The sequence continues at coordinate 12,621 of CAZSXB010000031.1, forward strand.
CCAGCCGATCGTGGTTGGGGTGATTTCGAGGTATCTCTACCATGAGGAATTCGACAGGTTCATGCTGATCCCTCTTGGGCTGATGGCAGGGGGCATGATTATTATGCCTGCGCTTGACAGGATGATATCTCCCGCTCTGGCCAGAGGAGACCTGCTTTCAATTGCCGGGGCGCTCATGGTGTGTATGTTCGTGATCATTGCCAGGACAGGTGTAAGACACTTCGGTGCATTTGGGTTCAACAAAATCAGCTATGGTGTTGCCATGATTATACTCATGATTATTGCCTTTGCTCAGAATATTTCCATATGGCCATTAACACTCCGGGAGTTCTTCCTCTATCTGCTTATAGGGGTCGGTTGTTCGTTCTTTGGATACTCGCTGATCGTTTTCTCTCTGAAGAAGTTCAAATCAGTAAATGTGTCGATTGCTCTCATTGGCGAACCCGTGCTGGGGATTCTCTGGGGATGGGTCTTTCTAAGAGAGGCCCTGACATTTCCTCAGTTCGTCGGCTTTTCATGCGGACTTGTTGGTCTCACATTCTATTTTAGAAGGATCAAGGTCGATTACGACTGAATCTCTTTCGTTTCAAGAAGGTTCCAGGTACAAGAGAACCTCGGCAATCTCAAGATCCTCTGTATATGTGATCTTGAGGTTAGAAGACACGTAATGGTAGAAGGCTATTTTGCCACCAAACTCTATGTAGAGTTGAGCATCATCAGTGGCACTGTGCAGTCTTTCCTGGCTGGCAGATCTGTGGGCTGCAAGTATTTCCTCAAACATAAAACACTGCGGAGTCTCCGCTATCCAGAGGGTATCTCGTTCAAGCGGTTTGACCAGATCGTCTGCAATGCTGTATATTGTATCACTTGCTGGTTTTCCAACAACGATGCCGACTCCTGGCTGAACAAGAGGAAGAAACTTTCCAAGTTCTTCGCCCTTGAAGAGTGGTCGCGCTGAATCATGAATTACCACCTTGTTCGGCATCTCATCCTGAAGAGCTTCCAATCCCTTTACAGCAGACTCCTGGCGGGTTCGACCACCAGGGATAATCAAGACACTTGACAGGCCATATTGTGAGAGAATCTCTGCTGACCGCTCCTTCAAATCATGATCTGCTACTACCGCGACAAAGTCGATTTGAGGTGTTGCTGTGAAAGCCTTTACTGAGCGAACAAGCAGCTCAACTCCTCCAAGCTTGTGAAATTGCTTAGGAGTTGAATCATTGAATCTCCTGCTCTTTCCTGCCGCAAGAATAAGAGCTGCTGTCTTCACGTTATTCGATGAATCAGGAGGCCACTGCGAAGCTTCGGTTCGAACCATGTAGACTTGGGAGGCATGACACGACCAGAATCTGCAACATGCATCAGATCTTCCATGGATGTTGGGAATAGTGAAAAAGCAACTGCGTATCCCTGAGCAACCTTGTTCTCAAGGGTTCTGAGGCCGCGTATACCGCCAACAAAATCGATCCTCGGGTCTGATCTTGGATCAGTGATGCCCAGGATCGGGTCGAGTAGATTATTCTGAAGTATGCTCACATCAAGGCTTTCAACAGGGTCATCGGTAGGAAAAGTACCGGGTCTTGGCTTCAGTACATACCATTGTCCCTCAAGATACATGCCGAACTCCTTACTCGTCTCAGGCCTGTACGGGGCACTTCGGGCATCAGACAGCAGGAAAGTCGCTTCGATCTTTCTGAGAAAATCCTTGCTGGAGAGTCCGTTAAGATCCTTCACCACACGATTGTAGTCCATGATGTTCAGGTGTGTGTGAGGGAAAACAGCAGCCATGAAGAAATTGTATTCCTCATTACCTGTATGATTGGGATTCTTGTCTTTAAGGATTTCACGTGCTCTTGATGCAGAAGCGGCCCTATGGTGTCCATCAGCGATATAGAGGCACGGGAAGGAATCGAATGTGTTCCTTATCTCATCGACCTGCTCTGGCTCCGAAATCTTAAAGATCGTATGCTTGACGTCGTTTTCATCAACGACATCCAAAAAAGGCTCACGATTATCAATTGTCCTTCTCAGGACTTCTTCAGCACTGCCATCATCTGCACACGCCAGAAAGACCATCCCTGTATTTGCTTCCAGCATGAGCGTATGCTTCACACGATCTTCTTCTTTTGGCTTTCTTGTAAATTCGTGTTTCTTTATTCTGTTATGCTGATACTCATCAACTGAACAACACGCAACCAATCCAATCTGGATGTGATGATTCATCTCTTGTCGATAGATGTAGAAAGATTCATCGGTCTCCTGAAGAAGCAGTTGATTCTCGATCAGCTTGTGAAAGCTATCCTTTGCCTTTTCGTATACAGTCTCATCATAGGGATCAGTTCCTTCGGGAAGATCAACTTCTGATCGAACAACATGAATGAAAGACTCGGGATTTCTTGAAAAGGCCAGAGCTTCCTGGTAATCAACAACATCATAAGGTGGCGAGTTCACCAGGCCTGCCTTCTCCTGGGGAGGGTGAATCGCTCTGAAAGGTTTTACAATAGCCATTGTCAACGCTCCTTTACATATCTAGCGAAGTATTCTGATTGCTTCATGATCATCTGCTCAGAGCTTATGTCGTCAGTCTCTTCATGCTCAAATCCAAGGAGATGAAGAACGCCATGTATGACTATGTACAAAAGCTCTTCCTCAAATGTATTCTCAAAGTCAGGCGCTTGGCGTTCCACAGTCTCGAGAGAGATCATCATGTCACCCAGAACGTCCTGGTCGAGACCGTACTCAAACGTTAGTATGTCCGTTGGATGATTCTTCCCTCTGTAGAGATTGTTGATACGCTGAATCTCATCATCGTCTGTGAGAACAATGTTGAGTGCGCCATCAGGAAGAGAACGGAGCTCTTCTTGAGCGATATTTGCGACAAGTTCACGTATTCTCTTCTCGTCTACCTGCTTCGCCGTTTTGTTCTGGAGGAATATCTCCATCGCTCACCCCTGATTGGGATTCTTCGAGAGGATACTCTATTCTTGGTCGACTTGAACTGGCGAGGACCCTGGTGAAGGCGTCGACTATCCCCTCAAGATCACCCAGATTCAAACCACTGTCATCCAGTTGTCTTTCATTGTAGATGCCTTCTACTACTTCCGCTACGATTTCTCGGATATTGCCTGGTGTAGGATTTTTCAGGCTCTTGAATGCAGCTTCGACACTGTCTGCGAGCATTACAATCCCGGATTCTCGAAACTGTGGTCTTGGCCCGGAGTAGCCGAAATCATCCGACCTTTTCGAACCCTTACTCATGGCCTTCCTATAAAAGAAGAGCTTGTTTCTTGTACCGTGATGTTGCCTGACGATATCCTCAATAAGAAGGGGCAGCCGATGCTTTCTCGCCAACTCCACGCCATGTTGCACATGTTCATTAATAACTGTGTTAGACATACTGGGAGAGAGCCTGTCGTGGGGATTATCTCCACTCTGGTTCTCGGTGAAATACTGAGGGCGCTTGCTTTTACCAATGTCGTGGAAATATGCACCAACTCTTGCAAGAATAGCGTTTGCACCCACAGCTTCAGAGGCTGCCTCGGAAAGATTTGCCAGTGTAACACTGTGATAGTAAGTTCCCGGTGCATTGACGGATAGGTTCTTAAGCACCGGATGTGAAAGGTTCCCCAGTTCAAGAAGACCGACATTTGAGTAAATCCTGGTAACGTACTCTATATACGGGAGCAGTCCGATTACAGCGATGGATGAAACGACAGGATTAATGAAGGCAGCACTTAGTTGAATCCAGTTAAAGGCACTCTCGGTAAATGACCTGGCAAATACCAGAGCGACAAAGACTGCCCCAACAAAGAATCCTGCTCGTGCTATCGAAATCCTTGCCGTAAGTTTTCTTGTCGCAAGCGCACTTACAAACGAGATGATCGAAAGCATCACAAATGCGTCAAGCGAAAACCTGTAGGTCGCTGAAGCGATAAAAGCAAGAAAGAGACCGACCCCTGCCCCCTCTTCGAACCCGATGAGAATCGTTATGATTGCGACGCTTAGAAAGAGCGGGGTGATGTATACGAGTAAGTCAGTGGATATGAAATAGACCACAACGCTATTGACGATGATTCCGACAGAAACCACTGCATAGAGAGCGATTCTGTAAGCTGCATGCAGATCAAAGAAACGGTCATTTCTTACGGTTGTTTCAACAAAGATGTACCAGAAGATTACGCAGCCCAAGAAATACGCTATCGGCATCTCTGGAAGACTGAGATAGGGAACTCTGTTAAGAAGAGCAGCAAAAAGAGGAAAAAGAATTATCGAGTTAATATTCCTCAGACTGATTCCTCTCCACCAGGAGAAGTCAGGTCCCTTTGTGGGAGTTCTTTTCCTTTGTTTCATCTTCTCTCTCGTATAAGTCATAGGCTTTGATTATCTCCTTTACAAGGGCATTTCTAACTATGTCGTGCTCCGTTAGGTAGACGAATCCTATTCCCTCGATGTTCTTTATGATGCTCTGAATGACTACGAGTCCGGACTCTGTCGTACGGTCAAGATCAATCTGCGTGATATCACCGGTCACAACGACCTTCGAATTGAAACCAACTCTTGTCAGGAACATTTTCATTTGCTGGTACGTGGTATTCTGTGCCTCATCGAGTATAATACATGAGTTATTGAGAGTTCTTCCACGCATATATGCAAGCGGGATTATCTCGATAATCCCACGCTCTTTATAGTAGGCAAGTCGGTCAGGCGTCATCATGTCCATAAGCGCATCGTAGAGAGGTTTCAGGTACGGGTCAATCTTCTCAAGGAGCGTTCCTGGAAGAAATCCCAATCTTTCTCCTGCTTCAACGGCAGGCCTTGTAAGAATAATGCGCTTCACTCGACCCGCTTTGAGGTGCTCGACAGCCATGGCTACTGCGAGGTAAGTCTTGCCAGTTCCTGCTGGTCCCACCGAAAAGACCATGTCCTTTCCTTGAAGGACCTCAATGTATTTCTTCTGCCCAAGCGTCTTTGGTTTGATTTTCTTCAGCAGGACAGCTGAATCCTTTACGGCCCTGTAAAGTCCTTCGGGTGCAATCTCTAATTGCGATGGAGAAGTGTGGTGATCAACCAGGTTCTCAAATTCAGACCACTCGGTGACTTCACCGTCGATGTTCATCTCGACCATTTCACTAAGGATGCTCTTTACTGTTTCCAGTGTATCTATGTCATCGCTCTTTATCCAGATCTCGTTATCAATTATGGAGAGCCTCACATCGAATTTTTCCTGAAGGTACTTTGATTTCCTGTCATATTCTCCGAATAGGTTTTTGATATCTGCCGCATCAGGAATTCTCATCTTCCTTACTGCCAACTGATCGCCTCCCTCGTGAAGATTATAACCCATTGGGGTAGTGCGTGCGGATGTCGGAAAGCTTACAAGCAAGGTGTTCGGAATCCATACGTTTTTTGTCCTTTAGATCAGGAACGCCTTTGCTAGCATATTCCGGGAGGTGATTACTACTTATGGCAATAGGCGTTATCACAGACAGCACCAGTGCACTCACCAAGAAGCGAGCAGAAGAACTAGGAGTCGAGCTAGTCCCTCTTTACATTCACAGAGCCGGCGAATACAGAAAGGCGGACTCTGTGAGAATCGAGGAGTACTACAGTGAACTCGATGAACCCGGTGCACTTCCAACGACTTCTCAACCCAGTCCTGAAGACTTCGTGGCTGTATACAAGAAGGTGCAGGATCAATACGATGCCCTGATTGTCGTAACGATCTCCGCGAAACTGAGTGGTACTTTTGACTCTGCAAATCTTGCAGCAAAGATGGTCCAGATACCTGTTAAGATCGTTGACTCGAAATTGACAAATTACGGCCTGGGCTTTCTCGCAGAGAACCTGGTGCAGCTTTCCAAGAAAGGCACGAAGCTTGAGACCCTTGTGCAATATGCAGACAACTTCTATAAGTCTGTACGGACCATCTTCTCGGTTGATTCGCTGGACCACCTCTACCGCGGAGGAAGAATCGGGAAAGCCAAAGCGCTCATGGGTGGGCTTCTGAACATGAAGCCGATTATATCTCTTGATGAAGGGGAACTCAGACCCCTCAAAAATGTGAGAGGCAGGAAAAAACTCCTTGATGAATTGTTCAGCTCTTCCGTGACCCCGATGGCAGGGAAGAAACTCGCCCGGGCAGCTGTCATATCATGCAGACGCGACGATGATGTGAGCAAGATGAGTGAGAGGATAAGCGCGAAATTCACTGATATTGATGTTATCAAGGACAAGATTGAACCAGTCATCGCAACGCACCTTGGAACAACCGGTTTTGGGGTAATCAGTGAATGGACTGACCGGAAATAGAGCGTTGATCAGGGGCTTTCAGACTCTGGATTACTGATTTCAGAGAGAAGATCTCGCATTCGTCGGGGAGTTAGACCAAACTCTACCGAGAGTTGTGTTGCGTTATTGCCGATGTCATCCATTCTTCGTCTAAGCAGTTCTCTGGACACTGTCTTCTGGATATTGGAAAGAAACTCCTTGTAGGTCTTTGTGTTTGAGGAAAACTCGATCATTGCACGGTCAGCCAGCGTTGCCACGATATCTTCATATGAGCGCTTTACTTTGGTTCTGCTTATGCGATTCATTGCAAGGTATTCCTCAATGATATTGGCAAGCTCTCTGATGTTTCCGGGATAATCATAGACTATCAGCTCATCTTTCACTTCATGGGGTAGGTTTTCAAACCTTACTAGATAACCTTTTGAACTCATGAAGTAATCGAACATAACGGGGATATCTGATTTTCGGTGACGTAATGGGGGAAGGCTAAAGACAATAGAAGAAAGACGATATCTCAGGTCATCTCTCAGCGACGAATCATCGTATTTATTCGTAGCAGTGATGAATCTTACATCAACGTTAGTTGCAGTCGTTGCACCTATCTTGAAGAACTCCCTGTTCTCCGTAATTCCAAGGATTTTGGCCTGAAGGTTAAGAGGCATATCACCTATCTCGTCAAGAAAGAGCGTGCCATTATCAGCCATTTCGACCAGTCCTTTCTTGTCTGACGCAGCTCCAGTGAATGACCCCTTCTTGTAACCAAAGAGCTCACTTTCGAGTAGATTGTCGGGAATCGCAGCGCAGTTGATCGAGTAAAAGATTCCTGGCCCTCTTGGTGACAATGAAGCTATGACCTCTGCAAAGTGGTTCTTCCCTGTTCCTGTTTCCCCAACAATCATAACGCTTCCGTCGTAGAACATCGAAAGAACTATGAGCCTCTTAAGAACGAGCATTGAATCGCTCACACCAGCGATTCTGTTCGTCTGTTCGTTGATCTTCCTTAGAATTGTCGAGAAAATCTGTCTGGGGCTCCCAGGACCTGAGACCACCTTGTAGTAGCCTTCTGTGACTTCTGCCTCACTTGAATACGCCCTTAAAAGAAAGGCACGGACAGGAATTCCATTCATCAATACGATGTTGTTAAAAGCAAACAGCCAGTCTTCTACGGCAGCATTATCGAGTCCGGTGGAATCAACGAAAAGAAGAACAGGAATGTCCTTCTCGATATCCAGCAGTCTATCGAAGTTGACTTCATAGAGCGTCTGGAAATGCTTCCAGGACGCAGCATCTTTCAGCATCTCACCTATTGTAATCGTTCTAAAGATCATCGATTTCCTCCTCTGGGAAATTGATTTCCAGTACGATTATAGACCTGAAAGTCCTCCCTTTCAAAACACTGGTCACAGCTATGAATTCCAGAGCTCTACTACAGCTTCTGTTCTGCCTGATAGAATAGTATAGAGCAGCAGACAACTTTACAGATGAGAAGGAGGATACATGGCTCACAAAATCCTGGCAAAGAGAAGGCTTTCATCCAGGCTCTATGAGTTCTGGCTGACGTCGGAGACAATACCGAAGTATGCCAAACCTGGGCAGTTCTTGATAATCCGAATTGACGAGAAGGGTGAGCGCGTCCCTTTGACAATCGTAGAGACCTCAGAGGGAAAGGTGAAGATAATCGTCAAATGTATTGGAAAGAGCACCTTTCAACTCGCGTTGCTTGATGAAGGCACAGAACTTTCCGAGGTCGTTGGACCTCTCGGTAATTCGAGCGAGATTCGAGACTATGGTCATGTCTGCGTGATCGGTGGCGGCGTCGGAATTGCTCCTCTGTTACCGACAGCGAGGGCGCTTTCTGCGGCTGGAAACAAGGTAACATCTATACTCGGTGCGGCGTCTTCTGAGCAGCTCATTCTTCTAGAAGAGTTTGAAGAACTTTCCGACGATCTTGTCGTGATGACCGACGATGGTTCCGCAGGTGAGAAGGGCCTGGTTACTGATGCGCTGGAAAAACTCCTGGATGAGAAGGAAGTCAATCAGATCTGGGCAATAGGCCCTGCAGTTATGATGAAATTTGTCTCTGCAGTTGCGGCAGATAGAGATATCCCGTGTTGGGTATCCCTTAATACCATAATGGTTGACGGCACAGGTATGTGTGGAGCTTGCCGTGCTGAAGTCGATGGGGAGATTAGATTTGCGTGTGTTGACGGCCCTGAGTTCGATGGAAGGAATGTGAACTGGAACGAATTGATTAAGAGACAATTTCAGTATACTGAGCTGGAAACCGCCGCATTGAAGCGCTTCGAAGAGGAGGTTGGTGATCTCTCGTGGGTGTGAAAATCTCTGATAGAGTGGGAATGCCGGAGCTGGACGTGAAGAGGCGTCTGAAATCGTTCGAAGAAGTGGCAACCGGTTATACCGAAGAAATGGCCATTGCAGAAGCCTCCAGATGCCTGCAGTGCCCCACGAAACCATGTGTTTCAGGTTGTCCTGTTGGTATTGATATCCCAGCGTTCATAAAAGACGTAAAGAATCGAAACTACGAATCCGCTTCCCGGACTATCTTTGCGGCAAACAATCTTCCTCGTGTATGTGGCAGAGTTTGCCCCCAGGAACAGCAGTGCGAAGCAGTCTGCGTTCTATCGAAGATGAAAGACAAGGAACCAGTTGCAATAGGCAGGCTGGAACGGTTTGTTGGAGATCTTCAGATAGAACGTGAGATACCTGGATCGCTGCCAACTTCAAAGCGAAGAGTTGCTGTGATTGGAGGAGGTCCTGCGGGAATCACTGTGGCAGCAGATCTTGCAACTAAGGGTTATAGAGTGACTATCTACGAAGCCTTCCATACCATGGGTGGTGTTCTTGTGTATGGAATCCCCGCTTTCAGATTGCCAAAAGACATTGTAATTGATGAGGCAGAGGGGATTGCTTCCATGGGGGTTGAGTTTGTCAGGAGTCATGTCATTGGCAGGACACTTCCGTTTCAGGAGATATATGATGACCATGATGCTGTATTCATTGGTATTGGGGCAGGGGCTCCAAGGCTCTCTGGTGTGCCTGGTTCAAATCTGAACAATGTCTTCTCGGCAAGCGAATTCCTGACAAGGGTCAATCTGCTCAATGCTGGACAGTTCCCCGAATATGATACGCCTGTTGTCGTGAAGAAGAAAATCGCTGTGATAGGAGCGGGTAACGTAACAATGGACGCAGCAAGAACCGCAAAGCGCCTTGGAGCAGAGAATGTGACGGTCGTCTATAGAAGATCAGAGCAAGAGATGCCTGCTCGTCGAGAAGAGTATCTGCATGCGATCGAAGAGGGGATAGAGTTCAGGTGGTTGACGCTACCCACTGAGTATACCGGGGACGTAAATAATAATATAAGTTCAATGAGATGTGCTCGCATGGAGCTCGGTCCACCAGATGAGTCAGGAAGAAGACGTCCAGAAAAGGTCGATGGATCAGAGTTCGACATGGAGATAGAAATGGTTATCGAAGCGATCGGGCAGAAAGCCAATACTGTTCTGAGATCTGGCTTTCCCGGGCTTGAACTGAATCCCTGGGGCTTCATAAAGACTGACGAAGATACCGGTTTGACGAACCTTGAAGGTGTCTATGCTGGCGGAGATATTGTGACAGGTGCTGCAACAGTTATTGAAGCGATGGGCGCTGGAAAGAAAGCCGCCGAGTCAATGTCAAGATATCTTGATAGCCTCTAGTCATACATGAATCACCCCGGGGAGTTACCCGGGGTGATCTTCTTGATTATCGAAGATAATCGACAGATCCACCTAAGTCACTTGTACAAATCCGAGAACTTTGCGGTGATGTAATCTATGAAATACTTCGGATCAGGCTTGCTTCCTGTTACTCGTTCCATCAACTCCTCAGGCTTGTAAATCGCCCCGAGTTTATGAATCTTCTCCCTGAGCCAGTTAACCAGAGGTCGAATATCTCCATCCGTCATGTTTTCTTTCAGGTTGGGCATATCTTCAAGAGCTTTTGCAAAGAACTGGGCGGAATAGAGCGTGCCGAGCATGTAGGTGGGAAAATAACCGATCATTCCGGAAGACCAGTGGACATCCTGAAGGACTCCATCTGCATCACTGGGTGGTTCAATTCCGAGGTATTGTTTGTACTTCTCGTTCCACGCTGCTGGAAGATCGTCGACCTCGAGCCTGTCATTGATCATTGCATCTTCAAGCTCAAACCTTATGATTATGTGAAGGTTGTATGTCACTTCATCCGCATCGATCCTGATTAGTGACGGTTTGACAGTATTCACAGCACGATAGAAGTCATGCAGGGAGACATCTGACAGTCTTCGAGGAAAGATCTCCTGAATCTTTGGATAGAAGTATGTAAGAAATGGCAGACTTCGTCCAATGTGGTTTTCGAACATGAGTGACTGCGATTCGTGTATTCCAAGAGATGCAGGACCGTACACCGGCGTGTAGACGTGTTGGCTATCATAACCCATCTCATACATACCATGACCACATTCATGCATTGTACCGTATAAACCAATAGTGAAATCATGTTCGGGGTACTTTGTGGATATCCTGATGTCTCCAGGTCCAATAGAGGTTGTAAAGGGATGCGCTGTTTCGTCGATTCTTCCCTTGGAGAAGTCAAAACCAAGAACTCTCAGAACGCTTAGAAAAAGCTTCTTCTGAAGATTTCCTGGATAATGGCCATTCATGGAGATGTCCCCTGAATCGCTGCTACGTCTTGAAAGGTCTTCAACAAGGGGGACTAGAAAGTCCCTCAAAGGGTAAATAATCGCCTTGATTTTGGCAGAAGTCATTCCTGGTTCATAATCGTCGATAAGAGCATCATATGGATTGTCTTTGTAGCCATAATGGCCGGCCATTTCCTTGACAATAGAAAGCAGTTCCTTGAAGTGCGGCTTGAACACTTCAAAGTCATCACGTTTTCTGGCGGTCTCCCAAATCCTCTCGCACTTCGTACTCAGGACAGCATATCTGTGCATAAGGTCTGGGGGAATAGCTTTCGCCCTCCTGTATTCTCTGTCTGCCTTGTCTACCATTGACTTCTCAACTAAGCTTAGTGACCCGTACACTTCCGGCGATTTGAGATTGGAAATCATATTTCCAACTTCATCAGAAGTAGCTCTCTTAAAGAAATCTGAATGGATAAAACCGAATGCCTCGGCCCGATGATTCGCTCCTTCCTCTGGCATATAAGTGCGCTGGTCCCATCCCATTAATGCAAGTGCACTTATCAACATTGTCAAATCTTTGTAGGTTTTCTTTAGATCTTCAATAGTCGTCATGCAACACCTCCGGTATGCTTATGAAAGAACAAGTGGAAGCGAGAACCTTCCAAGAGAGATTGTATCATGCTGCCAGCCGGTAGTGGCTTTGAAAGCCATAAGAGATGATATGATGATAATGAACTTCTCGGAGGTGATCAGATGTACGTTGCAACAATGACCTATTACTTCAAGAAAGAACTATTTAACGAGGCCTGCAAGAAGTGGTACGATATCGTTCTCTCCAAACTAGTCGAGAAAGAGGGGTTCGTTGGGGGAATGCTGATGACGAAACCTGACGGGAAAGCCGTGGCAATAGGATTCTGGGATGACAAAAGCTTTGCTGACAAGGTCATGCAATCTGGCATAATGAGCGACTTGATGAAGGACTTGGGCGAATACATGACTAGAGATCCTGCGCATGAAGACTACGAAGTGGCGTATTATCAACTCAGGTAGAGGTATTCTTCTGATCCAGGTCTTCGATTTCGGTAACTGGGGGGATAGAAATCGGTCCAGGTTTTTTCGACAGTGCCGTTGCGAAACGCTCAAGAAGGGTCAGTTTGTTGTTGACTTCCTTGGGAATAACACAATACTCGATGCGGATCTTGCTGTCGGGCTTGTAAACTCTGAAGTAGTTCAGCTGGAAGGAATGGTAATACACAGGCGGCATAAGTGGAAAGGTTGCTCTTACGTATGAATGCCTTTCGAGCCACGTTCCGGTATTCAAAATCACCTTGCCGCCTTCATTGATAAGAAGTGGATTATGTGTGTGTCCAAACACAAAGATCTTTCTGTGAGGATGAGTACTCAGTACCTGTCTTGCGTGATTAAGATAGATCTCACGTTTCTTCATGAGATCCTTTCGATCAAACTTGAACCCGTATCTCTTCAGTGCCGCATTGACATCCTTGTAGAAAAAGAGAAGCGGAATTGAGATCAGAATAAGGATTTGTAACAAGACCACGTCAATTATAAGCCAGACTTCAATTATGCGACCGATTATCCCCCAGTTCTGGAGGGTTTCGAGAATTCGTGCATCCAGGTTCCCAATACCTAACAGCCCGAGAACACTGAAGACAAGAAACACTGCTGCAAATGTTATGAATAGCACTATTGGGACTATAATGAATCTGAGAAATGGATTCATCTCTTTGTAGAAGTAATTCGACAATGCCCATTTGGGCAACTCCTCGTTAGGTTGCACACATTCTATGTCTGAGAGCCAGCTTCTTCTGCCCAATCGTGATCTTTGACCAGCCATTGACAGAACATATCTTGTTATGAAATACCCGAAAGGACGTGATGCTGGATCGCCGAATTGCTCAATGCGATTCATATTATCGTATTGATGCCCATGTTCAATCCAGATTAGACTGTTTCCTATCTTTCTCTCAACACTCAGAGTTGTTTCCAAAGACATATTGAACTCCATCATCAGCTCTTTGAAACCATCAAAAGCCGCGAGATCATGATCGTGGTTACCGGGGATCACCGTTATTACGATTTTCTCGCCAGTCTTCTTCAGTTGTTCGAACAGCTCAGGATTCTCAGCTGCGATGCATCTTAACTGATCAACACCCTCGCAACTGGTGAACTCCCATAATCCAAAAGCATCACCCGCAATGATCAGTTCGGTGTCTTTGTCATGGCTTTCAAGGGATTTTAGAAAGGTGATCATCTCTTCCTTGAAGTGAACTTGTCCGAGCTCTCCATCTCCACCGATATGGAGATCGCTTATAAAGTAATACTCTTTTCGTTCGGGAATCTGATCGCCCATGAAGCGCTCCTTTCTCGTATGATTTTACTAGATTGAAGGAATTCATATCCAGTAGATTGCCGCGAACTCTGATAAACTCTTTTTGAACATTAGTTGGAAAAGCGGAGGATATATGCTGAATCAAATCATACCTCTTTTGATGGTTGTCCTACTTGGAGCGCTTTTGAGGGCCATGAAATTCCTTGACCTGAATG
>CAZSXB010000032.1:0-25577 GCA_964611155.1 uncultured Thermotogaceae bacterium
CCGCCAGCCACCCCAGATTACTGGCGCCCGTGGCTCAATTGGATAGAGCATCGGACTTCGGATCCGAGGGTTGCAGGTTCAACTCCTGCCGGGCGCACCATAGAACCAGATCGCCGAGGGAGGTAACAGAGGATGGAGATTCTCAAGGTAGCATCGAAGTCCAACCCCAACGCAGTTGCTGGTGCACTCGCCGGAGTGATCCGGGAAAGAGGAATAGTGGAGTTGCAGGCGATCGGTGCCGGTGCCGTCAATCAGTGCATAAAGGCAATAGCTATTGCAAGAGGCTATCTTGCACCAAGTGGAGTGGATCTTGTCTGCTACCCATCTTTTTCTGATGTAGATATTGAGGGTGAGGTCAGAACAGCTATACGACTGCTAGTCAGACCCCGCAAGTGAAGCTCTATTCTATCAATGCAACAGCCGTTTCTCCTGGTATCAAAATCACTTCCAACCTTGATCCTATTGTGAGTGGGGGCAGAGAGGTTGGATGAGATTCTCTGATACACCACGAAACACGGTGCGATACTTTCCATGTATGATATCCGAGATCAACTGACTCGCATTTCTTACTGGTGAAGTCAGTGTTCAACAGCACAAGAACTCCTTTGCCCCCGTCCCAGTAGAACAGGCCAGAAAGATGTGAATTATTGTTGGATAGAATCCTCAGATTACTTTCGTTCATCAGGTTCTTGTAACTGCGGTGGAGTTCTGCAATAGCTACAATGGTATTGATCAGATTCTCGGTTGTATTCCAGTGCAGCGAGTAGTTGTCGAAGAAGGCAAGCTTACCATAGAGAGGGTCATCTTTCGGCAAGACGAAACGGCCCTCTGGGCTGTTATCGAGCCCAAGATTCATTGGCTGCACTTCGAAGATTTCCTGACCTGAATTGACAAAAGGTATTGCATTGGGCAAGAAGAAGCTAAGGATAGTCATCATTGTCGAGAAATCTTTCCCCCGGGCTCTTGCTGCAGCTCTGGGAGTATCCGGTGTTTCACAACATGCCAGTGTGGGCAACTGCAATCCTGGCAAAACATCTGTTACCATCTGTTGGAGCCTGTTTTCTTGAATACGAGGCATCATCCACCAGGTATTACCGAGAATACAATCATATCCTGCTTTCTTGCTTTCTACATCTTTTTCCATCTGTAGTTCTTCAGCGATTATGGCAAAAGACGGATCATGTTGCCTTGCGCTCGCTATTATGGAGTGCTCAAGTTCGTCAGGCAGGGCGTGCCCCATGTCCAATCGAGCACCGTCAATGCCGTATTCACGAATGTAGTATGGCATTATGTCTTCAAGGAGTCTCCAAAGGTCTGTGTTTGGCCTATTTCCAGGGAAGTTGGAAGCCTTGATTATGTCCTGTAATATGTAAGGAGGCTGGTTGTGGTTCTTGAGAAATGGTTGCGAATCTCTGGGATTATCAAGATACAGACGCAGAAACGTAATGTCCGTCCATACAGGTTGTGTGTCATTAATCCAGTCAGAGAAGGCAGGAGCTGTTACAACTCCAAATACCCGAGTAAGTTCGTCAAAGAAGTCAGAAGAATCTCGCTTTAACTCCACAAAGTTTGCCCATTTTTCGGGATGTGTCACAGAAGGAGCGTATCTGAAGAATTTGAGGTGTCTCTGGACATGATCTGATCGATAGATCGCCTCAAGGTCTTCTTTTGAAGGGACTTTGAAATCTAGACCGGGAATTCGCGGTTGGCTGTATTGATCCTCAACAGAAGCATCTATCCAATAAAACCATTCCGGGTTATCTGCAATCAGCTCTGAGTCGCGGGCAGCGGTGCGTGGCATGAAATCCAGGAGCACTTTGATTTCAAGAGCATGGCATGCTTCGACAAATGCCTGAAATTCCTCTTCCACATTGAAGCCATCCAGTAGACTGTCGTGGTAGCAGGGGTCCGGCCTGAAGAAGTTTCTCACTGAATAAGGAGACCCGAGTTCACCTTTCTTGTATCTGTTGCTGATAAGTGTTATGGGAAGGAGATAGACGCAATCGAAGTGCATGCGTGAAATGTGCGGGAGCATAAAGATCATTTTCAGAAAGGTACCGGTGTTTGTATAGCCAGGCTTTTCACTTCTGGTGAGTTTGGTATGATGGGAGTGCGAGAAAGCACTTGTACTTCTAACAAAAGAACAGTAGATCCTTGATCTGTGGATCCAGGAGCTATCTCTGGCAGCATCATCAGTGCCAGAACGTGGTGCTCTGTTGTCCCTGGTTTCTGCTGAGAGAAGATAACCACGAAGCAAGGTAGATGCAAACTCGTATGGGTTCACAAGTACTCCACTGTCTGTTACTTCGGCATTTCCTGAATAATCTGTTGGTAACCACTCTCGAGGAATAAGGTAGTCAGTGGCAGACATTGAGATACGCTGTTTCATCTGTGTGAGAAGGTTGCGAATCATCATTGTATCACCTGGATGGTTGGAGGAAATGGCGGAGGCGGTGGGACTCGAACCCACAAGGGGCAAAACCCCACCGATTTTCGAGACCGGCTCCTTAGCCAATTAGGATACGCCTCCAGATCAGAACAGATTATAGCACGGCGATACGAGATTGGCACGAAGGTGAATGTGGTGAGACCACAGGCAATTCGTTAATTATTTCTTTACGATATCAACTGATCAGAGTGCTGAATTATGATACAATTGCGTGGGTAATTATTAGAATGCTTGAGGCAGGTCTAAGCCATCTGGCACCTGTGTCAGCAGATGTTTATTGCATTGGAGGTGCGAAAGTTCATGTACGCAATAATTGAAACCTCCGGGAGGCAGTATCGTGTCGAAGAAGGCGCGACTCTGTATACCCTGAGACAGAACGGTTACAACGAGGGGGACGAGATAACGTTTGATCGTGTCCTTCTCGTAAGAGACGGTGAAGGTGCACGAATAGGTACTCCCTACCTGGATGGTGCTCGAGTGATGGGTCGTGTGGAACAGCATTTTCGCGATAAGAAGGAGTTAATAGTAAAGTTCCGCCCGAGAAAGAGTTATGACCGCGTGAGAGGCCATAGACAGTGGCTTACGAAGGTCACAGTCCAGAAGATCGACTACTAGGCTGAGGGGGTATAATCGTGGCTCACAAGAAAAGCGGAGGCGCAGCAAGAAATGGAAATGATAGCAATCCAAAATACCTCGGTATTAAGAGAGGCGATAGCTCCAGGGTTCGGGCAGGAACGATAATCCTCAGACAGAGGGGAACGAGAATCCATCCTGGAGAGAACGTTGGGATAGGTCGAGATCATACGCTTTACTCACTCGTAGATGGTGTTGTTCGCTTCGAGACAAAACGAAAGCGCAAGGTAGTAAGTGTCTACGAATTGAACGAGAGTGTTTGAGGTCAGGTTGGAGGATGATCATATGACGATACAGAAGACTCCATTTTGCAGAATGAAGAGTGACAAAAAGACAGTCAGCACAAAGCGAAAAGGTGATATTGAGAAGATAAACAGAAGCATCGTGAAGGCTGATGGGACCCCTGTTGAGAAGAAGTGGTATCTGGTTGATGCTAAGGGAGTTCCTCTTGGCAGACTCGCTTCTCAGATAGCTGTTATTCTCATGGGCAAACACAAGCCTTATTACACACCGAATGTTGATGTTGGGGACTTTGTGGTTGTGATTAACTCCTCAGAGGTCCTTCTCACGGGAAATAAGCTTTCGGACAAGGTTTACTACAGTCACTCGGGTTATCCAGGAGGAATAAAGAGTGTGACAGCAGCTCAGATGAGGAAGAAGCATCCTGAGAAGATGATCAAACTGGCAGTGAGGAGAATGCTTCCGAAGAACACGCTGGCACACAGGATGCTAAGAAAACTGAGAGTCTATGCGGGTCCTGAGCACAACCATTCAGCACAGAAGCCGGAACCGATTGAGCTTGTCAGGTAAGGGAGGATACTATGGCCGAGAAGATTGATTATTATGGAACGGGACGACGCAAAACTGCTGTTGCCAGGGTTCATCTCAGACCAGGGAACGGTAGGTTTACGATAAATGGTAAGCAGTACGATGAGCTTAAGAACTACCTGAACAATGATGCATGGGTGAGATACGCGCTAAAACCTGTAGTGATGACTGAGTCTCTGGGAAAGTTTGACATGATAATTCGTGTTAGTGGTGGAGGGTTATCAGGGCAGGCTGGTGCAATAAGATTAGGTATCGCGAGAGCACTCACAAGATTCAACCCCGACCTCAGAAAGATACTCAAGAGCAGCGGTCTCCTTACCCGTGACTCGAGAATGGTCGAGAGAAAGAAGTACGGCCTGAAGAAAGCAAGAAGAGCTCCTCAATACTCCAAGAGATAACTGCAAAGTGTCTTTTATGATGGGCCGTTAAGGCCCATCATTTCCCGGTGGTGGTGATTTGTACAGCAAACGTACAATTGACGAAGTCAAGCGCTCTGTGGACATCGTCGACTTCATCGGCAGGTACGTCAACCTGGAGAAATCAGGAAGCTATTTTCGGGGACTATGCCCTTTTCACAGTGACAACGACCCTTCCTTCTATGTGCATCCGAACAGAGGCTTCTTCCATTGTTTTGGTTGCGGCGAAAGCGGCGATGTAATAGCATTTCTCCAGAGGATTGAAGATGTCTCTTTCAGTGATTCCGTCAGAAGGCTGGCTGATATAGCGGGTGTAGTTATTGAGTCGGAATCCAGGCAACAATCAGGGTATGAAAGGTACGTTACTCTTCTTGAATGTGCAGTTGACTACTACATGCGGATGATTGACCAGGCAGCAGAGGCTGGTCCAGTGAATTATCTTACCAAAGCGCGAGGCATCTCAAGAGAGACAATACGTTATTTCAAGATAGGCTATTCTCCGGAGAAAGGGGCAGGTCTAAGACCAGTTCTTTCTTCTCGGGGTTTCAGTAATGATGAGATAGAACGCGCCGGACTCTTTAGTGGTAAGGGCTCAGCATCAAGAGAACGTTTTGCGGGACGTCTGATTTTTCCAATAGACAACGAATCGGGAAGAACAGTGGCAATAGGAGCCCGAATCTTAGAAGAGAAAGAGGGTCCCAAGTACCTGAACTCTCCTGAGACAAAATACTTCAGAAAGAGCCGTACATTGTACAGTTTCTCTCGGTCGAAGACTGCTGCTGCCGAACTGGATTTCATGGTCGTGGTGGAAGGCTACTTTGATGTGCTTGCGCTTCATGAGGCGGGGGTCCATAATGTCGTTGGTCTATTGGGTACTGCTTTGACATCCTCGCATATCCGCATGATCTCAAAAGTCACGGAGAATCTGATTCTCTTCCTTGACAGTGACCCGGCTGGTCTCAAAGCGACAAGAAGATCTATAGAGATCGCAGAAAGTAGTGGTATGCAAGTTGCAGTAATTTCCACAACGACAAAAGATCCTGCTGACATGCTTGTTAACAGGGGTAAGAAAGCTCTTAGAGAAGTCCTTGAGGAAGGCACTCCGGCTCCAGTATTTCTTGTTGAACTTCTTAAACGCAATATCGATCTTACTACTCCGGAGGGGAAACAGAAGCTGCTCGAACTTGCCAGGCCTCTAATGGAATCATATCGGGCTGGTGGAAGGATAGGTTCGTTTCAGCTTATGGTTTCAACTCTTTCTGATCTGATCGATGTCGAACAAGAACTGATCGCCAACACCCTCAAGAATCCTGAAAGGATCAGGGTTGCTCTGCGTGCCAAGCGCTCCTCACTCAAGCTTGTCGAGAAGGAATTGATGATGGTCTATTTGAAGTATCCTGACCTGCGTTCAAGACTGATGAAGATTCTCGACCTGTTTGAAAGTTCTGAAGAGTTTTCAAAACTCACAGATCTTATGAGAAATGGGGCGGAGTTGGAAGAGATTATTCGAGCCTGTGATGCTTCAACCGGAGAAGAAGTAATGAATCTGGCAGATGTGCCAGTTGATCAGTTAGTGGCATCTCAGATCGTCGAACAGATTGAGGAACGTATCGACAAGAAGATAATCAGTGAGCAGATAAGGATGATCAACAGAAAACTGCAAGCGAAGATCGATGTTGATACGAAGAACGCCCTGATGATAAGAAGCATTGAGCTTCACAGGCTTCTCAAGAAGGTTCGCAAGGATGGTGAGAGAATTGGAAAAGAGCAAGTCTGAGGATATTCGGAAGAAACGTGTCAAGGAAATCAAAATACCTGGACGAGAGCAAGCTGCTCAGGTACTCAGCAGGGATGATATCCAGAAACAGATTAAGAAACTACTGAAGCTAGGAAGAAAGAAGGGTTTTGTCACGTATGAAGACATAGATAACGCCTTCCCACCAGACTATGAAGGCTTTGATTCTTCCCTGGTTGAAGTCATCTATGAAGAGTTTGAGAAGAACAGAATTAAGATTCTTGAAAAAGAAGCTGACTCCGAAGTGGATGGTGAAGATACGGAAACAGAAGAGATTGTGACACTTCTTGAGACGTCTCCTGAGATGTACGATAACATTTCTTTGAAGGATCCGATAAAGATGTACCTGAAAGAGATCGGTAAGATATCTCTTCTGACACCCAGTAAAGAGAGAGAGCTTGCAAGGCGTGCTCAGAAGGGCGATCCGAAAGCTCGCGAAGAACTAATAACAGCAAACTTACGTCTTGTGGTATCTATAGCAAAAAGATACATCGGAAGAGGGCTCTCTTTCCTGGACCTGATCCAGGAAGGAAACATAGGTTTGATCAAAGCGGTCGAGAAGTTTGATTGGAAGAAGGGCTACAAGTTCAGCACTTATGCGACCTGGTGGATACGCCAGGCAATAACTCGCGCTATAGCTGATCAAGCAAGGACAATACGAGTTCCTGTTCATATGGTGGAGACGATAAACAAAGTGAACAAAGTAATCAGGGAGCACTTGCAGGAAAGCGGAGAATATCCAACTGTCGAAGAGCTTGGGAAATTGACTGGAAAAACGCCCGAGAAGATAGAGGAGATCCTTGCAGCCTCCAAAGAGACTGTGTCATTGGAATCTCCAATAAGTGGTGATGAAGAATCAACGATGGGAGATTTCATACAT
Source organism: uncultured Thermotogaceae bacterium (assembly GCA_964611155.1). Taxonomy (GTDB): domain Bacteria; phylum Thermotogota; class Thermotogae; order Petrotogales; family Kosmotogaceae; genus UBA9910. The sequence goes on from CAZSXB010000032.1 coordinate 7,002, forward strand.
GACGAATCTCTCGAGAGACCCGAGGAATCCGCCATGAAAATGCTTCTCAGAGAACAGATTGATCAGGTTCTTGATACTCTGAGCCCCAGAGAAGCTATGGTTCTAAAGATGCGCTACGGTCTGCTTGATGGAAAAACCAAGACACTGGAAGAAGTCGGACAATTCTTTAATGTTACAAGAGAGCGAATAAGACAGATAGAGGTTAAAGCATTGCGAAAACTGCGCCATCCTTCTCGAAGCAAGCAATTGAAGGCGCTTTTGGGTATGCTGAACAACGCAAAAAAGGACTGATTCTTCGACAATCCCTAACCGTTTTTTCAAGTGCGCATCACCAAGAAGCAATGACTTATAGTTACAATAAGCAATGAAGGAGAGTGATTTTGGTGTCGCAGAAGAAGACGACTCGTCCTATCGCGACCAGTCCAAGAATCGTCTCCCAAATAGATCTAATAAGAATGGCAAAGAACGGTGATTCAAAAGCAAATGAAGAGATGCTGAAACGCCTCTCTTCGGCCAATGGAAAAGAGAAGGAGCAATCTCGTGAGTGAGATTGCTCTTTCTCTTGTGGATTATTCTCTCCATGTAGGCGGTACGGAAGTGCTCAGCGATGTAAACCTTGACATCGCCGCAACATCACTTTCATTAGTTGCTGGCCCACGCTGGTCCGGGAAGTCGATGTTGTTACGCTCTTTTCTTGGACTCAATGAAGAGGTTATACCAGGTGTTTCTTACAGCGGAAAGGCACTTCTCTTCGGAAAGGATGCATCTTTAATGGATACGAAGGATCTTCGGCGAAGGGTCGCTTATACAGATTCTAGTTTTTTGGGTGCAATCAGGCAGTTTTCGATCCTTGAGTTTTTCAGGCTCACAAAAGGTAGGAACTTCACCTTCACAGAGTTTTCTGATGAAGAGCTCGATATGTTCGAAAAGATGGGAGCTTCTGAACTACTCAGGGAAGACCCGAGAATCGGAATAGATTCCCTTTCGTCATTTCAGAGGTTAGTGCTGCTGATACTATCCGTTGTGTTCAGAAAACCTGAAGTGATAATCTTCGACAACGTACTGGATCACCTTGATGACGAACTGGTTGCAACGCTGAAAGACATTCTTGCGGCAAGAAAGGCAACACATACGATTGTGGTGTCTTCTCGCTCCTATACAAGACTTCTGGAGATCTCCGATTTGATGATTTTGCTTCGAAATGGTAGAATTCAGTATACTGGATCACCCTTCGATTTTGTACTCCAGGACGGCGCTCTGGTGAGATAACCGGCCTGCATGGAGGTATACTGTGGATGTGCTCACTGTTACGCTGAACCCTGCACTGGATAGGGAATTGATTGTTGAGAATCTGGAGGTTGACAAGCTTCACCGGGTAAAGAATCCTAAGTACTCGGTCATGCAACCTGGCGGCAAAGGGGTTAACGTATCGATTATTTTGTCAGGGCTAAAGATACCGAGTCTCGCAATCGGTTTTCTTGGAGGCTTTATCGGTACAGTAGTTGAAGAACGTCTCAGAGAGGTAAGCCCCCTCATTTCCACTTCTTTTGTTCATGTTGAAGAAGAGACGCGAGAAAACATAACGATTGTAGATCCTGTTAACGACACAATGACAGAAATCAACTCAGTGGGGCCTTCGATAACCGACGAAGATATGGAGATGTTTATGCGGAGATTCAGGATTGGCCTGAGAAGATCGAAAATCGTGGTCATCTCAGGGAGTGCACCTCCAGGTGTTCCTGACGACTTCTATGCGAGTCTTTCCGAAGAAGCTCATGCAGAAGGTAAGGAAGTGATTGTAGAGGCGATTGGTCCTCTATTCGAGAAGGCAGTGGAGAGCGGTACTGTGACAGTAGCCAAACCTGACTTACGTGGCGCACAGAAGCTCTTTGGACAGGAGCTTGTGGAGCTGGATGATTATCAAAGCGCGGCAGAGGATATGATAAGCCGAGGATCGGTCATGGCTATTGTCTCATACCATATAGAGGGTGATGTAATCGCTACTTCAGAGGGGACCTGGCTTCTTTCAACCAAGGAACATGTTGAGAGGTCGCATCTGCTGGGTACAGGAGACAGTCTTGTCGCTGGTGCAGTGCAGCATCTCTCGACTGCTCCTGGTGACTACTTCGGGGCTGCCAAGCGTGCGATGGCAGCCGCAATAGCTGAAAGTGCATATGTTGAAAAGAAGATTATTTCAGATGAAGATGTCGCCAGATCCGAGGATTTCTTCGTCGTCAGGAAATTGAGGTGAGTAGATGCTCGTCAGGGAGGCAATGATAAGGGACGTCTCTGCAGTGTTTGAAGATGAGACTGTAGAAAGGTTCATCCATGTATGTTTGCGAAAGAGAACCGCAGGGCTTCCTGTTGTTGACGAGTATTACAGGGTAATAGGATTCATGAGCGAGACTGATATCATCAGAAATGCGGTTCCGAGTTACTTCAGTCTGTTACAGTCAGCATCGTTCATTCCGGATACTCAGCAGTTCGTCCAGCGGTTATCACAGATGCGGAATCGTCCTGTGATTGACTATATGAAGAAACCACCAATTGTTGTAGCAGACGACGATACCGTGATGTACGCCGCTGACCTGCTGATCAAGAATGGTCTCAAGACTCTCCCCGTGGTTGATGAACAGAACAGACTTATCGGAATTGTCACACGGATTCACCTGGTACACGCCGCATCACACGGGATAATTGACGAATGACACACAGGAGAAGCCTTTCTATACACACATTTGGGTGCAAACTGAACCAGTGTGAAAGTGCACATATGCAGAGACTCCTATCAAGAGACTTCGATGTGACAATTGGCAGGAGTGCCGGCGACATCTTTCTCTTCAACTCCTGCACAGTTACCGCAGAAGCTGAAAGGAAGTTGAGACAACGTTTTAGGAGTTTGAAGCGAAAAAATCCTGATTCGCTCTTTTTAGTAACAGGCTGCTATTCAGAGCTTTCCGGAACTGAGCTTCGAAGACTTGGCTTCGACGAAGTTATAAAGAGCGATCACAAGACAAGAATAGATTCTGTTATCAAGCATATAATCAATGGGGATAGAGAGGCATACTGCTTAGAAAATGTCTTTCCCTTATCGCTGAGCGCTCCGGAAGGAAGAACCCGGGCTTACCTAACCATTCAGGATGGTTGCAGTAACAGGTGTACCTATTGCAGGGTTAGGCTGGCAAGGGGGAGTTCAATACGGAGCAAACCTGTTTCACTTGTGAAAAGTGAATTTCAGAATCTCGTTGACAGAGGGTTCAAAGAAATCGTTTTGACAGGACTCAATATCTGTTTTTTCGGTAGTGGTTTGGGATCTTCATTGTTAGAGCTCTTACAGGAGCTCAGCACGGTTAAGGGTGAATGGCGTCTCCGACTCAGTTCTTTGCATCCAGCGTTTGTCAAACATGAACTTGTCGAGTTCATCGCATTGAACCCCAGAATTGCTCAGCACTTACACCTCTCACTTCAGAGTGGTTCCAACAGGATTCTGTCCCTGATGAACAGGGGTTATGATAGAGAGTCTTTCATGTCTTTGGTTGATGTCTTGAGAGGCCTGAACCCACTCATCGCTATGACGACGGATGTTATCGTCGGGTTTCCTTCTGAGACAGAAGCTGATTTCGATGAAACATGTGAAGTGGTGAAGGAAGTGGAATTCCTCAAGACTCACATTTTCAGGTTTTCTGCACGTCCTGGAACAGCCGCAGCATCTTTTGCGGAACAGGTGCCGACAACGATGAAAAAGGAACGGGCGGAGAGGCTTGAACGCCTCTCAAGGGAGAGTGCCCGCGATTACCTGGAGAAGAGTCTTGGACAGAATAGAGTGGTGCTTGTTGAAAGAGCAACTCACACGGCATCCTCTGGACGGGATGAGTACTATGTTCCTCATATTGCTTCCTCGGGAGAAGAGGGAGAGTTGGTTGAGGTAGTCTCTGAGAAGATCTGCAGTGAGGAGGTTGAGTCATATGGACTGTTTCATTTCAGATCGTTGGTTGTCCACTGACGACTTAAGGGATGACTTCCCTTTGAGGTTTATGAGCACAAGTGCAGTGGTCTATGAGGTACTCAGAACGTTCAATTCTCTGCCTTTTGCACTGAAGCGTCATTACCAGCGTCTTAAGCTTTCAGCTGGTCTTTTCAGGATGACCATTCCAGTCAGCTATTCTCAATTGGTGAAGCTCGTTAGTGAGGGGATCGATAGAAATCGTCAGAAGATTCAAGGTCGGGAGATGCGCATCAGGATCAGCCTATTCGAAGAAGCTGAAGGTGTCTCCTCCCTCATTCTTTTATTCCAGGAACTCCCAGAGGTATCACGAGATATCTACGAGCTTGGTGTTCGAGTCGGGATTTCTCCCCACATCAGACCATCTGCAGCCATCGTAAATCCTGTAATCAAGACACCGGGGCTTCCGTGGAATGTCTTAACCAGACGTTGTCTCGGTGAGAACTATGATATGATAATGCTCAATGAACTGGGAAATGTTGCGGAAGGTTCTTTTTCGACTCTCTTTCTTGTAAAAGACGAATCTCTGATTACACCGGACATTAAGTCAGGTGTTCTACCGGGAATTACCCGCCAGATTGTAATCAAGCTTGCAAGATCCATGGAGATTCCAATAGAGGAACGCAATGTAAAGAGCTGGGAACTGTTTGCAGCTGAAGAAGCTTTCCTTACGCATACCAGCGCAGGAATTGTGCCGATAAGAAGAATTCTTGACCATGTATTAATTGAGGATTTCACAGATGGTCTGACCAGGCTACTTCTGGACAATCTCGAAGGCTTCATAATGAGCGATGAAGAATGCTGGGTGGGAGTTGATCAGTGAGCAAGAGTTATTACACGTTTAAGGGGGTCTTCGACTCACTTAGCACTCGAAACGGCTTCTTTGCAAAACTTCGTGTGCTGACTATGCGTTACAGGTGGCACATGCTTGTTGGGGATACCATTGCAAGGCGCAGTTCTATCAGCGACTTTCGGAATGGCATCCTGTATGTTGCAGTATCTGAAGGGCTTTGGGCTCACGAACTCGGTCTGCACAAGAAGCCATTGATACAGCGCTTGAACCGTGAACTCGGCATGAACATTGTGAAAGACATAAGAATCACAATCGGCAGCCTTAACGATATGGAGGAATCAGATGAAGAACAGATATGATGCTCAAAGCATAAAGATCCTGAAAGGACTCGATCCGGTTCGGAAGAGACCGGGAATGTACATAGGTTCAACAGGAAAGGCCGGCCTGCACCATCTCGTCTACGAAGTCGTAGACAACAGCATTGACGAAGTGATGGCAGGTTATGCATCTGAAATCCTTATTGAGATTCGAGAGGATAATTCAGTCAGGGTTAAAGATAACGGCAGGGGCATTCCGACAGAGATGCATCCTGACACTAATACGAGTGCGCTTGAAGTAGTTATGACCACACTTCATGCCGGGGGTAAGTTCTCGGAAGACTCTTATAAAATCAGTGGTGGTCTCCACGGTGTGGGTGTCTCGGTTGTAAATGCTCTATCGGAGTGGTGTGAGGTTCGGGTACACCGTGACGGGAGATTCTTCCGCCAGGTCTACGAACGTGGAAAGGCAGTGACGCCAGTGGAAGAGGCTGGCAATAGCGAGGAGAACGGAACGGAGACGTTTTTCAGACCAGATTCGCAGGTTTTTTCATCAACCGACTTTGATTTCGATATTCTGGACTCGCGCTTGCGAGAACTAGCGTATCTGAACCCTGAGGCCACGATCACGTTTGTTGACAGACGGATAGATGAAACGAGGTCTTACCACTTTGAAGGTGGTATAGCGGAGTATGTGAAGCACATGAACCGTTCCCGAAAAAGCTTGCAGAAGCAGCCATTCTTTATGGAAGGGTTACACAACGGAATAAAGGTTCAGCTTGCGCTTCAGTATACATCTGCTTATGATGAACAGATCATATGCTTTGCAAACAACATTAAAACGGTCGAGGGTGGTACTCACCTGACCGCTCTGAAGACGGTTCTTACAAAGCTGATGAACGACACAGCCAGAAAATACAACATTCTTAAGGACAAGGATCAGAATCTCCAGGGAGAAGATGTTCGAGAAGGTCTGACGGCTGTTCTGAGCATTTTCCTGAAAGATCCCCAGTTTGAGGGGCAGACAAAGGCAAAACTCGGAAACGAAGAAGCCCACGAGGCTGTTATAAAGGTTGTCAGAGAGCGACTGGAAGAAGTATTCGACTACAATCAAAAGGAAGCTAAAGCGATCATCACCAAGGCTGTCGAGGCTGCAAAAGCGAGGCTTGCAGCAAAACGAGCACGTGAACTGGTCAGACGCAAGAATATGTTGGAGAATACTGCGCTTCCAGGGAAGCTTGCTGACTGCATCTCACAGGATCTTGAGACCACCGAACTGTTCATAGTTGAGGGAGACTCAGCCGGTGGCTCATCAAAGGAAGCTCGAGACAGGAACTTCCAGGCCATCTTGCCTCTCAGAGGTAAGATTCTTAACGTTGAGAAAGCGGGTTTTGAAAAGCTTCTTAAGAACGAGATGATTCACAACATAATCGTGGCAGTAGGAACCGGCGTCGGCGACGACTGTGATCTGAGTAAACTGAGGTATGGAAAGATAGTGATAATGACGGATGCAGACGTTGATGGAGCTCACATCAGAACGTTGTTGTTGACACTTTTCTACAGGTACATGACACCTCTTATTTCCGAAGGGCGTGTTTTCATTGCTCAGGCACCGCTATACAAGATCGAATCCGGTAAAAGGAAGGTTTACCTTTACTCTGACGAAGAATTGCAGCGTTACTTGAAAGAGAACCCTGAAAAACGCTATTCGATGCAGATGTACAAGGGATTAGGCGAAATGAACCCCGAACAGCTGTGGGAAACCACAATGGATCCGGCAAGACGCAAAATGCTGAGAATAGACATGGAAGATGCTGAAGTCGCAGACAGCATCTTCAGCATCCTTATGGGTAATGAGGTTGGACAGAGACGTGAGTTCATTCAAAGGCACGCCCTGTCTATATCGAATCTGGATGTCTAGCAATGGAACGTCGGGCTAACTTTGCGCTATTTCTCCTGTCGCTCTTGTGTGCCTGGTGCGTTCTTTCTTTTGCAGCAGAAGCTCTGTTCTCTAATCCAGTGGAAGTAAGGGTCAGCATTATCGGCAACCAGAGAAAGACGGTTAATTTCCCAACCGTGACGAGGGTATCTAGAACTCCTGTTATAATTGTGCCGGCAACAACGGAGCCTTTGGGAGGAGACCGGTTTATCGTCAAGAGTGCAGAGTTCGTTGCTTACTTTGAGAACAGCCACTACTGGGTTTCAGATGATCTGGTTATAACCGACTTCGTCAAGACGGTAGAACTGAGAGAAGCTCCAGTGATATCTGGTGTAGATTTCAGACTCGAACAAGGCGAGTTCAGAGTTATGGACGATGAAGAAGTTGAGCTATTGGCTCATGTAAAAAGGCTCCTTTCTGATGGTAAAATCTGGAGTATAGTTGCTCATGTGGACCTCTTTGATGGTTATATTCTTCTGAAGCGAGGAATTCGGATAACAGTATATGACTGGGAGAAGCTGAGCAGGAGCCATGATGCACTGTATAATCTGTCTCTTACTGCTATGGATAGGACAGAGTATTTGTTTTTGGGTGAAGGCAAACTCTTGAGAGTGAGGTGAAATAGATGCCGAGGGGGAGAGATTTTCTAGTCTCTATTGATGTAGGTACCAATACCCTGAAGGGCGTGGTTGTGAGTGTTGATTCTTCCAACCAGATAGCGCTCGAGGCGTATGGAAGTGTTAAGGCTGTGGGAATTGATAAGGGTGAAGTTAAAGATGCTGTGGCCATGAAGCATTCAATTCAGAAGCTCATTGAGGATTTGACCGGTCAGGTGGGGAAGAAAGAGATTGAGGCAGACTTCAGGATCAGCTTCACAAATGGCGACTACTCTGTCTTTTCTGAGAGCATAGAGGAGGTTATCTCAGAGGATAGACCGACACTTGTGAGGCAGGAGATACTCGACGCAATGATGACACGGATCAGGAAGGAGAAGCTTCAGACTGGTAATACTAATGTGCACAAGAACTACGTCAGGAAATTCATACTTGATGACGAGAAAGTTGTGTTCAATCCAGTCGACATGGTTGCAAAGAAGCTAAACGTTGAGATGGTTTTCGTGTCGACCGAGGGAAAATCTGCTGAAGTCTTCAAGAGACTCTTCGAAGAGCTCTTTGGCACTGAGGATTTCACAGTTTCACCATCATTGATTTCGGGCGCTGATGCAGTTCTGACAGATACGGAGAAGCAGCATGGAGTGGTTTGTGTTGTCCTTGGGCATGGTTTTTCTGAGATGGTCATTTACAAGGAAAACCTTCCAGTACATATTGACAGGATCCCTCTCGGCATTCGGCACATCGTGAGAGACATTGCGCTTGTACTGGGAACTTCCCAGGATGAGGCGGAGCGTCTACTGGTCACATACGGACATGCATCGATGCATCCACCCGCGGAAGAGAGCGTAGTTGAGTACTTTGGTCTTGATGAACGCACCAGAAAGCGTGTGACTGTCAAGAAACTTTCAACAATAATATACGCAAGAGTGAAAGAGCTTCTGAACAAGATCAGGAAGGAAGTTCAGTTGTTCTTGCTGAACAATCCCGAGCACAGTGAGGAAGGGATTCCCGGAGGTGTTGTCTTCACAGGTGGAGGGGCCAAGCTCCGAGGACTATGCGATAGTGGGGTAGAGTCTCTGAAGATGCCTGTTAGAGTTGGCACGTATGAAACAAGCTTTAATCCGAGAATCGAGAATGGTCATGACGTTGTTAATGACCCAATATTCGGACCGTGTCTTGGGAATCTGATAGAGCACGATGAGCTTGAAGGAGAGTATTCCGAAGCAATGGGAATGGAGAAACGACGAAGAGGCTTCGGATCATTCATAAAATCCCTCTTTTTCGGAGGTGCTGAGGATGAGCTTTGAGATAGACTACGGACAGGATAGAAACAGTATGAGATTGCCTACCATAAAGGTGATCGGAGTCGGTGGTGCAGGCGGAAACGCAATTAACAGAATGATTACGGACGGTATTCACGGAGTTACGTTCATTGCAGCAAATACGGATGTTCAGGTTCTTGAGAGCAACAATGCAGAGTTCAAAATCCAGTTAGGCAGTCATCTCACCAGGGGGCTTGGCGCTGGCGGGAATCCTGAAGTCGGTGAGCATGCAGCCGAAGAAAGTATTGATGAGATAAGGGAAAGCCTGCAGGATACCGATCTTCTCTTCATAACGGCTGGAATGGGGGGTGGAACCGGTACGGGCGCTGCTCCTATAGTTGCTTCCGTTGCTCGTGATATGGGCATACTGACTGTGGCGGTTGTGACTACTCCTTTTTTCTTTGAAGGGAACACACGTTTGAGGGTTGCAAAAGAAGGTCTCAGAAGGTTGAGAAAGTCTGTGGATACTCTCATAAGAATATCAAACAACAAGTTGCTTCAGGAACTCCCACCGAATACATCGATAGTTGAAGCATTCGCTAGAGCTGATGGAACGCTTCACCATGGAATCAAGGGTATATCGGAGTTGATCACAAGACGAGGCTACATCAATCTCGACTTCGCAGACGTTGATTCTGTTCTGAGAAATGCTGGTACTGCAATGCTCGGAATTGGTGTGGGATCAGGAGAGGATAGAGCCGAAATGGCAGCGAGACAGGCAATGGAAAGCAGATTGCTTGAAAAACCTCTCGACAATGCAACAGGCATAATTCTTAATGTCTCCGCGAAAAACGTCACGCTCAGGGAAATGAACCTTGCGGCTGCGATAGTCAGACAGAACTGCAGTGAAGATGCTGACGTGAAACTCGGTCTTATTGTCGATTCAGAGATGGACGGGGACGATCTCAACATTACATTGATAGCTGCTGGGCTGGAAATGGATGAAGGAGAGCTTCTTGGAGAAGCTACAGACATTCCTGCCATATATCGTTTCGGACTTGATAGCCAGGAGGAAGAATAAGAGATGAAGGTATATAAGCGACTTGGAGAGCTTCTTGAAGAACGGGGGCTGATCAATTCCGAGGCGCTAAATCAGGCGGTTTCGATTCAGAAGAAGGTCGGCAAACCCCTGGGTGAAGTGCTAGTTAGTATGGGGCTCATGACATGGGAGGATATCTACAACGCTCTTTCAAAGCAGTATAACCTTGAACTCCTTGAAGATACTCCCAGTGTAATACCACCTGAATTGCTGAGAATGGTGCCGAAATCTGTTGCGAGCCGTTTGAGTGTCGTCCCAATGGAGTACATACCGGAGTCTGACACCCTAAGAGTTGTTACGACGGACGTTCTGAAGGTGCCACAGATAGAGCGAGAGTTGACTTTTCTTACCGGGCATACGATCGAGACACTACTAACTACTCCCCCCATTCTGCAGACTGTCTACAAGACTTTTTATGAAGATACCACCTCCAGCGAGATTATCGAGCATACATTCCAGGTTGATGAAAGTGAGATCGACAAGCATGATGCGGAAGCTGCGGAAGGTGAAGATACTCCCGTAGGCAAATTCATAAATTCCCTAATTGACACGGCCATCAGGAGTGAGGCAAGCGATATTCATCTTGAACCATATGAGAAGATTGCTGTGGGGAGAATAAGGGTAGACGGGATACTCCGCCCGATATTGAAGTACCCTCGAAAGGCTCATAACAGTGTAGCTTCGCGAATAAAGGTTATCTCCGGTCTGGACATCTCCGAACGCAGATTGCCTCAGGACGGGAAGTTTTACATGCGAAGAAGCTCAGAGCAGTTTGACTTCAGGGTATCAACAATGCCCACAGTCTACGGCGAGAAAGTTGTTATGAGGATCCTCAAGGTATCTAACTCGAAGTTGAAGCTGGAGGCTCTGGGACTCTCCAAGTACAACCGTGAACGTTTTGAGGGGCTGATTAACTCCCCTTACGGCATTGTCTTGCTTTCTGGACCTACAGGAAGCGGAAAATCAACGACGCTTGTCGCAGTATTGAATGAGATCACATCTGAGAAGGTAAATGTCCTTACTGCTGAAGATCCCGTGGAGTACACGATCGAGGGAGTTACTCAGTGTCAGGTTAATCCGGAAATTGGCCTCACTTTTGCGAACTACCTGCGTTCTTTTCTCAGGCAAGACCCTGATATCATAATGGTTGGAGAGATCCGAGACAGAGAGACTGCTCAGCTCGCGATTGAGGCATCTCTCACCGGTCATCTTGTGCTTTCCACGATTCATACTAATACTGCAGCTGGGGCAGTAGCCAGGTTAGTGAATATGGGAACAGATCCCCATCTCCTTGCGACTTCCCTTGATGGGGTTGTTGGGCAACGACTTGTCCGCAAGCTTTGTTCTAACTGTAAAGCAAAGATTCCGATGCGAGAGAAGTCGCTACAGGTAGCCCGGAAGCTTTTTCCTGATCGAGAGGAGTTTTCTGAACATATACCAGGGCAGGGGTGCCATGAATGCGCTGGGACGGGTTACAAAGGCCGGACAGGTATACATGAAGTCCTGATCATGAACAACAAAATCAGGGATCTTGTCAGGAGTCTGTCGTCCGAACAGGAAGTTCTTGCAGCTGCCAGGAACACCGGAATGAGGACACTCTTTGAAGATGGCGTCTTCAAAGTAATCGAAGGAATAACCTCTTTCGAGGAAATAAACAGAGTTGTAATAGACACCTGATAGTTAAGAGATGATTCTGACTTTCACTGGTAGTGCATTTGGCTTTCTGCCAGCAATCTTCGATTATGCTTCTTCAAAAGCATGCTTATAATCAAACATACTTCCGAATAGCGTCGCATACTCCGGATAGCTGTCGATAGCGACCATTACACTGGCTTAGTCGCCCTTACAGGCTGTGGAGAGCTTCAGAAGGCGATGATATCATCGTAATGAAGCTATAGAAGCCAACGGAGGTGATTTTGTGCCGTACAGGGTACTAGTTTGGGGACTTGGAGCGATGGGCAGCGGAGTGGCAAGGAATATCTCCCTCAAACCAGAATTGAGGTTAGTGGGTGCTGTTGAGAAGGATCCCCGGAAAGTGGGTGAAGACCTTGGCGAAGTTCTTGGAAAGAATAGAATGGGGATTCATGTCTTTGGGGATCCTTTGACAGCCATTGACAAGACAACTCCGGATGTTGTTGTCATTGCCACTAATTCTTTTGTCTCCGAGGTTACCGATAAGATTCAACTGGCAGTTGAGAGACGCTTGAATGTTGTCACAATAGCAGAAGAACTTGCTTATCCTTTCCACAGTCACCCAATTGAATCAGAGATTATCCACAGTCTGGCTGTAAGAAACGGTGTAACCGTTCTTGGAACAGGAATAAACCCTGGATTTGTTCTTGATGCATTGATCATCGCGATGACAGGGGTCTGCCTTGATGTGAGACGGATCAAGGCAAGCAGAATCAATGACCTGTCGCCTTTTGGCAAGACCGTCATGGAAACGCAGGGAGTGGGATCAACCCCGGAAGACTTCAAAAAAGGTGTTGACAAAGGCACGATTGTTGGGCACATTGGTTTTCCACAATCTATCGCAATGATTGCTGAGGCTATAGGAATTGGACTGACAAGAATCGAAGAGAACCGCGAACCAATAATATCCAACACTGAGCGCAAGACAGACATTGTTCATGTTAAGCCAGGAATGGTTGCGGGATGCCGTCACACAGCGAAGGGTTATGTTGGAGACGAGGTCATAATAGAACTCATACATCCTCAGCAGATACTACCTGAGCTAGAATCAATACAGACAGGAGACTACATAGATATTGAAGGAGACCCGGATATCCACCTTTCGATAAAGCCGGAGATTCCTGGTGGAAAAGGCACTATAGCTGTCACTACTAATTCGATTCCTGCGATAGTGGAAGCGGAACCAGGCCTACTGACGATGATAGATTTGCCATTGCCAAGAATGCTCTTTAACGCAATCAGGGGTTGATTGGATGAAAGCTGTCAGGGGACAGTGGGTGCAAATCCAGGCAGTGGTGCTTCCACCATCGGATAGAGCGGAGAATATTCCCGAGGATACCAGTATGGTGCCATATGTTATGCGTGTCAAGGGTTACCTGGAAGACTCTGAAGCGTCTATTGGAGATAGGGTTGTCATAATGACTGTGATTGGCCGAAGACTTGAGGGCGAGCTCATTCAGATCGAGCCTTCGTATACCCATGATTTTGGTTCTCATGTTTCTGAGCTTTCTGAAGCAGGGCAGATGATTTCTGACCTTTACAGATCGCTGAGGGAGGAAGGTCATTCAGATGGATAAGTCCTACGAGGCAGTGATGGCCAGGAAGAACAGTATAATGAAGAGCTCTGTGGGAATAGACTATTCTGAGTTCGAGAGAGACGGCATTGTCTTTGATTATGAGGAGTTAATGTCAAAGACAGCACCAGGCATTTCAGAAATAGCAGAAATTCAGAAAGAAGCAGGGGTTGGCGGCACCCCCCTTGTAGAGTTGAAAAACATAAGCAGCTTGGTTAGGTCGCATGCAAGGAAAGGTTATGGTGCGCGCATTTTCGTTAAGGATGAAGCAGCAAGTCTTTCTGGTAGTTTCAAGGATCGCCGTGCATCACTCAGTATGTATGTTGCCAAAGAGAGTGGTTTTGAGGGGGTTATTGCAGCGACAAGCGGTAACTACGGCGCGGCGGTAGCATCACAGGCAGCTCGGCGAGGTCTGAAATGTATCGTCCTTCAGGAAACCTTTGACAGTAAAGGAATGGGGCAGCCAGAGATCCTTGAAAAGGGAAGAGCATGTGAGTCTTATGGTGCTGAAGTCATTCAGCTCAGTGTGGGGCCTGAACTCTTCTACTACTTGTTAAGGCTTCTTGAAGAAACAGGGTTCTTCAATGCATCACTTTATACACCCTATGGTATTGCGGGTGTAGAGACGCTAGGAGCAGAAATTGTTAGTCAGTGCAGGGAGCAACTTGGCAGAGATCCAGATCATGTTGTCGTAACGCATGCTGGTGGGGGGAATCTGACCGGGACTTCACGGGGCCTGCAAAAGGCAGGAGCAGATAGATGCAAGATCATTGCAGCAAGCGTTGAACTTACAGGGTTACACATGGCCAGTGACAATGATTTCAATAGGAAGTCATTTACGACAGGACACACAGGCTTTGGTGTTCCTTTCGCAGTAGCTCCTGATCGTTCAGATGTTCCAAGGAATGCAGCAAGACCCCTGAGATATATGGATAAATACGTTCTTGTTACACAGGGCGAGGTTTTCTTTGCCACAGAGATTATGGCAAGGCTGGAAGGTATGCAACGAGGCCCAGCAGGAAGCACATCAATTGCAGCTGCCATTGCCCTTGCCAGAGAGCTCCCTGAAGATGAGGTGATGGTTGTTCAGGAGACAGAATACACAGGTGCAGGAAAATCACCTTCTGCGCAACTCACTTTCGCAAAGAACCAGGGAATCGAAGTAATGCGAGGAGATCCACAGAAACTCGATAAGCCGGGTGAACGAATTGTCATACCTCAGGACTTTTCGCAGTTCTCATATACAGAGATCCCAATGAACAGACTAAGGACATCCTATCTGAAGAGACTCCTCAGAGACGGAAAGGAATCGTTTACGGATGAAGAGATGCACTTTATTTGTGATGAATTGAATGCTGACAGCAGGACCATAGAAAGGATTATTGAGGAGGAATTATGTGATGGCCAAAGCACGAAACGATGATCTTGAAAAGCGAAGCGCCAGGATCAAGAACATGACGGATGAAGAGCTTGACAGATATTTCTGGGAGCTTGCAAACCAGATTACTGAACCGCTGATAGAGCTCGCCAGAACTCACACCAGTCCGTCAATAGAGAGATCTGTGCTTCTGAGAATGGGTTTTGACAGTTTTCAGGCAAAGGAGCTTGTCTCGAAGATTTCAGAACATGGGCTTCTGGGAAAAGGTGCTGGACATGTTGTTATGAAGGTATCTGATCACACAAAACGATCCTTATTGGAGGCAGGCCAGGAGCTTATTGAGGGCAAGCATTGGGATGCTGTTGAAGAGCTCTTCAAGGGGGGGAAGCACAGTGGCTCTTGAAAGAAATGAAAAGCTTGTTGTCAAGAAGATCCTGGAGAATCTTGAGAGCTACAGACCTAAGAGAAAGGGCTGGACCTGGAGAAAACAGCTCCCTGAAGGAACCAGTGTCGGTCCTTTCCGTTATGATCAGATAAGTGAAGCTTTGAAGAACTCAGTTCCCCTTCCAGCTGCACACTACTTTGGGAGTATAGATCCACAACCTGACTGTGTTATCACATCGGAAATCGCTTCAGGACGATTTGAAGACGATATCCGAAGGATGCGAATGGCCGCATGGCACGGAGCAGACCATATTATGGTCATTCGAACGCTTGGTCAGAGCCATATTGATGGACTCATTGAGGGAACCCCGGAAGGAATTGGGGGGATTCCGATAACACGCAAACAGCTTCGTGCAAGTCGCAAGGCACTCGACATGATTGAAGAGGAAGTTGGACGTCCCATCAACTTTCACAGCTATGTCAGCGGGATTGCTGGCCCGGAGATTGCTGTGCTTTTTGCTGAAGAAGGAGTTAATGGTGCTCACCAGGACCCTCAATACAACATTCTCTACAGGGGCATAAACCCTGTAAGGTCTTTCGTTGATGCTGCCGTGGCCAAGAGTATAATGGCTTCGTCAGGGATGCTACAGATAGATGGTGCTCACAACGCGAATGCTTCTGCAAAGAGAGCCTGGAAAGTCATGCCAGAGCTCCTCGTGCAGCATGCATTGAACTGTGCCTATTCTGTCAAGGCAGGTATGAAGAAGGAAAACATTGCCCTCTCGACAGTTCCCCCGGTAAGTGCTCCAGCACCAGAGTTCAAGATGAACTTCATCTACGCTCTGACACTGCGCGAACTCTTCAAAGGTTATAAGTTCAGAGCGCAGATGAACACGAGATATATTGAATCAGATCTGGTTGACGCAACAAGAATTCATGTTCTTGATACACTGATCTCTCGTCTTACTTCTGCTGATGTCCAGTCTACAATAACGCCGGACGAAGGACGGAACGTTCCCTGGCACGTGAATTCTGTCAAAGGTGTGGAGACAGCAAAGCACACTCTCATAGCCCTGGACGGGGTCAAAGACCTGTTGAAGGTGAACGAAGAACACGTAAGACCACAGATGCGAGAATTGAAGATGCGGGCTATCCTGTTCATGGAGGAAATACTTGAAGCAGGAGGCTACTTCCAGGCAGCAGAAGATGGATTCTTTGTGGATAACGGCTTCTATCCCGAACGCGCTGGCGATGGTATTGCAAGACCGAAAGATGGAGGCCTGGGTGTAAACACGGTTGTTCCGAGGGATCAAGACTACATGGCGCCAGTGTGCGACCATTTCGGCATGAACGATCTTCCAGGTGGAATTGAGAAGCCCTGCGATCTCATAAACGGCTGTACACTCCACTCACCTGATAAGATTCAGTTCATTGATGAACTTGACGAAAGTGATTGTGTTGCGAAGAGAATGGAACCTGTATCAGAGGATCGAGCTGCTAATGCTGTGATACCTGAAGTAGAATGGGCTGGTGATGGTTGGATCCAGCTAGACATGACTATACCTGACAGAGAAGAATATGCTGAAGCTGCTGCTCTCGAGATTGCCAGAAAACTGGGTCTCCAGGAGCCCGTTGTTCTCGGGAAGACAGTTCTGCATCCGTCTGAGGGGGTCTATCTCGAGCTTAAGGCTCGGGTGCCTTTCAAGCTCGATCGTAACTCTCTGAAGCTACCAGAAAAACCTTACCTTCTTGAAGAAGACGAAATCTTCGAATTCTTCGAAAAGAACCCTCTAAGGGTAGTTGCAGGCACAGTGGGCAATGACGAGCACTCTGTTGGGATAAGAGAGATCCTGGATGTCAAACACGGAGGAATAGAGAAGTATGGGGTTAAGTATACCTATCTTGGCACGAGTGTTCCGCCAGAGAAATTCATTGATGCTGCCCTGGAGACTGACGCGCAGGTGATTCTGATATCAACGATTGTCACTCACAATGATATTCATGTTGCGAATCTCAAGAAGATTCATGAACTCGCCATTGAGAAGGGTGTACGTGGCAGAATGATGATGATTGCTGGAGGTACGCAGATCACTAGCGAGCTTGCCGTTTCAGCGGGCATGGACGCAGGTTTTGGGCGAGGGACTCACGGAATCCACGTCGCAAGTTTCCTTGCAAGGACACTGCGTCGGAAGAAGTGAAAGCCTGTTGCTGTCTTTTCACGATTTCACAGACTGGAGTTGGAAAGCATCCAATTCTGAGAATAAGGGAGTTAGGTGCTCCTTGTTTCGTATGATCCCTTTTGATTGTCTGAGAGAGAGGCCAGAGGGTTTTCACGATTCCTGTCTGCAAATGGTAATATACAAAATGTGGTAGAGACGACGGGAAAACCACGAGGTTTCTCGTCGCTCTTTTTTTATTTGGGGGGGTTAAATTGGCTTCGAAGAAAGCAGTCAAAGATACCATTTCTGCATGGGTCGCAGTTGGCCCCGCTTTACTTGTTCAGATAATCTTTGTGTATGTCCCGCTTGGTTTTGCAGCGTGGGTGAGTCTGCATCGATGGAACATGATAAGGCCCATGAGATGGGTAGGGATGCAGAACTACATCAATCTCATGCAGGATGATGCCTTCTGGAGATCTATGTACCTTACCTTCATTTACGTTATTGGTACTGTTCCCGCATCGATAATACTTGCTCTACTGCTCGCGCTGTTGCTAAACATAAAATGGATAAGAGGTATGGCTTTCTTTCGAGTGATGTTCTATATCCCGGTCATTACAGCCATGGCAGCTGCTGCTGTGGTCTGGGGCTGGCTTTTTGAGCCCAGTGGCGGTCTTATTAACTATTTCATTGGTCTTGTCGGGATATCACCCAAAGGTTGGGTAAATAGCCCTGACTGGGCTATGCTTGCGTTGATCATTGTAGGTATCTGGAAGAGAATTGGCTACAACACGATCTTCTTCCTTGCAGGACTTCAGACTATTCCTGGAGTTTACTACGAAGCTGCGAGAATTGATGGAGCTGGCCCAGCGAAGAGCTTCTTTTCTATTACCCTCCCTCTACTTTCACCGACAACCCTCTTTGTGGCGATACTTCAATTCATCGCTTCTTTCAGGGTTTTTGTGTCTGTTAGCGTTATGACGCAAGGAGGACCGGCAAGAAGCACACGTGTTATTACTTACTTTCTCTACGAAAACGCGTTCATCTACCTGAGGATGGGATACGCATCTGCAATAGCGATAATCATGTTCGTTCTTCTCTTTCTTTTCACCTTACTGCAGTTCAGACTGAGTAGGAAGAGGGTGCATTACCAATGATTCGCAAACCTCATGTCTCTATCAGGATGCTTGTATACATTGCTCTGACAGCTACGGCGGTAGCTATAAACCTGCCTTTTTTCTGGATGATTGTCACTTCTTTTAAACCGGAACGGGACGTTTTCTCTATTCCCCCCAAATTCTATCCCACGCTGTTCAGCTTCAAGAATTATGTTGAAGCATTTGAGACAGTCCCGATGTTGAG
>CAZSXB010000033.1:0-23878 GCA_964611155.1 uncultured Thermotogaceae bacterium
GTACTTGTTCCTCTCCCGACTTCGTCGAGCAGGACTAGGGATCTGTCTGTGGCGTTTATAAGAATAGACGCAGTCTCCAGCATCTCAACAAGAAAAGTTGATTTTCCTGCCACAAGATCATCTCTTGCACCGATTCTGGTGAAGATACGGTCATATAGTGGGAGATTGGCCTTCTCCGCAGGAACAAATGAGCCTGATTGAGCCAGAATAGCAATCAGTCCCAACTGACGCAAGTAAGTTGATTTACCACTCATGTTCGGCCCTGTCAGAACTGCAAATCGTTTATCCTCGAAGAACTCAGCTTCATTTGGCACAAAACTCTCCACGAATTTCTCAACCACAGGGTGTCTCGAAGATTCCAACCGGAGATGATTGTCTTCGTTGAAGTGCGGTCTTGTATAGCGCCTGTTCATTGCCAGAAGTGCATTTGATAATGCAACATCAACTTCAGCCAGAATCTTTGCAGTGGCCTGAAAGTCTTCCACATTTGTCGCAACACTCTCGCAGACTTCATTGAAGAGGTCCCTTTCCAGTTGTTCGAGCCTTTCACTTGCAGATAGAAGCTTCTCTTCATATTCCTTTAATTCAGTGTTTATAAACCTTTCTGCATTCACGAGTGTCTGCTTTCTCTCATAATCTGGTGGGATTTTACCGGATTGGGAGCGAGGCACTTCAATGAAGTATCCAAAGACTTTATTGTACTTCACCTTAAGTCCCGAAATCCCGGTTGCTATCTTCTGGCTTTCTTGAAAATCCTTCATCCTTGAGGTTGCACCGTTCAAGATCTCAACAAGCTCGTCCAACTCTGCATTGAAACCACGTCGAATAACGCTACCTTCTCCAGGAGAAGCTGCTGGATCATCCTGTATCGCTCCATTAATGAATTCTGCAACCTCTGAAAGATCTGGAAGGGAGCTCAGAAGCTTACCAAATGCCTCAAAACCACCGATCACAGAAGCTACGTCAGGCACATGCAAAAGAGTCGTTCTCAGATCCTTTATATCTCTGGGACTGCTCCTTCCAGCAACGAGTCTTGCAGCAATTCTCTCAATATCTGATACATGGGAGAGAAGCTTTCTCAACTCCAGAGTTGCACGACGATCATTTACCAGTGTTTCAACTCTATCTAGCCTTTCCTCTATTTGTGGCAGAGCTCTTGAGGGGCGCCTTATTCTTTCTTTGAGAAGTCTTGTACCCATTGGAGTGACGGTCTCTTTGATGCTATCGAAAAGAGAGGATCCAGGGTCTCCTGTCATAATAGAGAGGTTGTTCAGTGTGACAGAATCAATCAACATATGATCACTCTCACGTTGCTTTGCAGGAAGATAGAAGTGTTTGAAGAGATCTTTGTGACTGTTTTCAACGTACTTGAATAGTGCACCAAGGAGAGCCGTTTCATCTTCTGTCAATTCAAGAGCTTCAAGAGAAGAGATTTCATAGACTTTTTTCACATATTCTACGCCGGAAGTCAGAGCAAAATGCCAGTCTTCAACGTATTCAACAAATGAGCATGATCGATTTCCCAAAACTTCTCTCGAAAGCTCCTTCAAAGATCTCTGAAATAATACCTGTGAAGGAGAAAATGAAGCGACTCGATCTTTAATCTCGTCGATACTGCTGCAGGTACCGACAATGAGTTGTCCAGTAGAGATGTCTGTTATCGCAAAGGAGTATCCGCTTTTGCTGGAAGAGACAATCATCAGGAAATTGTTCTCTTCGGAAAGAAATTCCTCGTCTATGAGCGTTCCCGGCGTAATGACTCTTGTAACTTCTCTTTTTACGAGTCCCTGGGATTTTGATGGGTCGCTTACCTGTTCGCAGATAGCTACTTTCAGGCCTGAATCTACCAGCTTCTTCAGGTACTGGCTGAGAGCGTGATAAGGTATACCTGCCATAGGATTGCCGTTCCTTGAAGTCAGCACTATTCGAAGCACACTTGACAGCTTTTCAGCGTCTTCGAAGAAAGCTTCATAGAAGTCTCCCAGCCTGAAGAGAAGAAGGCAATCCTTATACCTCTCCTTGATTCTGAGATACTGCTCCATCATGGGAGTCATGGAACTGCCTGTCACAAGTCACTCACCTTACCATCAAAAACCGGCGCCATGCGCCGGCCGGGGTATCATGTAGCATTCACTTCTGAGTGTTCTTCTTTTCCTTGGCCTCAATAACTCTGTCTATCAAACCATATTCAACAGCTTCGGTAGCACTCATATAGAAATCACGATCAGTATCTCGCTCGATTCTTTTCTGTGTCTGGCCGGTGTGATTGCTGAGAATCTTGTTGACCTCATCTCTCATGTACATTATTTCCTTGGCACGAATCTCTATGTCTCGTGCAGAACCTTCTGTCCCCCCCCACGGCTGGTGAATCATCACTCTTGCGTGAGGTAGAGCATATCGTTTGCCTTTGGTCCCACCAGCGAGCACGACGGCTCCCATGGAGGCCGCAGAACCTATGCAAATCGTAGATACGTCAGACTTGATATATTGCATCGTGTCATAAATTGCAAGACCCGCACTTACTGAACCTCCAGGGCTATTGATATAAACACTTATGTCTTTATCTGGGTCCTGTGATTCAAGAAATAGCAGCTGTGCCACAACAATGTTTGAAATCTCGTCATCAATTGGCCATCCCAGAAAAACGATTCTCTCAGAAAGCAGCTTGGTGAAGATATCGTAAATTCTTTCGCCATGGCCTTTTGTTTCAACAACATACGGTACTACTGGTGACATGTTCGTTTTCATCAAATCCTCCTAGTCAGAATCATTTGCTGGAAAAGAGTTTTATGATAAGGCGCTGTGGAGAGAGATGAGAAAAGACAATATGACCGCTGTCTGCAACAATAACTGACTTTGTTCGTTTTCCGAATGTAAGATTGATTACCATTCCGGATTCAGCGGCGAGCTGCTTCAATCTCTTCACCGCAGAGCTTTCAACAGGCAGTACAGCCATAACCCGGTCCTTAACAATATACGACTCGAACCCGATGTTTGCAATGTGCTCCATATCAGGCTTCCCTCCGAATTCAGTTGATGCTATTATAGCATAAGAGAAGATTTCACGGAGGTGTACAATGCTTTCCAGGAACGCTGACAGCCTTGTGGATACTGGTGTAGTTCACGTTAGGGCTGGTCGTGGTGGCAGCGGAGCGATCTCTTTCAGGAGAGAGAAATACGTTCCCCGGGGCGGACCCGATGGGGGAAACGGGGGCAATGGAGGTCACGTATTCTTCAGAGCAGATCCTCGGAAGAACACGCTTATAGAGTTTACCAGGAAAAAGAGGTTTCAAGCTGATAACGGGGAGCACGGTGGCCCGTCCAACAGAACTGGCAAGGACGGTGAGAATACTATCGTGTCTGTGCCCGTGGGGACCGTAGTCTATGATATGGAGACCTCCGAAATGATAGCAGATCTCGACCGACCGTGGGCTACAGTATGTGCAGCACGTGGAGGGAAAGGCGGTAGAGGAAACGCTTCTTTCGCATCTGCAACTCGTCAGACACCGCGCCACTCAGAAGAAGGTGTGCCTGGAGAGGTCCGTTCGCTCAGGTTGGAGCTTAAACTGTTGGCAGATGCCGCGATTATTGGTATGCCGAATGTGGGGAAGTCTTCTTTCATAGCACGGGTCTCAAATGCTACCCCGAAAATCGCCAACTATCACTTCACAACAATCATACCAAACCTGGGTGTTGTCGAAACCGAGGATATCACTTTCCTCCTTGCAGATGTCCCCGGGCTTATCAAAGGTGCCCATCTTGGCTCTGGCCTTGGCACGACTTTCCTCAAGCATGTTGAAAGATGCTCTGTTCTTCTTCACATGGTTGATATTTCCGAATCTGAGGGTCGTATCGTTGCAGAAGACTATTCTGACCTTAGGGAAGAGCTAAAGGATTATGACTCCAGACTCATCCAGCTACCGGAGATTATTCTTGGAAACAAGACAGACCTGATTTCTCAAGACATATTGACAAGAAGAATTGAAGAATTCAAGAGCTCTACAGGGCTGGAGATAATCCCTGTCTCCGTTGCAACGGGTTACAATATTGATGAAGTGCTAAGGGTAGTAGTATCAGCTCTTGGAAGAGAGTCCAAAGCACTCAGATCCTTCACTGACGAGCCGCCCGCACTGCCTGAAGCATCTCCTGTGACAAGAACCAGACCTGAAGATACAGATTATTCGATCAAGAAGGATTCACAGGGCCGCTATGTTGTAGCTGGACCAGTAGTTGATTACTACACAACGATGGTGAGATATCAAACGAAAAGAACCGAAGAACTGCTACGGGTACTGGAAAGAGGAGGATTGACCAGGCGCCTGATCGATGCCGGGATCAGTGAAGGCGACACTGTTGTGGTGGGGGAGGCGGAATTTGAGTTCAAATACTGATTGCAGGTATGGAATATTCGGCGGAACATTTGATCCTGTGCACAACGGTCATCTCATTGTTGCAACAACCGCCCTGGAGTCGCTTGGGCTCGACAAGCTCTATGTCGTGCCGGCTTTTGCTCAGCCGCTCAAGACGGGACGTAGCGTAGCTGAATTCAGCAAACGTCTCAAATGGCTGCAAAGAGCCTTCTATGGTAATGAACGTATAGAGGTTTCTCCAGTAGAGAGTCAGTTTGATTCATTCTCGTACACCCTTCTCACGGTTCAGCACTATTCCAGACTTCACGGCTCGAAACCTTCCTTGCTAATCGGTGCAGACAGCTTGACGAGTCTTGAAAGGTGGTACAGGTATCGTGAGCTGCTGAACAGTGTAAATCTTGCAATATATCCCAGGAACAGCATTGACATATGCGGTGAGATTCAACGTCTGGGAATCTCAACTGGATTCTCGATTCTTTCAGAAGTTCCAGTTATGGAAGTATCCTCTTCTACGATAAGAAAAAGATGCAGTGAAGGTCTTCCTCTGAACGGATTCGTTCCATGTGTGGTATCCGATGAAGTGTATCAGCACTACAGAAAATAAGCAAATTGGTCTTGCCCCAATGTCGGGCTATACAGACCGTGTCATGAGACGACTCTCCAGTGCGCACGGCGCAGACTTTGCATACTCAGAGATGCTGAGCTCATCCGCACTTTCCAGAGGTCATACTACCTTGGACTCTCTCTCTCCAGATGACAGGGTTCCTATTCAACTCTTTGGGAGTGATCCGAAAGAGCTTGTTTGTGCTGCTAAAATCGTGGAGGACAGGGCAGCCTGGGTTGACATTAACGCAGCGTGCCCGGTGAGAAAAGTCACTAAAAAGGGTGCGGGAGCTGCTTTGCTTCGTGAGCCAGAGAAGATAGCTTCAATGATCAGAATGCTCAAAGACCATACTGGTTTGAAGGTATCTGTGAAGATACGACTTGGATGGTCTGACAACACGCTCCTCAATATTCTTGATACGGTGTGTGATGAATATCCTGATATCCTGATTATCCACGGAAGGACCGCTTTGCAGGGCTACAGAGGTAAGGCTGATTGGAAAGCAATTCAGAAAGCAGCTAATCATCTGGACGGTTTAGAAGTAGTAATTCTTGGTTCAGGTGATCTCTTCACTCCAGATGATATCGTTCAGGCGCTCTCCAATACCCGTGTGAATGGTGTGGTGGTCGCCAGGGGAGCGATCGGAAATCCCTGGATCTTCAGGCAGTCAAAAGATTTGCTTCGAACAGGCGCTTATCGGTGCATACCACTGGATGAGAGGCTCAGGCTATTCAATTACCATGTTGAGCAACTCATCGAAGCATACGGTGAGTACGGTGCAATTCGAAGAGCACGCAAGTTGTTCTCCGGTTACACAAGAGGAATAATTGGAGCCGCAGAGATGCGAAGCGACTACATGAAGCTCGATTCGTTTGATCAGGTCCAACGTTTTGTCAATAACTTGATCGAAGAGAAGAGAAGTACGAGTTAGATTAATGCCTCTGAGCGCATGAGGGCTTCACGTTAAGAGATAGTTCAGTAGTTGCTTGTGCGATAGAATGGTACAGAAGGATGGGGGTGTAGTCGTGAAAGATCAGATGAAGGCTTTGATCAAGGAACGCGAAACGCAAGGATTTTCCCTCAAAGAAGTTGAAATTCCCAGTGAGCTTGGACCAAATGATGTGCTCGTAAAGGTTCTGAAAGCATCAATCTGTGGCACAGACGTTCATATTTTTTCCTGGGATGAATGGTCTCAGAGAAGAATAAAACCTCCACAGGTTGTTGGCCATGAGTTCTTTGGCAAAGTTGTTGACATAGGGAGCAATGTATCTTCTGTGAAAGTTGGAGATGTCGTTACTGCAGAAACTCATATCCCCTGTGGCAAATGTCTTCAGTGCCGTACGGGAAGGATGCATATATGCAAAAACCTCAAGATCCTTGGCGTTGATATTGATGGGGTTTTCGCCGAATATGTAAGAGTTCCGGAAGTTGTGCTCTGGAAACTCGATCCTTCAATTCCCGAAGATTTCGCTTCCGTAATGGAACCTTTCGGAAATGCTGTTCACACTTGTGCACCACTTGACATGAGGGGAATGAGAGTGCTGATAACGGGAGCCGGTCCGATCGGGGCCTTCTCGGTTGGGTTAAGCAAGCTCTTCGGAGCATCACTTGTTATTGTGACAGAGCTAAATGAGACGAGAAAGAACCTCGCAAAGAGGATGGGGGCTGATATCGTCCTTGATCCTCGCAAGGATGACGTTCTCTCTTCAGTATCAAGATTGACCGAAGAAGATGGTGCAGACATCTTGCTGGAAATGTCTGGCAACGAGTCTGCCCTGATACAGGGTCTCTCCTGTCTCACCAACGGTGGTATAGTTTCAATACTTGGGGTATATCCTTCTTCAGTGACTATGGATATCAACTCACTTCTTACTTTCAAAGGCATAACGCTTTACGCCATAACAGGTCGAAAGATGTTCGAAACCTGGCGCACTGCTTCGTCGCTTCTTAAGCACAACAGGATTGATATTACCCCGGTAATAACGCATGTATTCTCTTTCGAGAAATGGCAAGAAGCCATGCAGACAATGATGTCTGGCCATTCGGGGAAGATTATACTGAATCTCGAGTGAGGTGACTGCTGATGTTTGATTACACACAGTTTGTGAAAGAGCTTGAAGAGCTCAAGAAGACCGGGCTTCTTAACAGAATAAGAACGCTTGAAAGTCCACAGGGAGCATGGCTGTTCATTGAAGGCAAGAAAGTGCTGAACATGTGCTCCAACAATTACCTGGGGTTCGCGTTTGATGAGAATCTGAAGGAAGCTGCGATCAGGGCTATTAAGGAGTGGGGCGTTGGCCCAGGCGCAGTCAGGACTATAGCCGGAACTCTGAAAATCCATGATGTCCTAGAAAAGGAGCTCGCAGCATTCAAACACCTGGAAGCTTGTATTGTAGTGCAGTCAGGCTTTAACGCAAACCAGGCTGTTATCCCAGCGATTCTCGATGAAACGGATGCGGTTCTTTCTGATGAACTGAATCACGCCAGCATCATTGATGCGATCCGCCTTAGTAAGGCAAGGCGCTATATATGGAAGCACCGAGATGTCAGAAGCCTCGAGCAGAAGCTTGATGAGGCGGAACAGGCGGGGGCACGCAAGAAACTTGTTGTCACTGACGGCGTTTTTTCGATGGATGGAGACCTTGCCCCTTTGCCTGAGATAGCTTCACTGTGTGAGCGCCAGGATACACTGCTTATGGTTGATGATGCTCACGGAGAAGGTGTTCTTGGTGAAAATGGAAGAGGGATCGTCGACCATTTTGGACTCCATGGAAAGGTTGATGTCGAGGTCGGGACTCTCTCGAAAGCTTTTGGGGTTGTCGGAGGCTTCGTTGCTGGAAAGAAGACACTCATAGACTATCTGAGACAGAAAGCCAGGCCATTCCTGTTCAGCAGCTCTCTGTCTCCAGCAGAAACGGGAGCAGCACTCGCAGCTGTCAGAATTCTTTCTTCTTCTGACGAACACGTCAAGAAGCTCTGGCAAAACACATCCTACTTTCAGAGCAAAATGACTGAAGCAGGATTTGAACTTGGGGCGACACGTACCCCGATTACACCTGTAATGCTGTATGATGAGAAGCTTTCCTCCACGTTCAGCTCGCGTTTGTTTGAAGAAGGCGTCTTTGCTCAATCAATAGGTTTTCCGACAGTTCCAAGGGGAAAAGCCAGAATCAGAGTAATGATAAGTGCTTCACATTCTGAATCGGACCTGGATTATGCTCTTGAAAGGTTCAAGAAAATTGGAAAAGAACTCAAGGTGCTCGGTTAGCAAAGAGTCACCATGCTGATCAGTCTGCTACTGCTCGTTGCAGGTCTGGTAGCCCTGGTTAAGGGTGCCGATCTGCTTGTTGATGGTGCCGTCAAAATCTCAAAGCGCTCAGGTCTATCTGAGTTATTCATTGGTATGACAATCGTTGCATTTGGAACAAGTGTCCCAGAGCTGGCAGTTAGCATTTCTGCAGCAGTTAAAGATTCAGGAATCGCTATCGGAAACGCGCTTGGTTCGAATATCGCAAATGTTGCCCTGGTCTTGGGAATGGGGGCCCTTATACTACCCGTGAAAGTGAAAAGGTCGTCGTTGACCTATGAAATCCCGTTTGTTATGCTGTCTTCGATCGTGGCATCTGCGCTCCTGCTTGGGCGCGACAACGGTCTCACCAGATCTGATGGTGTTGTTCTGCTTTGCTTTCTTGCTATCTTTATTGCGTATGTGGCCAGAATGGCACTTTCTGATCGTGCCAGGAACTTAGAACAGAACACACAAGAAACAGCAGGCAAACATATAGGGATTTTTAGCCCAATTCTCCTGACCTTTGCCGGGGTTGCCGGTGTCATTATTGGGAGTGAACTGGTAGTACGTTCAGGAACAGATATTGCCCTGTCTTTGGGTATTTCGGAAACCCTTGTTGGATTAACCGTTGTAGCGATTGGTACATCTCTGCCTGAACTTGTGACAACAATCGCAGCAGCCGTCAAAAAGAGCGGGGCGCTTGCACTGGGAAATATTCTTGGCTCGAATGTTATGAACCTCTTGCTTGTTCTCGGGCTCGCTTCTACGATATCGCCGATACAGGCAGATAGAGGCATTGCAGTGGAACTGGTCTTCATGACCGGGTTGATTGTTCTGCTTATACCTCTCTCTTCCAGGAAAAGGAGTCTGGGAAGACTCTCCGGAGTGCTTTTGCTTGGAATATACATTGCCTTTATCGTATTCGTTATTAGCGCCGGATAATCGAGTTGAGTAGAGTGATATTATGATTGTGTTTGCGTAGAGGTGGCCACTTTGTGAGGAGAAGACCCGTTGCCTATCTATTCATTTTACCCGCAGGATTAATACTGGCAGTATTCCTGTTTTTTCCTCTTGCGTATTCGTTCATGATAAGTTTCACCCAGTGGGACCTGTCCGCAACACGTAGTTTCGTCGGTCTAGACAATTACAGGGCAATCATAGCATCTTCTGACTTCTGGGATTCGGTCCTGTATACTTTCTACTATGTTCTTGGTGTTCTGCCTTTCTCTCTGGCAATAGGACTTGGAGTTGCTCTTCTTCTAAGGGATTCGAACATGAGGGGTGTCGGATTCTTCAGAATGATTTATTTCATGCCCGTTGTCACTTCTCCCATTGCTGCCGCGATGGGGTTCAGCTGGATCTTCAATACTCAGCTGGGCTACGCCAATTACGTTATCGAGTCTATGGGCGGCGAACCTGTTAACTGGCTCACTAACTACAATGGCATCATTCAGTTGTTCTTTGACAGATTCGGAATTCAACTTCCGCATGTTTTGCAGGGTCCAAGTGTAGCCCTTACTGTCATAATACTCCTGGGTGTATGGCAGAATATTGGTTATGCAACGGTTGTCTATCTGGCCGGTCTGCAGGGGATTCCTCAGGCTTACTATGAAGCCGCACGTATTGACGGAGCGTCTCCGTCAAAGATCCTCAGAAAGATAACGCTTCCACTACTATCACCAACAAGCTATTTCCTCCTGGTGATTTTCGCGATCCTTTCCTTTCAGGTGTTTGGACCAGTTCAGGTGATGACTCCACAGGGCGGCCCGTTGCAGACAACTTCAGTTATAGTCTTCAGGCTTTATCAACAGGCGTTCTCGTACTATCGTTTTGGTTATGCATCTGCAATGGCTTTTCTGGCCTTTTCCATGATCCTGCTGATAACACTATTCCAGATGAAATTCGTAGAGCGGAAGGTTCACTATGAATAGCCGCCGATCAACACTGGTCATTAAGTATATTGTGCTTTCTGCTGGAGCGATCGTCATGCTCTTCCCTTTCTATTGGGCTCTTTCAACATCATTTAGGGAGCTGAGGGATATACTATTTGATCCATACAGTCTTTTGCCCAGGAATCCCACGTTTGCGAATTATACAAGCATTTTCAACAAGGCACCCTTTGGTCGTTACCTTTTGAACAGCCTTATTGTGGCAAGCGCCACAACACTTCTTCAGATTGTCACAGCAACCCTTAGTGCCTTCGCATTCTCGAGGATGAAATTCCGTGGTAGAGAAATCATCTTCATTGTCTTTCTGGCTACGATGATGGTTCCTCAACAGATTCTTATGATTCCCCAGTACCTGGTAGTCATGCGACTGGGTATGGGGGACTCATACGCAGGACTCGTCTTACCTTATGCTGCAACAGCCATCTCGATATTCTTCTTGAGACAGTTTTTCAGGACTATTCCGAAAGATCTTGAAGATGCTGCAGTCATAGATGGATGTGGTCCTTTAAGAATTCTGCTGAATGTCTTTGTTCCACTTGCCAAACCTGCACTTGCCACAATATCTGTCTTTGCATTCATGTGGTCATGGAACAACTATTTCTGGCCGCTTCTGATTATAGATAGCACAGAGATGCGCACAATCCAGCTTGGACTTGCACTTTTCAGAACAGAAGGAGGGATCCAGTGGGGGGAATTCATGGCAGGGACAGTTGTGGCAACTCTTCCCATTCTGATCGCTTATTTCATTGCACAAAAGCAATTCATTAGAGGAATAACACTCACCGGCATGAAAGGATAAGAAGGAGGTATCTTAATGAAAAAACTGGCTCTCGCACTGGTCATGCTAGCAATAACGCTTTCGAGTTCATTTGCTCAGGTGACTCTGACTTTCTGGCATTCGATGGGAGATTACGCCAAGCTCCCCCTCGACCAACTTGTTGCTGAGTTCAACCGGACCCATCCAGGGATCGAGGTAAGGGCAACTTTCCAGGGAACTTATGACGAAACGGTCACCAAAATGAAGACTGCTCTATTGGTCGGCGCTGGACCCGACCTGGCTATGGTGAATATTGAGCATATCCAGATCTTCACACAGGACAACTCATTGATGCAACTCGATAACCTTCTTGCAGCAGATCCTGAGTTGTCTCCGGAAGATTTCGTCGAGCAATTCTGGCCTGCGATTATCCGTGAAGGTTCGGCCTATGCCATTCCTTTCAACATAAGCGCTCTCGTTCTGTACTACAACCGGGATCTTTTCAGACAGGCCGGTCTTGATCCAGACAGGCCCCCTACGACCTGGGATGAGATGGAAGAGATGGCACGTGCACTCACCGTTGTGGATGCAAGGAGAGGGCGGACTCTGCAACATGGGCTGCTTTGGGCAGTCGATCACATGTTCTATCAGTTTGAACCTCTCGTATGGCAAAGCGGTGGTGATATCTTCACAGAGGATATGTCTCAATGTCTTCTGGATTCAGAAATAGGCAAAGAGACACTCAAAAGGTGGGCCAGCTGGTTCGACGAAGGTCTTTCTCCTCGTGATCTTACAGTTGACGAAGGCGTGCAGTCGTTCATGATGGGAAGGGTTGCGATGGGGGCTATGACAAGTGGAGGAATCCGTTACGGTCTTGAGAACCTTCCCTGGGACCTGGGTGTTGCGGTGTTGCCAATGAACAAGGAAAAGGCGACAACGCTTGGTGGTGGATCACTGGCGATAATGAACCATGTCTCAGAAGAAAAGCGAGAAGCAGCGTGGACGTTCATCAGATGGATGGTGCAGGAAAAGAATACTCTTATGTGGTATGAAAGGACCGGTTACATGCCGGTGAAGAAATCAGCGCTCGATTCTCTTGAGATACAATTGATCTGGAGGCGTTTCCCTCAGTTGAAGGCTCCAATAGACTCCATACCATATGCAAGACCAAGACCTGTTCACGAGAACATTATCGAAATCAGAAATATTCTGTTCAATACTGTTGAGAGGGTCAGGCAGGGAGTGGAAGATCCTGAGACGGCTTTTCTTTCGGCTGTTCCAAGAGTTAACGAATTACTTAAGTGAGGTGTGATGAATGAAAACCAGGATGATTCTAATCTTGTTCTTTGTGCTGTTGTCGATTGTTGCGTTCTCTGAAGACAGGATAATCGAGCTAGAGGTCCGTGGAAACGAAAAGACGAAAGACTTTGTGGTTGCTCAGCTTATTGGATATCGGGAGGGTATGGTTCTTGATATAGAGCAGCTGTACATCGGTAAGAGAGCTCTTGAGGATTCCGGGCTCTTTCAGGACGTATACATCTCAGTCATTCCAGTTGGAAAAGACTATAGACTCGTTGTTGAAGTTGTCGAAGCAACAAGCATTTATCCATATGTTGGTCCATTCATGGCGATAGGAATTGGCGACAGGAACCTATTTGGGTTAGGCATTGACGCGTATTTGGGACTTCGCTTTTTCAGGCTTGGAGACGAGAAGCTCTGGGACTTTCTGCCAATACCACAGCTCTTCTGGGGAGGGCCTGCCGCGGGGATCAGAATACCAAGGTTATTTGGCTCACAGATTGACCTGTCTGTGCAGGGCTTTCTTTTCAGGGAGGTTCCGTGGTACAGCGTCGCAGACTTCACTGAACTGAACAGAGTTACGTTATCTTCTATGTATCGTTTTGAAACATCTGCGATATTATTGCGTCTACTCTATGAGTCGGGGTCTACTGACTTTGCAGATGACGATTCATCTGAAGCTATGTCAACAGAAGGTGTTCTTGGACCTGATGAGTTCAATAATCTCATGATTGGACTTGGCTATAGTTACGGAGATGCCTCGAATTACGAGAGGTTAAGGCGCAATCTGTACGGTAATACATTTATCGACCTGGGATATGTCTGGGATCTTCCTGAAGGAAGTGGGGCCCTGTACAGTCGTATCTTTGCGGAGATTGGTTACTACCATCGAATAATAGCACAGATATACCTGTTGTCGGAGACAAGTGTCGCGGTAACTCCGTTTGGTACGCCACCGCTTACCCAGCGGTTCTTCCCTGGCAGAGATGTCTGGGATGATCTGAGTTTTGTTCCGAGGCATTATATCGAGGAGACACTGCATGTGGGCGTACCATTGACCGGAGGATTCGGGCTGGCGATGACAATGGATCAGGCAGTATTCATCCCAAAGCTTTACCTGAAAGGAATTATCGGTGACAGAAGTGCTATCGATGATAGAATTGTTATTGGAGCGGCTATCGGGCTCGGTCTTCGATGGAACACTCCCCTTGGGATTTCACTGGAACCCCAGATATACCTGCGTGAACGTGCGCAGTACTTCAAGTTCAACATAGAGTTCTGAAGCGGGGGCGTTGCCGGCTATTCCCATTTCTTTCTTTCAAAGTCGGAAACGCCTTTTTCTGCATCTCTGGTATCAGGGAAGGCATCGAGCTTCATGGCTTCCTGAGGAGACTCAAGGGTCGAATATGCTCGTGTCGGTACGAATACACAGATCTGTGCCGCTCTGTATGTCCAGAAGCGCATACCACACTTCTTGCAGAGCTCCAGGGCCTCGACGTCTTGCTTAAGGTCAACTTCCCTGTTGTATCTTCTACAGAATGAATGATCACCATCCAGGGAGAAAAAGTATATGGCTTGAGGCTTCACAGAATTCATCTCACCGTTCTTCTTTGCTTCATCAGGGTCAAGCCATTTCCAATCGCCTGTTTCGAACCATTCTCTATTCAATTCCTCTCTTTTCACGAACCTCACCTCTGGAAAGACCGTCGTACCGATATGATGTTATCATGTATTGAGACTTCACGTTAGGAGGCATGTTCATGAAACGTTTCTTCACAATCATTCTCTGTGTTCTATTCCTGGCTGTGGTTATGACCGCAGCAGACTACGTGGCAAAGACAACCTCTGATGGTCTTCCACTCGAGGAAGATTTCTGGATAACGAGCAGTGAGCTTGACCAGATCCTTCAGCAGACCTTAGAAAACCTGAGGAATCAGGGTCACGAGGTGGAGAAGTACTTTGATTCACCTTATATCCCTAGCACAATTGGGATTTCGAGTATACTCATCGACTTCCTTTTTGAGGAGAAGATAATCGACTACTTTGCTGTGACCAATGATCTCCTTCCAACAGAAGAGGAGATTGCGGCCGAGACTAATGAACTTATGAGCTTCTATATGGCCGACGAGAACATGATGCTGCAGATACAGATGATGTACGGATCTGTTGAGCAATTTGAAGCCCTTATCCGGGATTACGTCATCGAAATGATCAAGTACGAAAAGATCAGCGAATATGTGGTAGATATCTCCGAAGATGCTCTCAAGTCGTTCTTTTCAGAGAATCATGATGCTATTAAGTCACAACTTGATTATGTCTCTGCAAAACATATACTAGTGGAATCCGAAGCGGAAGCTGATGAGCTGAAGCTACTTATTGAAGAAGGTTCAATCACATTTGAGAACGCTGCACAGGAGCACTCACTGGATACAGAGACGGGCAAAGCCGGAGGGGATCTTGGATTCTTCGGAAGAGGACAGATGGTGGAACCCTTTGAAGCAGCGGCTTTCGACGCTCCTGTAGGTATGATTGTTGGCCCTGTAGAGTCACAGTTCGGGTACCACCTGATTCTTGTTCAGGACAGGTTCGTCATAGAATCCTTTGATGAGCTTGAGCCAGGTTCGCCTCAATACGAGGAGTTTATTTCACTATACAGGCAGGAACGCTTCGAAGATTGGCTCTCAGAGTACAAGGCAGAGAAAAACTTTGGTCTGGAAGTAGTCGATCCTGATATTGCTCTCTACGAGGAGTATGTAGATGCGTCCACGGATCCTTCGATGGTTGTTCAGTTCAGGGAAAGCCTTAAGGAAAGAGTCTTCTTCAACGGTCTTATAGACCCTGAAGTGACCACATATTCAGTTGCTCTTTTTGTTCAGATCAGTTCAGACCTTGACATGATTGAAGATGTTGAGTACGTAACTGCAGTTAACCACCTATACGAGATTCTTCCAGAGTCTGAAGCAGTTCTGAACTACGCGCTCGAACTACATCATGATAACCCTGACTTCATGATTGATCTTCTGCTAGTGAGCTTGCGCGACTTCGTTGAAGTGCTTCAAATGCCCGGATTGCTTGAAGACTTTCTTCTGCAGCACGGCGAGGAACAGCTGATGGCAAGCGTGTTCTCAAACATTGACTTCTTCACCGAAGAATTCTTCGGATTTGTGGAGCAGGAAGTGGATGTCGAACGGCTCGAAGAGTACTCAGAACTCCTTATAAAGGCGATCGACCTGACGACTGCTCAGGATCTTAGCGAGATGTGGATGGATACCTTTGAAGCAATCAGGACGGACATTACGGATAGTATGCAGTAGCACATTCTCTGTCCACAAATAGACAGAACGAAGACCGGGCGGAAAGTGCCCGGTCTTGTTAAGCTATAGTTAAACTTCCTGTTGTGAGGTCGCAATAGTATTATTCTAGTATTTTACCGACCGGTAAGTAAAAAACTGGAGGTGTTCTTATGTCACTTGTTGATACTATGAAACAGGGAATGCTTAGACAGGCAGGTAAGTTTGTTGCGGGGGTTGTCAGGAATTCTTCAGAAGAAACTCTATATAAGCTCTTTGCCACGGTTAGTACACTTAGCAAAGAACCATCAAAGAGTGGTCTCAGGAAGATTGCCAATATGGCAAAAGAGAAACATCCAATGATCCAGTCGTGGAAGAGAGTTTTTAGTAATGCTTCTCCGAAATCCGTAGAGAAGGTGATGACGAACCTGGTAATCAACGAGTTCGCCATTGGTGAGAAGATTCGCGCTGAGAAGTCCGAGGAACATGAAGTCGTAATCCCCAAACTTGTTGTCATAAGTCCAACATATGCGTGCAACCTGAACTGTGTTGGATGCTATGCTGGTCTTTACGGCAGAAAATACCAGCTCTCCAAAGACGAAGTTCGTTCGATCATAAGAGAGTCCAACGAGCTGGGGATTTATTTCTTCATCATTACTGGGGGAGAGCCGTTCGTATGGCCGCATCTACTTGATATCTTCGAAGAATTCAATGATAGCTACTTCCAGATCTATACAAACGGTACACTGATTACCAAGGAAGTCGCACAACGCCTCGGCGAACTCGGCAATGCAACCCCTGCTGTATCTGTTGAAGGTTTGGAAACGGAAACAGACTGGCGGCGTGGGCGTGGTGTATTTACGAAGATTAACCAGGCATGGGAAAACCTGAGAGAAGCTGGAGTAATATATGGTACTTCGATTACTGCAACAAAGGTTAACCACGAAGCAATGCTTGATGACGACTTCTGGAATTTCTTGAAGGAGAAGGGTGTTGCTTATGCTTGGGTATTCCAGTTCATGCCAGTTGGGATGAATCCTTCAATGGACCTTGTTCCAACGCCACAACAGAGGTATGAGAGGTTCTTCAAGACAGATCAAATTAGGTTGGGCGGTGATTTCGCCTTCGTCGCGGACTTCTGGAACCACGGCTTTCTGACACACGGATGTCTTGCTGCTGGTGCCAAGTATCTTCACGTGAATGCCAAGGGTTATGTTGAACCCTGTGTGTTCCAGCAGTTTGCCGTTGATAGTATACGTGAGAAGAGCATCCTGGAGATCATTAAGTCACCGTTCTTCACAGCCTATAAGAGGATGGTGCCATACAGCAACAACCTGTTCAGACCATGCCCCATAATTGACAATCCCAAGGTGCTGAGAGCCATGATCAAGGAGTTCAATGCGATTCCTCAACACGAAGGAAGCGAGCGAGTGCTTTCTGAGCTGGCTCCCGAGCTTGACAAACTCGCCGACGAGTGGAAGGAATATGCTGACAAATTATGGTTGGAGCATGGCTATGCTGAAACTCATCCTTCAAAACGCGGTGTCTACGACTATGAGACAAGGTTAAGAAGGTACTCAAGCAAGGAAGACAAACTTGCCGTAGATAAGAAGGGTTAGAGATGGAGAGCATGCCGGACAAGATATCAACTCGAAACAGAATTCTCCGGGCGGCGCGAAAAGCATTTGCAGAAAGAGGCCGAGACGGCGTCAGCATGTCGGAAATCGCTCGAGAAGCCGGCGTTCAGAAAGCACTCATCTACTACTATTTTCCAAGTAAGGAAGACCTTTTTTACGAGGTGTGGCAGTACTCTCTTGATGAGCTCGAAGAGCATGTCTTTGCTGAAGCAAGGAATGAGAGTATATATCTTAGGAAGCTTAAAAAGCTTCTGAGATCGTACATCAACTTCATAACGAGCAAAGACGAAGTGCGGAAGATCATGGAGCGAGAACGAGCAAATATCGCTTCTCAACCCGAGAGTGCCTGGTCAAAGGTGAGGGATCGTTATCTTGCATTACGAAAGAGGATCTCATCAATAATTGATGGTGCAAAGAGCGAAGACAAGATACCAAAAGATGTCGATTCAGAGGACGCGGCTGATCTGATAATCAACGCTATCAACGCAGCTCATGGCTCATCCGGGCTTGAGAGTATTGGAGACATTATCTGGCGTGGACTCGTCAATCAGGACGAATG
Source organism: uncultured Thermotogaceae bacterium (assembly GCA_964611155.1). Classification (GTDB taxonomy): domain Bacteria; phylum Thermotogota; class Thermotogae; order Petrotogales; family Kosmotogaceae; genus UBA9910. The sequence continues at coordinate 17,755 of CAZSXB010000033.1, forward strand.
ATAGAGCCGCTGCTAACGGACATAGCGGTGGGCATCTTGCCCACCGCTATGTTTTGTAATGAAGATCATTTTCAGCGTTTTGCGAGACTGTCGTCGATTCTCAGGATCCCTGCAGGCGACTCCTTGACCATCTCCAGTTTCCTTACAATATCTCTGAAGCTCTTCTCTTCTTCAACCTGTTCATTTACATACCACTGAAGGAAGTCATTTGTTGCGTAATCTTCATCTTCGTCAGAAAGCTTGACAAGATCATTAATCCTGGAAGTAACGAGCTTCTCATGTTCAAGACCCCTCCTGAAGATATCCAGCAACGAAGAGAAATTCGACTCCGGTTTGCTAAGTTCAGGCATAATCGGTTGCGCATCTACCTCGAGAAGATACTTGACAAACTTCATAGCATGCTCCTGTTCCTCTTCAGCCTGTTTAATAAAGAAGTTCTCAGCACCATAGAAGGTGTTTCTTGCAGACCAGATCGCCATGGACAAGTACAGCGAAGCAGATTCGAACTCTGCCTTGATCTGATCGTTGATTGCATCTACAAGTCTCTTACTTATCATGTAGTTCTCCTCCTCTCTTGTATATCATAATCATTCTAACATAATAAGGATTATCTGTCATTAGAGTTCTTCCTTCTCCAATAACATCTGAAGAGATTCTTCAGATCGCGAACTGAAGAAACCTTCATTAACAATCTTTTCTCATGATTACTAAGATTCAGAACGAAGAAAGGAAACTGCTTGAAATCGCTGAAGCCATAAATGTATAATCTCAGTATCTCGTGCCAGCTTTCCAAAATCTCTACAATAGGGGGTACATTCATGAGAAGAACGTTTCTTCTGGTAATTGTCTTGTTGTTCGCGTTTTCGCTGCTTGCTTCTGCTGTTCTTGATGTTGCGTTTGTGTATGTTGGACCGATAGGAGACCACGGCTGGTCTTTCACTCACGATCGTGGAAGACTGTATGTCGAAGACATTTTTGGTGACGCAATCAGAACTGCCTACATTGAGAATGTTGCTGAAGGTGCAGAGGCCGAGACTGCTATCAGGGGCTATGCAAGAAGAGGATTTGACCTGATATTCACGACCAGTTTTGGATTCATGGATCCGACAATCAAAGTGGCTGCCGAATATCCTGGGGCAATCTTCATGCATTGTTCCGGGTACAAGACGGCTGACAATGTGGGTACTTATTTTGGCAGAATGTACGAACCTCGTTTCCTATCGGGGATGATGGCAGGTGCGATGACAGAGAGTGACATATTGGGTTATGTTGCAGCTTTCCCGATACCTGAAGTCGTAAGAGGTATCAACGCTTTTGCTTTGGGTGTGAACTATGTGAACCCAAAAGCAAAAGTGCACGTAATATGGACAAATACCTGGTTTGATCCTGGCATCGAAAGAGAGGCAGCGATTTCTCTGCTCGATCTCGGCGCTGATGTGATTGCTCAGCACCAGGATACTCCCGCTCCGCAACAGGCGGCTGAAGAACGTGGCGCTTACTGTGTCGGATATCACAGTGATATGTCTGCGTTTGCACCGAACGCATATCTTGGTGGTCCTGTCTGGAATTGGGGCCCGTACTATGAAGAGGTAATCAGGAATGTAATGTTGGGAGAATGGGAGTCTGAAGAATTCTGGGGAGGAATGGAAACCGGAACTGTTGATATTCTCGTGGCTGACCTCGTGCCTGTCGGTGTCAGGAAGCTTGTCGAAGTAATGGAAGCTGCAATAGCCTCTGGCGACTTTCACCCGTTTGTTGGACCTGTCTATGACCAGGATGGCGTGCTGAGAATTGCAGAAGGCGAGGTTCCAACTGATGGAGAGCTTCTCTCTATGGACTGGTTTGTGAACAATGTTGTTGGAAGGATTCCAAGATAAGCCATTGAACACTTCTGAGAGGGCCGAAAGGCCCTCTTTAAATTACCAACCATCAGGCACTGAGCAAGACGGAAGATCCATTGTGCTGGAGATGAAAAACATCTCAAAATCTTTTCCTGGTGTGAAGGCCTGCCATAATGTCTCTTTCTCGCTTAGACAAGGCGAAGTACATACGCTGCTTGGGGAGAATGGGGCGGGTAAGACAACCCTTATGAACATCCTGTTTGGAATATACCGCCAGGACTCAGGTGATGTGTATCTCGATGGACGTCGCGTAAACATAACCTCACCACATGCAGCCCTAAAGAATGGAATAGGCATGGTCCAACAGCATTTCACTCTCGTTCCATCATTCACTGTTGCAGAGAACATTGTTCTCGGATTGCATGACACGGGTGTGTTCGCACAGACCTCAAAGGTTGAAGGGCGTATTGCGCAGTTGAGTGATCGCTACGGTCTCAAAGTCGATCCGAAAGCACGCGCATGGACACTTTCTGTTGGCGAGAAGCAGAGAGCCGAGATTCTTAAGATCCTCTATACTGGAGCAAAGATCCTTATCCTTGACGAGCCGACAGCAGTTCTAGTTCCACAGGAAACAAGAACGCTTTTTGAGGCTCTTCAGAAAATGAAAAAAGCAGGTACTTCGATCATATTCATCAGTCACAAACTGGAAGAAGTGATGCAAATCAGTGATCGAATCACAGTCCTGAGACAGGGTTCTGTTGTCGATACGGTCAATAAGTCTGTCACCGCAAAGACTGAACTTGCCAGATTAATGGTTGGCAAAGAAGTTCTTATTGATGTGGAGCGGCAGAAGGTTGAAAAAGGGAGGACCCTCCTCGAGGCGAAAGACCTCATAGCAAGAGATGACAGGGGGCTCATTGCAGTTAACAGTATTAGTCTTGAGGTCCATTCTGGTGAAGTGTTGGGTATAGCAGGTGTCGAAGGAAACGGTCAACGTGAACTGGCGGAAACGTTATATGGTATGCGCATTCCCGAATCAGGGAGCATCCTTCTGGATGGCAATGATATCACCTGCGCATCAGTTAGTCGACGCGTAGGTCTGGGACTCGCACTTGTTCCCCAGGACAGGAAAGGAATGGCCATATCTCCAAACCTCTCTGTCGAAGAAAACCTGTTCTCCAAGAATTATGCGACACAGACTGTTCGCTGCCATCCCCTCTTTCTAAACAAGCGAGATATTTCGAGGGTTTCAAAGGATCTAATCAAAAGCTTTTCAATAGTTACACCTTCAGAAAAGACAAAAGCAAAGTACCTTTCGGGCGGCAATATCCAGAAAGTTGTTCTTGCTCGTGAGCTTTCTTCAGAGCCGAAAGTGATAATCGCCGCTCAACCAACAAGAGGACTTGACGTTGGTGCCATGGAGTTCGTTTACCGTACTCTTCAGGAACAGAAGAAGAAAGGAGCTGCTATTTTACTCCTTGCTGGAGATCTTGATGAACTGTTCAGGCTTTCAGACAGAGTTGCAGTAATGTACTCTGGAAAGATAGTGGGCTACGCACCTCCAGATGCGGCTTACCGGGAGAAGATCGGGCTCATGATGTCTGGTGCCACGGGTGAAGGTGATGAAACTTGAGAATACGTGTCGAGCGAAGGTTAAAACCACCTGCGGCTGGCGGTGTGATAGTCCCGGTCATTTCAATCCTCTTTGCACTACTCATAATGGGAATCTTCTTGACTTTTTTCTTCATGGGTCCGGGTGTCGGACTTTCTCAAGCATTTGCCAGAACGGTTGAAGCATACAAGGAAATGCTCAGCTGGCCTTTCGGGAGCCTTTACGGATTCTATGAAACCCTCAACAAAATGATACCCCTTGCATTCGTAGCGCTCGGGCTCTGTATTGCTTACAAGATGCGGATATGGAATATTGGAGGAGAAGGACAGCTTTATATGGGAGCGTTTGCTGCAACATGGGGTGCTCTCTTTCTTTTCAATGATATAAGCTCACCTGTACTGATGGCTGTTCTTGTTGTGACAATGGGGGCAATTTTTGGTGCTTTGTGGGGGCTAATTCCTGCAGTCATGAAAGCATTCGCGAAAACGGACGAGATAGTGGTTACCCTCATGCTGAATTACGTGGCCATCTTCTGGGTGGATTACCTTGTCTACGGACGCTGGAGGGACCCTGCTGGATTTGGTTTTCCCCTCACTGCCGAGTTCCCTCGTACTGCTCGCCTCCCACAGATCCTTGATGGACATGTTCAGATTGGCCTGGTCTTTGTAATACTTCTTGCGTTTGGTCTTGAATATGTGTATAGGCGAACGTCATGGGGGCAGAAATCTGCGATTATTGGCGACAATATTCAGGCGGCGGTCTACTCCGGTATCAACGTAAGGCTGCTGACTATCTTTGCTCTTGTGGTAAGCGGAGCAATAGCTGGTGCTGGGGGAGCAGTCCAGATGATGGGGGCACAACACAGGCTTCAACCTGGCTTCTCTCCAGGATACGGCTATACCGCCATAATCATTGCCTGGTTGGGAAAACTGAACCCTATTGGTGTCGTAGTAGTTGCGTTCTTATTCGGAGGGCTGCTGGTTGGCAATGAGCAACTTCAAATGTTCTACAGGGTACCGATTGCTCTCGTTAGTGTCTTTCAAGGACTGGTACTGTTTTCTCTTCTAGGAGGAGAAGCGATATCCCGTTACAGAATTCGCTTTGTGAATCGAGGTGAGAAGACAGATGTCTGAAGCAGTTCCTTTCATCGTGTTGACTCTGCAGGCTGCTGTCCGAGCTGGCACACCTCTCTTATTTGCCGTTCTTGGATCAATACTTACAGAGCGTTCGGGTGTTATGAACCTGGGGATTGAAGGGCTTATGCTGGTCGGAGCAATCAGTGGATTTGTCGCTTCATACAGTACAGGGAATCTCTTTCTGGCTATCCTGGTTGCCATGGTTGCAGGAAGCTTGCTTGGGCTTGTTCATGCGTTCTTCACCGTTACACTAAGAGTTAATCAGATCGTCAGTGGGCTTGCAATCACGATGCTCGGGACTGGTATCAGTGGTCTATGGGGGAAGAGTTATGTTGGGGTTGTTGCCCCTCGTTTTTCAACAATCAGGATTCCGCTACTATCCGATATTCCCTATGTCGGGACGATCCTTTTCAATCATAGCCTGCTCGTCTACATCAGTTACTTGAGTGTTCCCCTATTGGGGCTATTCATCTATAAAACAAGGTTTGGAATGACTCTCAGGGCAGTTGGTGAGGCACCCGAAGCTGCGGATTCAAGAGGAATCAACGTCTTTGCTGTAAGATACCTCTATACCGTTCTTGGTTGCTCAATTACTGCCATCGGGGGAGCTTACCTGTCTCTTGCCTATAACTCCATGTGGATAGAAAACATGACTGCCGGCCGTGGCTGGATTGCTATCGCCCTGGTCCTGTTTGCCACCTGGGACCCTGTGAAGGCCATGTTTGGTGCGTATCTCTTTGGTGGAGTTACCGCACTGGGGTTACGGCTCCAGGCTATAGGAGCAGATATTCCCACTGACTTCCTCAGAATGCTCCCCTATCTGCTGACAATAGTCGTGCTTGTGTTCACATCGACAGAAAAGCTAAGATTGAAGGTTGGTGCTCCTGCAACGATCGGAACACCTTATTCACGCGAAGAAAAGACCTGACAGCTCTACCAGAATCAAGTACCCTCAGATACTCTTACCGATACATTACGCTTGAAGAAGCCTCGAAATATAAGCCTGCCAATACGTGGTGTATATCTTTCCATGAAAGCAACTGCCATACGCGCGAACCTGGGGTCTTTTGTCATATCAAGACTTCTAGTGACGTTCCTGAAAAACGCCTTCCTAATAGCATTACCCAGCGAGAGATGACGAGCGATATGATGTATGCTGCCCAGGAAGTCTTCGTTAACTCCTTCCCTCTCATCGAATTTCCTTGCGACGGACCGGACTGCCTGTAAGCCTGTGTCAAGTGCAAAACAGATTCCCTCGCCTGTCCATGGATCAACAAACCCCCCCGAATCTCCCACGAATAGTAATCCACCGACAGCCCTGTTAAGTTCGATGGAAATACCGGGATCGAAGCAGGGAAGTGGCGCACCTCGGAGTTCAACGTCTATGGCACCGATCCGTGCAATCAGGTTCTTGGCAGTGTCATATGAGATCTTGCCATAATCTTGATGCTGTCCTGCTCCAAAACTTACGTACTCAGGGCCTGGGAAGATCCAGCAGTATCCTTTGTCAAATATGACGAGTACTGGTATGTCTT
>CAZSXB010000034.1:0-22703 GCA_964611155.1 uncultured Thermotogaceae bacterium
GTGTTGAAATTGTGGAAATCTCTTCCTGCCGCACCAAGAATCACAATGTTCTTCTTCATCCTGTCACCTCCTAAATCTCTATCAGTCAGATTTTACTTGTCAATTAGTTCGCTTTCAACAGCGAATGATTGCAATGAAGCACGATCAAGTCTGTTAGTTGAGGTGCACCTGCGGTATGCTAACGTATGCATGAGTATGCGTGCAGCCCGAATAACTGCTATCCACCGTTTGCAGCATTGATTATGAGAACTCTCGATTCCTCAGGAACCAGATCAGACTCTCTCACAAGTCTTCCATCTGCAATCACAAGAACAGGTGATCTGTTCAGTCCCGTCTTTCTCAGCAGTTCTTTAACGGTCATCTGTGAATCAAAATCCCAGGTTCTTTCCCCATAGACTATTCGCATTATTGCAGCCTCCCACAAGCTCCACAGTTTTCATATCGCTCGACCTCGAAGGTGTCGAAGCTAAAATCAGCAAGATTGAAGGCAAATAAACGGTTTTTAACATAAGGATCTTTGTTGAACAAAGCCGATGTCAGCCTTGCCATAAGCAGGCCACCATAATAACTTGTCAGGGCCAGTATGCCTTTCTTTGATTCCGAATGTGTGCCAGACTTGCCCAGAACGCACTCATAACAGGCAGTCCCCGCTACGTGTACTAAGCCGTAGCCATACATATTGTTTACGGCAGCGTCAACAAAGCTCAATCCTCTATCCAGGCAGATAGCGTTTATTGCTCTTCGTGTTGCCATGCTATCAACAGCGAAGAGCAAAATGTCAGGCCTGAAGGCATCGATAAGGCTCTCATTGAACAGGCTGGCGAATGATTCTACTTGAGCATCTGGATAACTCTCTTCAAGACGCGTTTTCGCTACGTCTGCCTTCTTCTTCCCGATATCACCTGGTCTGTATAAAGTCTGCCTGTGAAGGTCTGTCACGCTTACCGTATCGTGATCAACAACAACGATCTTGCTTGAAGAAGCAGACACGATTGAAGTGAGGGCAGGGCAACCCAATCCCCCAGCACCAATAACCATCAATCTCGGACCACTGTCAAACGAAAAAGAACTCTCTAAGAGTCTCGTTGTGCCGAGGTTTATTTCCTGTTCTTCATCTGTCTTGATGGCATTCAAGGTAAGCGCGGCGAGGACCGGGGCATCGTCGACTATCGCATCATGAGGGATAAGAAGGTGAATAGAGTTACCTTTAACAGTAACCCTGGCGATATCCTCTATAGAAGATCTATTGATCAATATACCTGGTCCATCAGAAATCTCCAGAAAGGGGTTTGACTCAATCATTGAATGTACGAACGCCGGGCGACTCTGTCTTGACAATCGATGTACCCCCGTCCTGATCAATAGATCAGCAGTGAGTTCTTCAATGTCTCCGCCAGCTGGTTCAATACACATTGATGAAAGCTTCTGCATGAAAGTCTGATCAATTCCCGGGACCCTGAGCTGTCTTTCATACCATTTCATAGTATCCATCAAGCCTGCTCCTGATCTGTTATCAGCTTGCGGTAGCTGATTTGTTATTGAAAGCATAACAGTGCTATGATAGAATTCATCTTGCGGGGCGTAGCGCAGATGGAAGCGTGTCTGCATGGGGCGCAGAAGGTCGCTGGTTCAAGTCCAGTCGCCCCGACCAGTGTTTCGTCAGAATGGTGCGAAAAGCTTCAATGCTCTTCGCACATTCTGATCTTTAGAAAGGATTTTCAGACTACCGGGTACTATCATCTTTTGTCCAGCTCTTCGATCAGACAGGAAAGGTTGTTGAGGAGGACATGTTTCAGATCAGGATCACATCTCTGCCGGATCAAGTCGATGCTGATCATGTTTTCAGCACGGAAAAAGAGTTCTCGCCCCTTTGCTGTCAGTGATACATCCAACCGTCTCTCATCTGAATCAGATCTCTGTCTTGTTATTAAGCCTGATCTTTCGAGTTTCTTCAGTAATGGAGTAAGTGTACCTGAATCCAGGTATAACTGTTCACCCAGATCCTTTACACTTAACGAACCTTTATCAGAGAGTACCTTTAATGAGAGATACCTTGTAAATGTCAGTCCGAGACGATCCAGTACATCGTTGTAGTTTCGAACAAGCAGCCGGGAGACCACATACAGTTTAATCGTTAACTGGTCATCAAGATCACTATACTGTATTGTCTCTTTGAGCTCAACGTTTCCAGCCATATGTTCCTCTCCCTCGTCCGTTACAGGATCATCTACTAGACTATAGTAGCATTATATGATAAAAATTGTCAAGTTTCAGGTTATGAATGGATCCGGTCATTATTCCTCTTTGCCAAGTTGTGCTAGATAATCTGACATGAGATTCATGTAGCCTTTCACATACGATGACACTTCAGAGATGATTTTGATTGTCAGCTGATCAAGCTTTTCTGTCTTGCCTGATGCGACCAGGTCATCGAAGAATCCGACATCAAAGTAGACTTCGTAATTGACCTCAAGGGTTTCTCTAAGAATACGTCGAATCTCATAATAGACATCCGCGACTCGCTTTCTAGCGAAAGATCGCTGTGCTTCAGCAGCCAGAAAAGCGTTCTTGAGCGTATAAGGCGGTGCATTCTGAATAGCCTGGACAAATGGCTCGTACTCCCGGTAGAGTCTGTAACCAAGATAGAAATCATAGAAGTAGTGGTAGTTCATGAAGACTGCCATCCATTTGGAGGGCCTGAAAATGAACCTCGTCAGTTCAATCGCCGGAGCTGGGAATGTATGGAAAGGCTGTCCTATGTCCTGAAGATAATGAAGGCTTCGTGCCATGAAGCGGAGTCCCCAGTAGGGGTCTCCACTGTTCCATGCGATCCTTGAGAGCTGGGTGAAGTGTTCAACACGGTTTGTAGCTTCTCCAATTCTTAGAAAGGCAAACCTGAAATCCATATGTCGCATTCCCTGGCTTCCACCACCAAGGAATTGAAACGGTGATAAATCCAGCTGTTGGTCCATTCCCATGTCAGGTTCGTAGGAGTATACGACGAGTACCTGCCAGGCAGGCGCCTTTTCATCTACAGGGGGTCGGTTCGCATAGAGCGGTAAAAAGATCCCTCTGTCTTCTTCGGGGACTATCACTGATCCGAGGTAATCATCGAAAGTCACCGCAGGATTGTAAGGACCTGGATCAAGGTGCTCATAAGAGTAATCAGTTATCTGTACTTCTGTTCTCAGATTGTCAATGATGTCCTTCAGTGCGAAGTATGTAATCGCGTCGTGTCCTGACCATGAAAAAAGGCTGAGCGCCAGTATTAGAAAAAGAGACAGAATCAGGGACCCCTTCATTTATTCACCTCCTGAGATATGCTATCATGAAACTTGCATGAGCAAAGATCCGGGCGTCTTCAACTGCATATACCAGATAATGGTGAATTTCTTCCGAAAAGGCAGAGAGGTTACCGAAGAGGTCTCTTTTCGTGATGGAAACACGAATCACGTTAACGGTGATTTACTCGGAATCATTCAGGACCTTGACAGAATTAAGGACCTTGGTTTTGATTCCATATATCTGAGCCCCATCTTCAAGAGCAATTCAAGTCATGGTTATGATGTTATCGACTATTTCACGATAGCCTCTCACCTCGGTACAATGCAGGATTTCAGACTTCTCATAGATGAGGTTGAAAAGCGATCGATGAAATTGATGCTCGATGTTGTTCTGAATCACGTATCTAAAGACTTCGACTTATCCAGTATTCTCAAAGAGTACAACCCAAAGTTCGAGTCTCCGAAGACAAGAGAAGAACGAAACTGGATAAAGCACTTCTCTTTTTGGGATAACGATGATTCGGAGACAAGAAGATTCCTTACTGACGTATGCAAATTCTGGATCGACAGAGGGGCTTCTGGTCTCAGGATGGACTACGTGAGAGGCGCCTCCAGGGATTTCTGGAGATATGTCTACAAAGAACTGAAATCGTACAGTGAAGATATCTTCATATTGGGAGAGAGTTGGAACGACCGCGGAGACGATCTGGACAACCTGAAAGAGATAGACAGTTACTCTTTCTATGAAGGGCATAGATTGTTCGATAGCCTGCTGGATTTTCCTCTGTTCTATAGACTGACTGAGTTGAACAGAGATGATGCAGCTGGATCCATAGGAAGACTACTGACTCTGGCTCATGAAGGCAGCGGTATAAGGACAACGAGGTTTCTGGACAATCATGATCTTCCCAGGGTTATTGATATGCTTCATGGTGATCTGAACAGCCTGAGACTAGCTCTTGCTCTAATATATGTTCTGTCTGGCCACGTCATGGTCCTGTATGGTACAGAGATTCCTCTCGAGTCGATTTTCTCCGGCGGAAGGCTATGCAGCCGTGTTCCGATGAGATTTGAAGAGGCAACTGATATTGCAGAGTACGTTCAGGCATTGGGATTGTTGAGGCAGAACAACCATGCGTTGTCTGCCGGCGAATTCAGAATGGTGCGAGTAGAGAAAGACGTGCTGGTCTTCAAGAAGACACTTGGCGATGACTCTTTTATAATAACAATGAATACATCCTATGAGAGAGAATTCGAGTCACCTTATGACGGGAGAGTGATCTTTCGGAGTGATGGTTCTAGTTCCTCTTCAACTGTTAACCCGCGTGTTTTGCTTGTTCAGAAAGAGTATTGATTTCTCTTTGTTTCTGGATGTAATAAGTCTAGAATAGCTTGTGGAATCAGTTGAGGTGAGCGATTTGAAACGCAAAGAATGGCTTAGGCAAGTAGGGACTGGTATCGCTTCCAGAAGAGTAGCGAGTTCTGCTCTGAGTAGTGGTCAGCAAGCATTGATCAAAGAATATATGAGGGAGTTCGCAGATATTGTTCCCGAGAAATCCATTGTTGTTGATCTTGACTGTGCAGGGCGCTCCTACTGGGATTGCCTGAGTGGGAACAAGGTCAAGATACTCGGGGCGAGTGACAAGAAGCTTGAGACAGGCGAGACTTCTTCTGAAGACTGCAGAATTATCAGCGCAAGCCCTGACGAGTTTAGTTTTCTCAATGTATTCGACGGTGTGCTTTCTCTACGTTTCTTTGAAGGAGTGTTCCCCGAATACTGGTCGAGGGGACTCAGGAAGATTTACCTGTCTTTGAAGCCCGGTGGGGTAGTTTTCTTCCTGAACGCCATTAGTGAAGAAAGTCCAGCCTACGAGAACTTCGGCAGGCTGAGAAGTCGCGGTATGCCGGTCGTTGTAGGGGAATATATTGAAGATGAGAGCAATCTCTACAGCTTTCGCCCTTTGGTAGACTGGGCAAGGCACTGGATTGCCGGAGCCGGCTTCTCTGTTGTTGAAGAAGCTTTTGAAGGTAACCTTCTATTTTCTCTTGTGAGGCGGCTTTAGTTCAATCAAAGCAGACTGCAGAAGAGCTTCGCTATTCTCCCCGCCTTTGCTAAAATCTAAGTAACTATGCAGCATCTAACTATATCTCAAAGCTATTATTAACAGAAGATTGTCCATTTCTGCTTGCTTCATGCTGTTCCGTGCCGGGATGGACTTATTAAGCCAGGAGGTTAGTGTATGCGTTTTCTCGAAGGGAGAAAGCTTCTCAAAGCTCTCAATTGGAACAACATTCATGAGGAAGTCGATCAGAGGAAAGGGGTCGATGCTCCCCCTTTGCAGAAGCGAGTACCAGCAGGTGCAGAGCTAATGAAGCTACCTGATTTTGGTGAGGTTGTTTCAGATTCTATACCGCTTGTGAAAGCAATCGAAAGCAGGCAAAGTGTCCGCTCCTATGGTAAGCATGAGATTAACCTGGAAGAGCTCTCCTTCCTTCTGTGGGCAACGCAGGGAGTCAGGAAAGTGTTGCCAAATAGAGTGGCGTCTTTCAGGACCGTGCCTTCCGGAGGTGCACGGCATGCTTTCGAGACATATGTGTATGCCAGGATGATAAAGGGACTTGACAATGCGATCTACAGATACGTTCCGCTTGATCATGCCCTGTACAAGTACCGTGATGAAGAAGAGCTCGATGACAAGATCATCGATGCCTGTCTTGGTCAGAAATTCGTTGCTTCGGGCGCAGCAGTGTTTTTCTGGTCAGTGATTCCTTACAGGGCAGAATGGCGATACGCTTCAGTGGCTCACAAGATGCTGGCGATTGATGCCGGACATGTGTGCCAGAACCTCTATTTGGCCTGCGAAGCGATCGATTGCGGAACATGTGCAATCGGGGCTTATGACCAGGAGCCTGTCGACCATCTTCTTAAACTCGATGGTGTAGAGGAGTTCGTGATTTATCTCGCCCCTGTGGGGAAGAAGAAACGAGATGAAAACTAATATGGGAGTATGAGTCCTTTCTTTAAGGGAGGTTGTCTCTTTGTCTGGCGACTATCTTATTGGAGTGAACTACTGGTCACGAAGTGGGGCGCTCTTCATGTGGGAAGACAAGTACTGGAATCCTGAGATCGTTGAGAGTGAGGTAGCGATGATGAAGTCGCTTGGGATGAACTGCTGCAGGAGTTTCATCTTCTCTCACGCCCTCATGCCTGAACCATATACAGTCGATGATTCTCGATTGAAGCGTTTCGACTGTTTTCTCAAAATCTGTGAGAAACACTCGTTTCTGACAATTCCCACATTTATTGTGGGTCACATGTCTGGCCAGAACTGGGATTTTCCTTTCAGGGAAGGCAGGGATCTTTATACAGATGAATTCATGCTTGATCAACAATGTCATCTGATCAGCAGTGTTGTTCAGAAATGCAGGGATTCATCTATTGTTTGGGGGTATCTTCTGAGCAATGAGATGCCCTTGTATGGAGGCGAAGGAGACACAGACGATGTTGCCGCATGGGCAAAAAGGTTGATCGAGACTGTCAGGGAACACGATCCTGCAAGACCCGTCGGAATAGGTGATGGTTGCTGGAATGCATTTGGTGGCAATAACGGATTTGATCTAAGATGTATGTCCAGGATTGTCGACTTCTTCGGACCGCACATGTATGTCAGTGAACCTGACACTTACCGACATGCAATGGTGACGGAATTGCTCATCCGTTTTTGCAAGCGATACAAGTTGCCTGTCATCATGGAGGAATTCGGTGCGTCTTCATCACATGCATCTGACGAAGCGATAGCAAAGTACTATGAAGAGGTATTCTTCAACACTTTCATGTCAGGAGGAAAGGGAACCCTGGGCTGGTGTCTGAGCGATTTCTCTTATACTGATATCGAACCGTATGTTCATCACCCTTTCGAACTACGATTTGGAGTGCTCGATAGTTCAGGAATAGGGAAACCTGCGGCCAGTGTATTCGGACGATTTCAAGATTTCTTGAAATCTCATGGTCACTTTCAGCCAGCGAGAGCTGAAGCAGCCATTGTTGTTCCACTAGCGTACAACGAGAGGTTTCCTTTCAGCAGTGAGGACTTTGACGAGCAGTGCAGAGCTTTCCTTCAGTGTTTGGTGCTTGCCAGTAAGGCGGGCTTTGATGTCGAATTTGTTGACGAGGATCAACCCGAATCGTGGACAGAGTACAAAATGCTACTTCTACCCTGCACCAGGAAACTTCTTGCGATCACGTGGGATAATCTGCTGGATTACGCTTCTGATGGAGGAACAGTGTACTGGACTTATTATGCTGGCAGTTCCTCTGCTCAACAAGGAACCTGGATGCACAACGTGGAAGAGTTCACAGGGTGCGAATTTACCAGAAGGTACGGTCTGCCTGACCTTCTTCCCGAGAAGCTTAAGCTCAGCGTTGACAAGGACAGCTGGAACATCAGGTGTTCTCAGGATATGACAGTGTGGGAACGTTCCCTGTTGAAGCTTGTTCCACAGGACAACGTCGAAGCTGATCAGATCGGTTCAGATGTGTGGTACGTGAAAAGAACACTGGGAGCAGGTAAGATCGTATTTGTGAATTTCCCTCTTGAGTGTCTACTTGCTTCGCAGGTTGAGATAAACAGCCAGGACCAATCCCATCTTCTCTACAGAAAACTTGCAGCAGACGGTAATGTGCGGTTCTCTCACACGGATAATCCTGTTATCAGGGTACGACCACTGAGATATGAGAACAATGAGATTGTTTTGCTACAGAATGTCTCATGGTGTAGGCAGGACTTCGCTCGAATAGACCTGGAGGGTAGAGAACCACTCAAAATAGGGGGTTCTCTCAGACCAAAGGAGACCAGGGTTAACCGAATAGAATCAGGAGGAGACATTAGAATCGCGCAAATCTTATGAAACCAAGGAAGACTCTCTTATTAGTCTTCTCGCTATTGAACGTTCCGTCTTTAAAAACACATTTGGGGAATCTCCTTGTCTGTGAGGGTTTTTGAGATTCCCAACCAGAGGATGCCACACCTGGTTTGCTTGATAGTGTAGAATATAACAACTCTAATTGTTCGCACAGGATTCGCTTAATCGCAATAATTGCTGTGGGGGTCTCTGCTTATCTTGGAAACTTGAGTATTCTGTGCGGATCATCAAGTTGATTGGGTCGCCGAGTCCAGCCACAGTAGATGCCATTTTGACAACCAGCTGTTTGTCTGAGCCATGAGATTTGGAGGGGATAGCTTTGGATGCCGACCGTTTCTTTCTGATGAGCTTCATAACGATTTTCTCGATACTCACCGTCATGCGCCTGTACTTTAGAACAGTCACTGGAGACATCCGAACCGGGTTCTTCAATATGAGAGAAGGGGCGTGGCCAATAATCACAAGGTCTGCTTTTGGAACGGTACTGTTCGTGGCAGTCGGACTTTACATAGTCTATCCCGAAAGGATTTCATGGGCGTATCTCAATCTTCCTGTTGCTCTCAGGGTTACAGGCATAGTGATTGGTTTCTGCGCGCTCTATGGTATCTTTCTTGTCCACAGGGAGTTGGGAAAGTACTTCTCAATCAGTCTTGTCATAAGAAAAGGGCACAAACTTGTCAAGACTGGACCATACAGGTTTGTCCGTCACCCCATGTACACATCCTATCTGTTGCTCTTTATTGCCGCCTTTCTGATCACTGAGAACTGGCTTTTGGGAAGCTCCGGTATGGCAGTAATAGCAACACTCATGACACTCAGGATAGGAAAAGAAGAGGCAATGCTTCTTGAACACTTTGGGCAAAGCTATGCTGACTATCGTCAGACGACGGGAATGTTTCTTCCAATGACCCATAAGCTGAGCTTCAGAAAGAAGGAAAAGGAGGAAAGGATTATCACGTGAAGCGTCTGCTTCTCATAAACCCTGGTAGTCCAGGCTTCTCTATGCGGCTCTTCCCACCTCTGTCCCTGGCTGTTCAGGCTGGCGCTATCGGGGCGGATTACGACGTATCGATTGTCGACGAAAACATGGAAGCACTCTCTTTTGAAGCGGATCTTGTAGCGATAACTGCGAACACGTACTCCATCAGAAGGGCTTACGAGATATCTGCAATCTTTCGCGAGAGAAGAATCCCCGTCATTCTTGGGGGAAATCATCCATCAATACTTCCGAATGAGTCATCAGAACACGCTGACTCTGTTGTTGTGGGTGACGGCGAAACTGTTTGGCCGGAGCTACTCCATGATTTTGAGAATAGCAAGCTGAAGAAACTCTATTCTCCCGGAAGGTATAACTTCGATCAGGGGCTTGGGCCAAGACGCGAACTGCTATCAGATAAATACAGGTTCAGCTCTATCGAGACAGTCAGAGGATGTCCATACGACTGTGATTTTTGCTCTGTAACCAGGTTTCACGGAGCAGTATGTAGATTCAAGCCACTTGAGATGATAGACCAGGAACTTGAACGACTTTACGAGGAAGTGCTTTTCCTGGTTGACGATAATTTCATTGGCCCTGGCAGTCCAGTCAGGCAAAGGACTGAAGAGGTTCTTGAATTGTTCAGGTCTCACAGGATTCGATGGATGGGACAGGCATCAGTGAACGTTGCCGACGATTCTTCTCTTCTAGAGAAGGCACGAGAAAGTGGATGTATTCTACTGTTTATTGGCTTCGAGTCGACAAACCCTGAAGTTCTCAGGGCACTGAACAAGAAGCTAAACTACAAGAAAGGCATAGAATTCTATAAGGATGTTGTCAGAAGAATACACGATCAAGGCATTAGCGTCATGGGTTCTTTCATAATCGGTACTGATTATGACACCAGGGAAAGTATCAAGAGGCTGAAGGATTTCATTCAGGAAAGCCAGATTGACATTCCAAACATCACACACCTTACTCCATATCCGGGCACGAGAGTCTATGAGAGACTGAAAGCAGAAAAACGCCTATTCAATGAGCAGTTTTGGCTTCAGAAGACATTTCCTCTTTTCACATTCAGACCGCGCCAGATGAACTTGCTTGAACTTGAGGAAGCCACAGAAGACCTCATCTCTTCTTTCTCAGGCTTCCGAAAGAACATGAAGACATTCTTCAGTTCCCTGAAGCATACCAGGTCAGTTCGCTCAGCTTCATATTCCTCAGCGATAAGCTCGCTAGGTGCGAAAACTATGCGACAGCAGATGGCGAATCAGCGCTCAAGCAGCTAGAAATAACACTCATGAAAGACGAGGTTTGAACCGGCCCCAATTATCTGCCTTCCATAGTTGTGATGTCGAAACCAGGCGGACAGTCGACGACGAGCAGAGAAATCCTGAATACCCAGAATTCCCGAAAATCACTTTCAACAGGGCCTGAATTCCCGATAGTTATCTTCTGAAATACTTTCAGTGGTTTGGCGAGAAGAAACGTATCTATTGTTCTCTGTCATAGTTGACAGATGTATAGTTATATATGTATACTTATATACATATATTATTGGAGGTGAGAATCAGTATGTCATTTGCTGGAAAGATCGACGATCTTAGAGACAAACTTGAGGAACTTGCTTACCAGGGTCCTTTGACAGTCGGAACACTGGACATCGATTGCTTTGAAGATCTGAACAACAAATTCGGAAGAGATTGTGGTGACACGGTTCTTGTATTCATAGGAAGTCTTCTCAGGAAGAATCTTCCAGAGAACACGTACATGACAAGAACGGGGGACGAGTTCTTTGTATACTCAACGGAGTATAGAAGCGAGAATATCCTGATGGAGCTTGAAGAGATTCGTCAGACGATCTCTGAATGGACAACGACCTGCAACGGCGTCCCTGTAAAGGTTACCGTGACAGGTGCTGTAGCAGAGATGCCTCGAAACACAGCGACTGTCGAAAAGCTTCTCAATCTTCTGTCGGAAGGACTTCGTATGGCAAAGAAACAGGGGAGAAACAGGGTGGTTTTTGCTCCCAGTGAAAGAGAACAGAAAATGGTAACGAAGACCAACTATTACCTACGCTCGCAACTGGAAAAGCTTTCAAAGCTAGCGAGAATCACTGAGCGGACCGAGTCCTCACTACTCAGAGAGGCGCTTGATGATCTTCTCAGGAAGTATGAGCTCTAGAATTATCTGGATAGGGTTCGAATCTGTGTAGAAAAGATGTAGAATCTATAACAATGCAAGTAGCAGATTTCCTGTTGCTTAACTAAACAGATCAGCAATCAGCAAATCCAGCACCTGGGAGGTCTTAGATGGATTACTTCGAGATCCGGGGCGTTGTTGAAGGATTCTATGGCAGACCGTGGGCATTTCATGAGCGAAAGAGGATTATCGAACTCCTTGGGGAGAGATCGTGCAATCTTTATCTTTATGCACCAAAGAACGATCCTTTTCACAGAAGTAGATGGCGTGAGGCTTATTCTGACGAGTTTGTTGGCAGTTTCAGGGAACTGGTGACTGCTGGAGAGACGGCAGGAGTTGATATCGGTTTTACTGTAAGTCCAGGTCTGTCGGTATCATATGGAAATAGTCAGGACGCGGAGCTCCTGCTGAACAAACTGAGGAGATTCTGCCAGATAGGTGTTAAGGCCGTTGGCATCTTCTTTGATGACATACCTTTGAATCTTACAAACCAGTATGACCGGGAGAATTTCGCTTCGCTGGCATCTGCACAGGCAACGCTGGTGAACAATGTCTTTGCCTCGCTAAAAGAGACTTATCCTGAAATCAGGACGATTGTCTGTCCAACGGTTTACCATGGTGACACGAATAATGAGTACTTAGGCGAGTTGGGTCAATTACTCGATGAACAGGTTGTTGTGCTGTGGACAGGCCCGGAGGTCTGCTCGTCTGAGATTCCCAAGGACGATGCGAAACACATCTATGCAACCTTAAGAAGGCCTGTACTCTACTGGGATAATTATCCTGTTAACGATGCAACAATGGTTCCGGAGTTGCATATTGGTCCCTATGTCGGGAGAGATCCAAAGATTGCCAGATATGCAAAAGGAGTTCTGCTGAATCCCATGAACCAGGCCCACGCGTCGATGATTTCAATCAGAGCCGCTTCCAGGTTCATGAATAATCCAGTGGAGTACGACCCTGTTGTTGCCTGGATGACTGCGATAGCCGAAACCTGCCCGAAATACAATGAAGACCTGTTGCATTTTGCTGAGTACAATACGCAGAGTCCTCTAAATCCCTCAGAACCTAAAGAACCCCAGAAGGTGGTAGGAGAATTTCGCAGATTATTCAAGCAGGGTGAATGGGCAGAAGCAGTCAAGAAGCTTTTCGACGAATCAGAAAGGATCAGCAGCGGAGCTTCTAACCTGAGAGAGAACCTTCCTGCTGAACTAACCCAGGAGCTTTCACCATGGCTTGCAGACTATGAAGTGCTCGGAAAAATCCTTGACAGCACAGCCAAGCTATTATGGAAGTCTTCTGTGCTGTACTCGGAAGAACCTTTGGAGAAAGACTTACGCCAGGTAAAGAATCTGGCAGGATCTCTGGAAAGAGTTTTGAGATCCGCGATATCCAGGAGAACGGTCACAGGGGGCATGGTCATTCAGAATCTCGCTACTGAAACAATGACGAGGGTAAAGGGTCTCTTCACACTTCTGGAGGGAAAATGCCTTCATGAGTATGACAAAGGGTTAAGAAGGGATTGAATGCTCAAGAAATGGCGTTAATGGATGATTGCCAGCGCCTGCTTTCCTGACCAGGTTCCTGTGTTTAGACTGTGAGAGGCAATAGTTGCGGACTGAGATTTCACGCGCCGTCGGTTGAGCCAGTAAGATCTCACAGGTTTCTGAAAAGAGTGTCTGTGAGTAGCCAGAAAGTAATGCGAGCAATTCGATCACCTGGAAAACGAATGCTGGTTAGCTTGTGAACGAATTCAAGATGCTCTTCCTGGCGGAACTCTAACGCCTGTAATTTGATTAAACCAGGAACACAAAAACGACGATCGGGAGTGATCAATATCAAGAGGCAGAAATCTGAAATGAGAAAGGTTTTGCCACATGAGCATTACTTCAGATTCCATCTGACTTTGCCGAAGGGTTATCCGGAAGAGATGGAAGACGGATGGCCAATGATTCTCTTTCTTCATGGTGCAGGGGAGCGTGGCGACGACATTGAGAGAATCATGAAACACGGAATACCTAAAGTGGTGGATGAGATCGATAATTTCCCCTTCGTCACAGTTTCACCACAATGTCCTGAAGATCTCTGGTGGCCAGAACTAACAGATTCGCTTACTGTACTACTCGATCACGTGATCGAAAACTACAGTATAGATCAAAAGCGCGTATATTTGACCGGTCTGAGTATGGGTGGGTACGGGACGTGGCATCTTTCGGTTAAAGAACCAGAACGTTTCGCGGCCATTGCTCCAGTCTGCGGTGGAGGTTTTCCTTTGAATGGTTTTCCACAGAATCTTGATCGAATAGTACACGTCCCCGTATGGGTATTTCATGGAGAGAAAGATCCCTTGGTCCCGGTTAAGGAATCCCGCGTCCTGGTTGATTACCTGGAGTCTCACGGTGGAAAAGTGCGATTCACAATATATCCAGACGCAGAACATGACTCATGGACTCCAACATACTCGAACCCCGAGCTCTACGAATGGTTCATGTCTAACAGTCTCAAATAGCCGGCTTATGTAAGGTAATCCAGGAAAGCATACGGGGTGAGATTGATGTGGTTCATGGTTCTTCTTGTTCTTGTCTATGTTTTCTCGAGCCTGGTCAGTATTCTTCTTGAGGCGATTAACCTTAAGCACTCTACGAGCAAGAAGGCTTCTATCCCGGGGATTCTTGAAGACAAGATCAGCGATGAGGAATTTGAGAGATCCAAAGCGTACACAGCTGACAAGATAAAACTTGGGGTGACTCGCTCTATTGTCACCCTCTTCCTGGGGTTATACTTTGTCATGTACGGATTTCGTCACTTAGAGACGTTTTCTACAGGAGCCACAGACTCATTGTTCCTTCAGGCTCTTCTGATGCTCGGAATTCTCGCAGGAGTGTTCTTTGCAGTGTCCCTGTTGTTCAGGATATACGCTGTCTTCGTTGTTGAAGAAAAGCATGGGTTCAACCGCACAACTCCCCGTCTTTTCGTGTTTGATACGATCAAATCCCTGGTTATTGCGGCTCTAATCGGTACGGGTCTTGTATGGGTATCTATGTGGTTGATAACGACATTTTCATTCTGGTGGGTATTGCTCTGGCTTGTCTTTTTGGCGTTCGAACTGATTGTCACGTGGATCTTCCCGATTGTTATCGTACCGCTATTCAACAAACTCTGGCCTCTGGAAGAAGGGTCTCTGAGAAAACGAATAGAATCACTTGCAGAATCCGCAGGATTTGTGGTTAAAAGGATCTCGTTAATGGATGCATCCAAACGTTCCCGTCACTCGAATGCGTTTTTCGCAGGTCTTGGAAAGACGAAGAAGATAGTGCTTTATGACAATCTTCTTGAGAACCTTGATGAAAATCAAATAGCCGCAGTCGTTGCTCATGAGATTGGTCACAGCAAACTTGGCCACATTTTGCGTAGATTTCTCCTGGGTTCTTTCATTATGCTCGGGATGCTCTTACTTGCCTGGGCAATCGTAACGTCAGGAATTCTGGAAAGTGCGTTTGGTGTTTCGAAGGTCTACACTTCCATGCTCTATGCTCTGGTCTTCTTGAGCTCGCTGGATTTCTTTCTGGAGCCACTTGTGAATGGTCAAAGCAGGAAGCATGAATTTGAGGCAGATGCATATAGTGCAGAAGCCCTTGGATCTGGTGAACACCTGATCTCTGCGCTTAAGAATCTGGCCAAACACAACCTATCGAATCTCAATCCTCATCCTGTTTATGCCCTGTTCAACTACTCGCACCCCACCCTGGTTGAACGTGCAAGGGCACTGGGGATTAGATCCGAGCCAGATGACTAATCACCTTTCGAAGCTCCTTCCTGTAAGCGCTCGGGTTCTTTAGAGGTTAGAATGTCTTCGATTGCATTTGTGATGATTCCTGTATCATCGTAGAGAATGCTGTGCCCGCTTTCCTTTGCTTCAATATACTCGGACAAGGCAGATAGATCCAGCATCTCATGATGCAGGTTCCGCCAGGTTTCTTCCACTTTTTTTGCCTCTTCCATTGTGTAACCATCAGTCATGAGACGAGCAATATATCTCTTGGGGTCATGGTGTATGATCTTTATTGGGATATCAGGAAAAGGTCCTAGACCAGTTATGAGCTCACAACTCTCCGCCAGGTTGCTCATCTCTGCAGCAGAGATTTCATAGGGTCTCGGAAGGATATAGTAGTCTATAAGGAGCCGTTTGTGTTCTTCGTTGAGCCGGAGACGGTCCAACCCAAGTCCTTTCTGAAGAGAATGCCTTAACAAGGCTTTTATTCCGATCTTTGAAAGCGCTGCTGATCTCTGGTTTCTTTTTATCTTTGCTTCTGTGGTTCCATACTTGCTGCTCGCTGCGCTACTCACTTCATCCAGGCGGCGTACATCTGTGCTTATTGGATCAACGAATACAATACCAGCAACGCTCTCGGGGAATAGCCTTGCGAAGTGTTCAGTGTAGATTGCCCCTATGGAGTGGGAAACAAAAATGTAAGGTCCTTCAAACCCAAGGTTTCTCAATGCCGTTCTTAGCTCAAACGCAACGGCGTCACTGGTTGCTTTTTCCTTGCGGCTTTCACTCCATCCGTTTGCAGCTCTATCATAGGAGATAGTGGTGGTCTTCTGTGATAGCTTCTCCTGAATATGTGACCACAAAAAAGCATGACCACCCAGGCAGTTCTCAAAAACCACAGGCGGTCTTCCCTCGCCTTTGACCAGTGCGAAAAGACGGTGATCACCTGCCGGCACCATTACACCTTCTTCAGGCATAGAGCTTTCGTATCTCTTTTTTGCAGCACGAAGCATCGTGTTTCCGATTACCAGGGCCAGTGCGATAATTCCTGGAACAACAATTATGAATATCAGCGGAACCATCGGATCACCTCTCAAACAATACTACCAAGAAAAGACCCCGAATGGTCGACAAGCTATGGCGAGTTCGTGAGAAGGGAACAATGCTCCAGTTATCTGCAGAGTTCGATGACTTCCGGGTGATAAAATAAGAATGCGCAGTACATTCGGCTCTCATCTAATGCTGCGAAAGAAGACGACAGAAAGGAGCGGGTAGCCATGGACATTATTGAAATCGTAGAAGAACTCGTTGAGAAGAGAAAATGGTCACAATTGAGGAAGTTTCTCTCTGACAAACCCGCGCCTGAAATAGCTGATCTGCTACTTGAGCTTCACAAGAACAGCAGAGTTATTGTGTTCAGACTTCTACCAAGGCAGTTTGCTGCTGACGTCTTTTCCTATCTTGAGTCGAGAGAACGGGATGCTCTGCTCATGGATCTGACCGACCAGGAGACCAGGCAACTACTTGCTGATCTTAAGCCTGATGACAGGACAGATCTGCTGGAGGAGTTGCCAGGCCAGGTAACTCAAAGATTGCTCAACCTCCTGAGTTTTGGTGACCTGAAGGAAGCAAGAGTCCTTCTTGGGTATCCTGAGGAAAGTGTCGGCAGATTGATGACCCCGGATTACGTTGCAGTCAGACCTGATTGGACGATTGCCAGGGCACTTGACCATATTCGAAACATGGGAAAAGATAGTGAGACGATCAATGCAATATATGTCACCAATGCATCATGGCAATTGCTGGATGCTTTGGATCTTAGAAAGTTCATACTAGCAGATCCCAGCGAGACTGTAGAACATATAATGGACCACAGGTTTATCAGCATAGTCGCTTCTGAAGACCGAGAGGAAGCTGTGAAACTCATCCAGCTATATGACCTCGTTGCCCTGCCTGTCGTTGACTCGAATGGAATACTACTGGGTATAGTTACGGTTGATGACGTTCTTGACATTGCGGAAGAAGAGGTCACCGAAGACTTCCATATGACAGCTGCCGTCCGGCCACTGAAGATGAGTTACAGGGATTCCAGTATATGGTCGCTTTACACCAAGAGGATAGGATGGTTGGTAATTCTCGTCGTAGTGAATCTGGTTTCCTCAAGTGTGATCGCTGCCTTTGAGGAGACACTCGCATCAGTCATAGCACTTGCTTTCTTTATACCCTTGCTTATAGACAGCGGAGGAAACGCAGGAGCTCAGTCTGCGACACTTGTAGTTCGCGCTATCGCAACCGGTGACGTGAAACTATCAAGGTGGTTCTTCACCATCGTAAAGGAGCTGTCTGTTGGGATGTTCCTGGGCCTGACAATGGGAGTAGCCAGCTGGGCGCTGGGCCTGACAAGAGGGGGGTACCAGGTAGGTGTTGTTGTTGGGCTTTCGATGATGGCGATTGTGGTCGTTGCCAACATCATCGGCGCAACACTGCCTTTCATACTTACAAAGCTGAGAGTAGATCCTGCGGTCGCAAGTAGCCCGTTGATAACATCCATTGTTGATGCCACCGGCCTCCTGATATACTTTGGTTTGGCGACCGCCCTGCTGCCACGGATGTGATTTCATCGCGGCTTGTTATTGCATTGGTTGTATTGGTTTGCTATTAAATCGTCTAATGGAATACAGTTGTGTTATATTACATAGAGGTCTCTGAGTTTGACCAAAGAACAAGAGAGGTGAGAAACAGAAGTGCCGCCTAGTGACGGTGACCCGTCGGCTATATTCCTGTATTCAGTAATACTTATCGGATTGCTTTACCTGTCAGGTTTCTTTTCTGGCTCTGAAACAGCTCTCATGGCTGTTGGAAAACTGAGATTGAGACAACTAACCGAAGGAAAAGACGAGAAGAAGCTCTCGAAAACAGTTCGAAGGTTCATTGAAAAACCCAATAGGATGCTAACAGCGGTGCTTGTGATGAACAACCTGGTTAACATACTTGCTTCTGCTGTGGCCACACTCCTGGCTCTAAGACTGCTGCCTGAGACTTCCGAAGGTATTGCAGCGGCTCTGGTTACCGGGATAATGACCTTCTTGGTGCTCGTCTTTGGTGAGATTACTCCAAAAATACATGCCAGGGAGAATCCCGAAAAGGTCTTCATGAGGGTTGTGCCGGTGATTGCCGTATTCACAGCCATTCTTGAGCCAATTCTCAAGTTCTTGCTGAGTATATCCAATGCTTTTATTGTGTTGTTGGGAGGGCGTAAGGTATCTGATACACCTTTCATTACAGAGGACGAGATAGTGCTTGCTGTTGATACTGGACATCAGGAAGGTGTTCTGCAGCCTGATGAGAGCAAGATTATGAAACGTGCACTAGTGCTTAAGGATATATCTGTGAACGAGATAATGACACCGCGTGTCGAGATCGAGGCGCTTGATGAAAACGCACCGTTGCTGAAACTGCTGCGTATAATCGAGAACGAAGGGTATTCCAGGATTCCTGTCTACCGACAGAGTATTGACAGGATTGTGGGAGTATGTTTTGCCAAGGATCTCTTGAAGTTCATGAGTGAACGTTCGAACACGGAGAGTATCTTAAGCAATACTCCCGTCAAAGAGATAATGAGGCCTGCATTCTTTGTTCCGGAGACAAAGAAGCTTGATGATCTCTTAAAAGAGTTCATTGAAGAGAAAAACCATCTCGCTGTAGTGATCGACGAGTATGGGGGGACAGCAGGGCTCATATCTATGGAAGACATAATCGAAGAGCTTACCGGGGAGATCCTTGATGAATACGATCTTGATTCAGAGATAACGATCGAGAGAGTGAATGATAACGAATACATTGTCGACGGAATAACACCAATTAACGACATAGAACGTGAGCTGGACAAGGATTTCCCGGATACCGATTTTGAGACGGTTGGAGGATTTCTCCTTGAAGTGCTTGAGAGATTTCCTGCAGTTGGCGAGACATTGAGAGTTGACGGGTTCACTTTCGAGATACTTGCTGCAGGGAAGAACAAAATAGAAAAGGTGCGATTGAGAATTGACCGAGAAGAAGCAGAAACTGGACGAGAAGACGAAGAATTTCCTGATTCAGAAGGCCCGTGAGGCCCTGCCTCACGCATATTCACACTATTCGGGTTTTTCCGTGGCCGCTGCTCTTTTGACCAGCGATGGAGAAGTGATTACTGGCGTCAATGTCGAGAACTCCTCGTTTGGATTGAGCATCTGTGCGGAACGTTCATCAATAGTGGCTGCCGTGGCCAAGCAGAAGAGACGCTTTACGGCAATTGCCATAGTTTCATCCTCTGCGAAGCCAACGCCTCCGTGTGGAGCATGCAGGCAATTTATGCGTGAATTTGGGGACTTTGAAGTGATACTCGCAGGTGACAATGAAGAGATAATCACATCGGTTTCTGAACTCCTTCCCCTTGCCTTCCTGATGAAGGGTCATTGACATGGAAGAGTCTATAAGATCTACGAAGCTCTTCAGCGGCAAAATCATTGACGTGGAAAAACACGATGTCAGGTTGATTGATGGAACCCGAGGCACAAGAGAAGTGGTGAGACACGTCGGTGCCGCAGGAGTGCTTCCTCTTGACGGAGAAAACGTGGTGCTGGTTAAGCAGTATAGATTTCCCATAGGTGAGTACTTGCTGGAGATTCCTGCAGGACGCCTGGACCCGGGTGAGAATCCTGCAGACTGTGCGAGAAGAGAGCTGCTCGAAGAGACAGGATACAACATCAAAGAGCATAAGCTTATGACTTTGTTTTGCTCGTCTCCTGGCTTTACAGATGAGATAATATACCTCTATTGTGCAGAGGTTGAGAAAGTTGCAGACCCCGCTCCCGATGTAGGAGAGTTCTTGGAGACGGTAATCCTGTCATTGAATGAAGCTCTTGAAATGGTACGTTCACAAACAATCCGCGATGGGAAGACAATTAGTGCATTGTTGTTTTATGAGACTCTGATACGCAGGAGGAAGAGCAATGACCAGAGTTAGATTTGCCCCAAGTCCAACAGGCAGCCTTCATGTTGGGGGAGCCAGGACTGCTTTGTTCAATTTCCTTTATGCTCGACACGAAGGTGGAAGGTTTATTCTGAGAGTTGAAGACACCGATCTGGAGCGTTCAAAGAAAGAGCACGAAGATCAACTGATCGAATCGCTTCTGTGGATGGGTCTTGCATGGGATGAGGGTCCAGATATCGGCGGACCTTTTGGCCCGTACCGGCAGAGCGAACGAGCCACTAACTATAAGGAAATTGCTGAGAAGCTGCTTCTGGAAGGGAAGGCTTACGAAGTGTATGCCTATTCCGAAGAGATCGAACTGATACACGATAGACTGCTGGAAGCAGGCAAAGCTCCTCATTACTCGAAAGATATGTTTGCTGAATTTGATACCTCGGAACGAAGACGAGAGTTCTCTTCCAAGGGCCTTTCTCCAGCATTGTTTCTTGAAATGCCAAGGAAGGAGTACCGTTTTATTGACCTTGTAAAAGGAGAAATAGCTTTCAAAGAAGGAGCCTTGGGAGACTTTGCAATTGTTCGTTCTACAGGTCTTCCTGTCTATAATTTCGCGGTTGTTGTAGATGACGTCCTGATGGAGATAACCCATGTTCTGCGAGGTGATGATCACGTCTCCAACACGTTGAAGCAGATGGCCATTTACGAAGCAATGGAAGTAGACATGCCCAAATTCGGTCACCTATCAATGATTCTCGGTCCGGACGGTAAGAAACTCAGCAAGCGACACGGCCACACTTCCGTTGAGGATTTCAGGAAGAGAGGTTTCTTGCCTGATGCTTTCTCGAACTTCTTGGCCCTTCTGGGTTGGTCGCATCCTGATGGGAAAGAGGTCTTCAAGATGGACGAAATGATAGAACTCTTCTCGTTGGCAAGAGTACATTCGAGTCCTGCGATATTTGACGAGAAGAAGGCACAATGGCTTAATGGCGTCTATGTGAGAGAATCGGATATCGACAGTATAACGCGTCTTGCCATTCCGCACCTTGTGGAAACTGGTCTGCTGACTGAACGCAAAGCAGAGGCCAACCTGAAGTGGCTTAGAAAAGCCGTTAACAGCGTGCGTAATGGAGTGGAACTCCTGTCAGAATTCCCGGAGAAGATGGCACTATATTTTGAGGACATCCCAAAAGACTCTCTTCTTGATGATCACATCGATGAAAGTGTTCTGGAAGCTTTCTCATTGATGAGGCAGGAATTTGAGGAACTGGATGAATGGAGTCCGGATACAATAGTATCTGTGCTGAAAGGTGTTGTGAAGAGAGCCTCGCCTGATCGCAAAGCCTTCTACACTTCTCTGAGAAAAACCATCACTGGAAGAAAAGACGGCCCGGAAATGATAGATGTCGTCTATCTCATGGGCCGCACTAAGGTCATGGAAAGGTTATCCAGGGTGATTGATAGAGTCTAGCATTCACCCTGCAAATACTACTTTGACTCTTTCTCGTAAGGAACACCGGATGCAGCAGGTGCTCTAGTCCTTCCAATAAACCCTCCTACAACGACAAGCGTAACTATGAAGGGTATCATGTTGAATAATGGTTTCACGTTTGCGGAGACCGTTATAATCGTGCTGCTCTGTAGCTGAAGGTTCATGGCCTCCGAGGCACCAAAGAGAAGAGATGCACCAAGAGCTCCAACCGGGTTCCAGTTTCCGATAATCATTGCAGCCAGCGCTATGAAGCCTCTACCATGCGTCATCAGTTCCACAAACCTGCCCAGCTGTCCCAACGAGAGAAATGCACCTGCAAAGCTTGCCATGACGCCGCTCATGAGGACGCCAAAGTAACGAATTCTGTAGACATTGATGCCCAATGTATCAGCTGCTTCAGGATTTTCGCCCACAGCTCGCATTCTCAGGCCGAGCGGAGTTCTGTATAACAGTACCCAGGTTGCTGCCACTGCAATCAGCGCAAGGTAAACAAAGAGACTCATGGAACCAAATATCTGTCCGATGAATGGAACATCTTTGAGAAAATGAAGCTCAACTGCCGGAACTCTTCCTACGAAATCAGTCTGTCCAGGGTGACCAAAAATTGGTACCATAAGGAATGATGTCACACCTTGTGCGATGATAATCAGCGCTGTAGCACTTACAATCTGGTTGGCAGACCATTTTATGCTTGCCCATGCATGGAACCAAGTGAACCCTACTCCGATTACGATCGCCATCAAAAGACCAATCCAGGGATTGCCTGAAAGGTATGTAAAGACTATCGAGTTGAAAGCCGCCATAAGCATTATTCCTTCGAGAGCGATATTCACAACACCTGTTATCTCGCTGTAGACTCCCCCCAGGCTGGCGAAAATCAGCGGTGTTGCAGCGAGCAAGGTGAGCTGGTAAAAGAGCGGGTTAACAAGAATCGCGAGAATAGCCTCTAACCAGTTCATGCTGTCACCTTCTTTCGCTGCTTCCATTCAATCAAGGTTGCCACAATGCGTTCGGCAGCCACAAGGAAGATCACTATCCCCTGGATTATCGTGACAATGTCGTTGGGTATCTGCGCACGTATCTGCATC
>CAZSXB010000035.1:0-22573 GCA_964611155.1 uncultured Thermotogaceae bacterium
GTAAGAGGAGACGTTTTGTTACACTCTTGTTATTTATCCGTTTCATAAGCAGGCCCTGCAAGAATAGAGAAGATATCTCTCAGACAGCTGAAGATCACCTGATCATGCTGTCATACCAGTAAGCAGTCGGAGCATCTCGCCTTCTTTGAAAGCGATGTACGAGTACAGAGGGATTAACTATCGGAAGAGCAGATTATACTCAGACTTTTATATGGAGCGGGCGACGGGATTCGAACCCGCGACCCTCAGCTTGGGAAGCTGATGCTCTACCGGCTGAGCTACACCCGCGTAAAGTCATTCTAGCACTGGAGATGACACAATGCAACTTAAACAGAAACCTTGTCTACACTATCTCAAGCGCGCTTGCAAGGGTTCTTGTTGCTGCTTCCTTATCAAGCATTGATAGAACGCCACAAGCAGCTGCAATATACTCTCTGTCAATAGCCAGTTGGATGTCATGATTTGGAAGCAACTCCTGGGGGAACCTCCTCCGATAAGTCTTCACTCTTCTAAGCAGTTCCCAGGAACCATTAGATCGAGCAAGAATTCCCCCAGTACCAACTATCATCTTTACAGCCGTGAGGTCTTTGCCTTCGGCCACATCGATTCTGCCTGTTGAACCGAAAACTCTTCTGATTCTGCCCGCATGTCTGCGGACAGCCATTTCAAGGCAATGAGAAGCTAGTCGCGAAACAAAGGCACTCTGTCTATCCGATCCGGGAAAAGGAGACACGTTAGTCATCAGTTCATCCAGCATGTCAAATTCCTTCGCAAGCTCGCTTCTTCCGATACTGTCGGCGACATGCCTTGCGTTGATATATACACCAAGGTCTCCCTCAACAGTTCTCTTTGATCTTGGCTCCGGGCTGATCAGTTTCGCCTGAATCTCAGGATCACCGTCAGTAACAGAGTCTACATCTGTTGTTGCACCCCCAATATCAACCATCATTACGTCACCAAATCTGTCAGACAGGAGTTCTGTGGCGATCATCACAGCTGCCGGTGTTGGAATGACCTCTCTATCAACTACGGAGTAGATTTTCTCCATACCAGGAGCCTTGATAATATGCTCGGAAAACACCTGGCGGATCACTTCGCGTGTCGGCTCAACATTGAGGTCATCGATTCTGGGATAGACGTTCTCTCTTACATAGACATCCTTACTCGAAGACCGCAGAATCACTTCGGCTTCAGATGCAACAGCGCAATTGCCCGCAAAGATAACCGGTGCATCAATATCAAGACGTGCTACAACATTACTGTTGAAAAGGACCGTGTCGCTTTCTCCATAATCGACTCCACCTGCAAGAAGGATGAGCTTTGGTTGTATCTCAAGAATTCTCTCAATATCAGATTTCCCGAGCTTTCCAGCAGTAACGTGCTTGATGACTCCACCTGCACCAAGGGCAGCTTCCTTTGCCGCTCTTACAGTCATGTCATAGACGAGGCCATGGACGGTCATCTTCAGTCCTCCCGCAGCACTGCTGCAGGCAAGAAGAGTATCCCAGTCAAGCTTTCTCTCCGCAAGAGTATCCTTAAGAGAATCAAGAGCAGCATTAATCCCGATAGTAACATCGCCATCAGAGACCGTGGTGCTTGATTCACTCTGGCCAATGAGTCTGAAGGCACTATCAGAAGAAGTGAATGCACTGAGGACTGTGGTAGTACTACCTATTTCAGCAACGAGAACGTCTAGTTTCACACATCACCTGTTCTTCAGTAATTCTGCAACCTTTCTGCTTGCTACCTTGCCGTCTGCTTTGCCTTCAGCTCTTTCCATCAGTTCTTTCATCACTCTTCCCATGTCATGAGGACCGGAAGCATTGGTCTCTTCAATTACCGACGAAGCCATTCTCTCAATCTCTTCTTCACTGAACATTGCTGGAAGATAAGTTCGAAGTATGCGGGCCTCTTCTCTTTCCTTATCGGCAAGATCAGACCTGTTGGCTTCTTCATAGGCAGCCACAGATTCCTCACGCTGCTTGACCTGTTTCTTAACAATCTCAATTACCTTCTGATCGGTGAGTTCGGCCCTGCGCGTCTCTTCAGACGAGGCAAGGTAGTATTTGACGGCAGAGACAAGCATTTTCAGAACACCTGCTCTGAATTGGTCCCTTGCTTTCATAGCTTCTCTGAGATCAAGCTGGATCTTATTGTAGAGATTCATTCTGATCCTCCTCGCACCGCATAATATCCTGATCTGTATCGGTCTGGGCATCAGGTCTTACAAGAGGGAATGCAATGATGTCTCGAATAGATGCCGAGTCCGTGAGAATCATAACGATTCTTTCCCAGCCTATTCCGAGACCACCTGTGGGAGGCATACCAAACTCAAGAGCCTTGATGAAGTCCTGATCCATCATATGCGCCTCTGCATCTCCTGCTTCTCTAAGACCGGCCTGATGCAAGAACCTTCTTCTCTGTTCAACAGGATCATTCAGTTCTGAAAAAGCATTCGCACATTCCATTCCCGATATGATTAGCTCAAATCTTTGCGTTATTCGCTCGTCTTCCGGGTGCTGTTTCGCAAGAGGTGAGATGATCACAGGATGGTCCATGACGAAGGTAGGATTTTGAAAGTCATCCTCCACCATATCCCACAATTTCTCAATTAGATGGCCACGTTCGCGGATTTCGGGAACAGCGTCGTGCTCTCTAAGGAATTCGAGCAGTCTCTCATCAGAGTCTTCCAGAATATCTATGCCCAGCTTGTCCTTGACATAGTCTGTCATCACAACTTTCCTCCAGGGTCTTGTGAAATCGATCTCCTGACCCTGGTAGACTATCTTGTAAGATCCTGTGAGCTCTCTGACTACCTCACTGATCATCTCTTCTGTAAGAAGCATAATGTCCTCGTAATCTGCATAGGCCTGGTAGAGCTCCATCATCAAGAATTCAGGGTGGTGCTTGTAGGAGATTCCTTCATTTCTGAAATTCTTTCCGATTTCGAAAACTCTCTCAAATCCACCGACCAGATAACGCTTGAGATAGAGTTCTTCAGAGATTCTCAGGTAGATGTCTCTGTCAAAGACATTGATTTTCGTGGCAAACGGTCGTGCTGATGCTCCTCCAGTCGTGAACTGCAGTACTGGCGTTTCTACTTCCACGAAGCCTCTATCCTCCAGAAACCTTCGAGCAAGACTTATCATCCGGAATCTTGTCTTCAGCCGTTTCAGGGCATCTTCATCAGAGATCATTTCGAGATAACGCTGTCTGTATATGGTCTCTTTGTCTTTCAGACCGTGCCACTTTTCGGGGAGTGTTCGTATTGACTTGGAGAGGATGAGAAACTCTTTCACGAAGACTGACGTCTCCCCTGTGTGTGTCTTGAAAGGAAAGCCAACAATCCCAACGAAGTCTCCGATATTGACGTGCTTCTTGAATAGCTGGAAAGAATCATCGCCAACCTTATCCTTACGAATGTAAGCCTGGATTGCTCCTGACTCGTCTTTTATGGTGAAGAAGGAGGACTTCCCGTGGTGGCGGATAGCTATTACTCGCCCGGCAAGGGAGAGTTCCTCATCTTCTCTCGTCTGAGAAGCTTCTAGCGGAGCGTACTCTTCCAGGACCACTCCTGCATTGTGAGTTTTTCTGAAACGCAGCGGAAAAGGTTCTATCCCTTTGCTCCGCAGCTCTTCAATTTCCTCTAGACGTTGTCTCCTGGTTTCTTCTGACAATTAGACCAACTCCAGATCATCAACTTATCGAAAGAATCTTGTATTTTGACCAGCCCGAAGGGGTTTTCACCCTCAGAACATCTCCCACTTTCTTCGAAAGCACTGCGCGACCAACAGGAGAATCTGCACTGATACGCTTCTCAAAGATATTCGCTTCTTGCGAGTTGACGATAATCATGTCAGACACAGCTTTAGAATCGACATTCATTAGAGATACTTTTGATCCAAGCTTGACCACGGAATGATCTCCAGTATCTTCAATGATCTCCGCGTTGTTAAGTGTTTCTTCGATCTGCTTAATCCTGCTATCAATTCTGCCCTGTTCGTTCTTCGCTTCGTCGTATTCACTGTTTTCGCTGAGGTCTCCAAGCTCCCTGGCTTCTTTTATCCTTTCTGCAATCTCATACATGAGTTTCTTGCGAAGTGTGTCAAGCTCGTTCTTGAGCCTGTCGTAACCCTCTCTGGTCAAGTATATGACCTTCTTCTTTGTCATGTTCTTCCCCCTTTCAGCGTTTCGAAAAGTCCGTCTTCAGCTCACTGATTATATCCATAAAATGGTCTAAATCCCTGAACTCCCTGTAAACAGAAGCGAATCTGACGTAGGCTACCCTATCAATGTCACGGAGTTTATCCATGACCAGTTCACCAATATCTCGTGCCTGAACTTCATGTTTTCCGGCTTTCATAAGACGCGTCTCAATTCCAGCAGAGATCTCTTCCATTGATTCAACTGAGACAGGGCGTTTTTCGCATGCCTTGACGATCCCTTCAAGAACTTTATTTCGATTGAATAGCTCTCGCCTTCCATCCTTCTTGACCACAAAGACACGCATCTGCTCATAGCGTTCATAAGTGGTAAAACGCTCAGAGCAACCCTCACATTCGCGTCGTCTTCTTATTGCTGTTCCGTCTTGTGTCGAGCGAGAGTCAAGGACCCTCGTTGTCAGGCTGTTGCAGTAAGGACACCTCATCAGATCCTCCCAGTTTTTCAGCCATGCGCTCTATCTTCTTCAGGCGATTGTGAACAACAGATTTACTGACAGGTGGTTCGAGAATCTCCCCCAATTCTCTCAGACTAAGGGCTTCGTTATCAAGTCGCAGCTTTGCAATAGCCTCAAGCTCATCGGGGAGACTCGAAAGTCCAATATGTCTGTCGACGATCATTATAGCATTGACCTGTCTTACCATGGCAGTCGCAGACTTGTCAGCGTTTGCAGTCAGGAAGTTAAGCATCCTGCTAACGTTTCCGCGGACCTTTCTGATTTCTACAGTTTTTGACAAAGCAGTCACAAAGTGCGTTGCTCCCATTGCAGAAAGCAGTTCAATAAGGTCTTCCGAAGACTTGACGTAAAGCTTTGTTCTTGACCTGACAGAAATCAAACCAAGTCTAATGTTGAACTCTTCCGCAACTGCTCTCTTTACGTTCTTGGGAAAATCGTCATTGCCATCGAGCAGAATCTCAAGATGATAACCCTTTGAGGGATCAACAACAGAACCGCTTGCAAGAAAGAGGCCTCTCACAAAGGCCCCAAGGTACACCGCATCAGCCTTAACTGCTGAAGGCAGCACAGAGCTGCCGATGAATATCCCTGATTCTTTCAGAAAACCTTCTAGCTTGCTCATCTCGAAGATCAACTCTCCGCCACGCTTGTGCTCAAGCTTGTGTTCATGTATGAGGTGCGTACGAACAGGGGAGAAACCGAGAGCCTTTGCAAGGGTGAACAAGCGCTTGAGACTCGATATTGAGTTCGTTGCAGCTACCAGATACCTGGACTTAGCCGTTACTCGCAGTGCCCCCCTTGACTTGATGAACCCAAGAAACTCGGACTTGCACTCCCTTTCATCTTGAATAGGTAGATGCAAGAGCTCAGCCTTGAGCTTCTCAGCGAAACTTGTTGTTCTTCTCATATGCAATTCCCAGATACTCGCTGATCTGCATTATGCTTTCTTCAGAATGTCGAATCACGTACTTGTACTCCTTGTCATACGTGTATTCCACACTTAGCTGATCGATCCTCTCTATTTTTTGATCATATGGTGCATCGTTCTGAACAGGCAAAGCTCCCTTAGATGCGTATTCCTTCAGGACATTCTTGTCTATGTTTGACGCATCCGCCCAGAAGACCTTATCGAAGGGTCTTTTTGTGTAATTCTCAAGAGTATCAACGTGTTTCTTCAGACCGAATCCATCAGTTTCTCCTGGTTGTGTCATGATGTTCGAAATGTAGGCGACTTCAGCAGTCGTGTTGCAGAAAGATTCTGATACTCCCTTCACAAGAAAGTTGGAAATAACACTGGTATATAGACTACCAGGGCCAACAAGAATAATGTCAGCGTTGTCAAGGCATTCAAGAACCTCAGGCAATGGCTGAACATCCCTGTCCAGAAAGACTCTGCGAATCTTTGGTCCCAAAAGAGTTACGGCAGTTTCTCCTTGCACGGTGGTTCCATCATCCAATTGTGCAACGAGATGAACTTCCTCTCCACTAACCGGGAAGACTTCTCCTCTTGTTCTTAAGAGGCGAGAGGCTGCGGTGACTGCCTCTGGAAAACTTCCAAGCATCTCGGATAACCCCGCGATAATAAGGTTGCCAAGAGAGTGGCGCTGTATACCCTCAGATGAGAATCTGAACGAGAACAGCCTTCTGAGCATGCCCTCGTCTTCTGCAAGAGCAACAAGGTTATTCCTTACGTCACCTGGGGGCGGTATCGCCATTATCTGACGAAGTATACCTGAGCTCCCCCCGTCATCGGTAATCGTGACTATCAGGGATAACTTCACATCGTAATATTTCAGATAGCGAGCAACCGTTGACATTCCAGTGCCGCCACCTATTAGAACAACCCTCTTCAACCGTTTCTCAGCTCCCTGTGGAAAATGCTGAGTCTCAAGTTCTCTTCTGTGAAAAGTTCATAGAGTTTCTCCGCAACAAAGACAGATCTGTGCCTCCCGCCTGTGCAACCAACAGCGATCTTGAACTGATTTCTACCTGTGCGGGCGAACTCTTCAATAGTCATCTTGCATAGTCTTGATACACAGTCAAACCACGGCTCAAAAGCATCATACTCACTGATGAAAATCCCAACTCTCCTGTCTTTTCCTGTGAGTTCTGAGAGTTCCTTGACATAGTAAGGATTGGGCAGAAAACGGACGTCAAACAACAGATTGACATCGTGTGGAACACCTTCAGTATATCCGAAACTCTCTATGATCACTCTCATAGGAAGCGACTCGAGTGACTCTGAAGCTACTGCTGCAAGTAGCCGCGTATGCAGTTCCTTGATATCAAGGTCAGAGGTATTTATTACAAGATCGGCTTTCTGAACAAGCTCTGTGATCATCGTACGTTCTTTTCTTATTGCGTCTTCAAGAGAATGAAAGTGCTGCAATGGGTGAGCTCGCCTGGTTTTTGAATACCTGTAGAATAGTGTATCATCGTCAGCATCCAGAAAGACCATCCGGACCTCTATTCCTTCGTTCAGTTGCCTGGCATGTTTTATGATTTCGTCGATATTGCCGAATTTCATTATCGCCCTGATATCTACCACAATGGCAAGAGAAGAGATCTCTGGACGGTCGAGCAATTCTATGAGGTCAGGCATAACGCTGGGGGGAACGTTATCCACGCAGAAGAAGCCAAAGTCTTCAAGCACTCTCACAGCAGAGCTCTTCCCTGCCCCCGACATTCCTGTAAGAACAAGGAGTGTTTTCCTTTTTTCACTCATCCTGCTACCTTCCTGTTCGCCGAATCAACAGCAAAAGAGTCTTGCTCAATCGTATACACCGTATTATCCATGAAGTCTGCCCTGAAAACGCGCTCTCTGAAATGGCTGACATCTCCACTGACGTGGAAAGAAACCTTTGTGAGAGATGAATTACTGACCGTTCCATTAGCTTCTGCAAAGCTTTCAACGACAAGCTTTCCAGGATCGATAATCTCAACTTCAGGACCCAGGAATCTCCTGATGCCTTCTTCCAGAAACGGATAATGTGTGCATCCCAAAACAACGAAGTCCGGTCTGAAAGTCTTCACGGCAGTGAGATGATGTCGGATCACCGAATCGGTAAGTCTGCCGTGCCAGAAACCACGTTCAATTATCGGAACGAATAGCTTACACGCCTGTTGCATGACTTGCCTGGTTTTCTCTGAGGCGGCAATTGCTTTTAATAGTGAACCTGACCTCACAGTGTTCTCTGTTGCTATGAGTGACAGTGATGAGTCAGGAGGCAAACGTTCTTCAATCATTGATGCAAAAGCATCAAGTATGCTGAAATAGGGAACTCCAATGGAATTCTTCTCTTCTCGAGAGAGAAGAGAATCCGAAGTGTTACAAGCACATATGACCGATTCAACTTGCCTTGCAAGGAGAAAACGCAGAATAGCCTTTGCATAGGAAACTATTGTTGCGGGTGGCTTTGATCCGTACGGTGCACGAGCAGTGTCTCCCACGTAATGCACATCATACCCACATGGATAGACCTTGAGAAATTCGCGAAGCACCGTAAGACCGCCTATGCCTGAATCGAATATCCCAACAATTCTATTCGTCAATTTTCCTTTTGCTCCTGTGGTACTGCTCGAGTATGCTTGAATACTTATCCCTCAAACGCTCAAGCTCGTTACGGGACTTCACAAGGTCTGCGGTTATCTCCACGAGCATTGCAGTGAGCACGTATTCTAGCTCTACTTTGCTCTTGTCAATCTCAAGTTCGTCAAAAGTCTGATTGATCTGCTGAAATACATTACCAACAACGTCTTCAGGCTCTGTTGTATAGAACCTGAACTCTCTGTCTGCGAGTTTCAGTATTACTGGTCTTTTCATGCACTATTCTCCCTCAATACTGCGCATCTCAGAGTCCAGGGTCTCTCTTATTCTTGCAATTGCGTTTTCCAGTTTTGCTCTGTCTGACTGAAGTGTTTCCTGCAGATCCTTGATTTGTCCCTCGAGTTCTGCATTTCGCGCCTCTGCGCTTTCAAGTTGTGCCCATAGTTGTTCATTTTCTTTACGCTGCTTCTCAAGATGATCCAGAACACTGTCAATAGCAGCCTTTAACTCGTCATGAAGATTCATCAGAACACCCCCCTGCTGTGAATTATAGCATCTTTCTAAGACGTCATACCGCCTACAGACATTTCTTTCAGCAGCAATAAAAAACAGGAAGCCTTATACGAGCAGCTTCCTGTCCTGTAACCAAGATAGTCATTCCTCAAAGCACTATAGCATCCTGCCTTCTCCGTAAAGAAGGGGTTTAGAGTCTTTGAATACCTTTTGATGCATGACTTCACCAACAAAGATGGTGTGATCACCGGCGTCAAGCTTTCCCCTCGTCTTGCATTCGATAAAAGCAAGCGAGCCTGGAAGAATAGGGACATCATTATCGCTGAGCTTGTAGTCTATTCCGTCGAATTTGTTGTAATAACGACCGGTCTTTGATCCGAAAATGCTGATGGTCTTTCGTGCATCGGGAAGCATTATACAGACCCCGAATTGGTCGGTAAGACTCATAAGCTCATGTGTATAACGCTGTTTCCCGATTGAAACGGCTATCATTGGTGGTTCAAGTGAGACACGGGTAATCCATGCTACAGCACAACCGTTCATTTTCCCCCAGGCATTGACAGTAACTATGGTAGTGCTTGAGTAAAGCTTCCCTAGTGCGTCCATGTATCTCCCTCCTCGAACAGCTTGCTTGGATTATTGGCCAAGAGTCTGCCACAGACCGATGTATCTGGAGTTCACTGAAACGAGGGAATCTTGCATGATCATCAAAAAACTCTCCTGATCACTATCTCCATAAGAGTTTCCGTTCACTTTCCAGTGCCGACCAGGAAATACTCAACCTGTTGATGTATGTTAAGACTTGTTCTTCGATTTAGTATAACACACGAAACCCCGGCCATATGGCCACTACAGTTCTCTATCTTATGTTCAGCGCTGTTGAGGTACTTCTCCCTGGTTCTCAGACTCTACATGCTTGGTGAAGTCAACGTTGACATCTGAAAAACCGAGGCCAATAAGAAAACCTTTGAAGAAGTTTCGTGCACTGTCCTGTGCAGTTTCAAGCAATCCGTCTTGAAGACAAGCTTCTTTCACTTCCTTTTCAATCTGCGGCATCGAACGCTGGATCGTTGCAAATCTGTCTTCGCCTCTAATGAAGTCGCCGAGTTTGACAAGGATTCCGCTCTGGTTTATTATGCGAGCTTCACCTAGACTTGGCAAAGGTATGCTGAGATCAAGTCGCGGGGACGGTACGGTCAGGTTTATTGAATTACTGTCTTTAGAGATCCTGACGCTGAGTTCTTCTGACTTCATGGTTCGAAGATCTACGTAACCTCTGATGCTCACAGGAACTATGAGAACCATGTTTCGCATAGCAATAGGAAGAATACTCTTCAGTGCCGATAAATTCCTGATCTCTGTTATATGTTTGACAGTGAGTCTTGCTGTTGTGAGTTCCGAAATCCTCTCTATGCGTCCAAGAATGCTGCTACTGGTAATTACCGTCTTTTTTCTTAGCAGAATCAGGACAACTAATCCGGCAACTACGAGCATAAGCACAGCAATAATCAATAACTCCATCCAATCACCTTCTTCATTGGTCTCTCAAGATTATCATACAGCTTCAGTCTGTTGTTAGGAAAGTACCAGCAACGAAACGATTAGCGTGATATATTTGAGTTGAGAATATGCCAGCTATTATGCTAGAACTACCTATAGAGAGGATGGGGAGGTGCAGAAGTGGCAAAACTTGTTCGAAAGGGTTATCTACTTGCTCCAGGTCCGACTCCAGTTCCTAATGAAGTTTCTCTGGAAGGGGCCAGAGAGACGATTCACCATCGAACGCCTCAGTTCAAGAAGATAATGGATGAGGCCATTGAGGGGACGAAGTACGTTTTCCAGACTGAGAACGACCTGTTCATGCTTGCAAGTACCGGAACAGGTGCAATGGAGATGGCTGCAGCGAATCTTGTTTCTGCAGACGAGAAAGCTCTTGTAGTCTCTGTAGGCAAGTTTGGAGAACGGTGGGAAAAGCTCTGCAGAGTATTCGGTGCCCAAACCATTACGATCCGAAAGGAATACGGGGATTTTGTCTCCCCCGAAGAACTCGACGATGTACTGAAACAGAATCCTGATGCCACAGTCGTTTTCGCAACACTAAGTGAAACATCAACAGGTACAGTAATGGACATTGAAGGCTTTTCTAAGGTCACACAGAGGCACAATGTGCTTCTTGCTGTCGATTGTATAAGTGGTCTGGTTGCGCAGCCGATGAAGACAGACGAATGGAATATCGACGTCGTGGTGGCTGGTTCACAGAAAGGTTTTATGCTTCCTCCTGGACTTGCATATGCTTCGTTTAGCAGCAAGGCTCTTCAGAAAGCAGAAGAGGTTACAACGCCGAGATTTTACTTTGATGCACGCGCCTACAAAAAGGATCCCGCTCCATGGACTCCTGCGGTTAACCTGATATATCAACAAAGAGCTGCAGTGAAACTGCTCAAAGAAGAGGGAATAGAGAACGTCTGGGCCCGGCACGCGGTTCTGGCAGAAGCTACTCAAAGAGGCGTGGCTGCACTGAATCTGGAACTATTCTCGAAGAGACCTGGAAATATCCTTACAGCAGTGAAGGTTCCGGAAGGAGTGGACGGGGGTAAAATAGTGTCTATTATGCGCGATGAGTACGGAGTAACCCTTGCCGGAGGCCAGGGATCTATGAAAGGAAAGATCTTCAGGATTTCTCACCTCGGATATGTGAGTGGGTTTGACATAGTAGTGGCCTTCACTGCTCTTGAGAAAGTCTTGAGGAGACTTGGGCACTCTGTTCCTTATGGAGCAGGCGGTGCAGCTGTTATGGAGTTTCTTGAGAAGGAGGGCTGTTAATGTTTCATCTCCATGTAAATGACCCAATGGCAAGTGACGCAATGGCAGTCCTTGAGGATAGCGGTCTCTTCGAGATAACTTCAGAACATCTCGAAGGCGAGGAACTGCTTAAAAGGATGGCTGAAGTGGAGTTCCTGGTCGTCAGGAGTGCTACCAAAGTCACTTCTGAAGTAATAACTGCAGGGAAGATCCTGAAGGTAATTGGCAGGGCCGGTGCAGGGCTTGACAATATCGATACAGATGCCGCCAGAGCCCAGAGTGTTGCAGTCTATAATACTCCAGGAGCAAACTCCAGATCAGTTGCCGAACTGACTATTGGCCTTCTTCTCGCACTTATGAGGCACATTCCACGGGGAACGTCGGGGATTAAGGATGGCAAGTGGGAGAAGAAGCAACTCAAAGGTAATGAGATTATGGGCAAGACTATCGGTATAATCGGCTATGGCTCAATTGGCC
This sequence comes from uncultured Thermotogaceae bacterium, assembly GCA_964611155.1. GTDB lineage: Bacteria > Thermotogota > Thermotogae > Petrotogales > Kosmotogaceae > UBA9910. Next base: position 12,018 of record CAZSXB010000035.1, read on the forward strand.
AACAGGTAGCAGGAATGGCCAGAGCTTTGGATATGGAAGTCTTATTCTATGATCCTTTTGCAACTATTGAAGAAGAAGGCCGGGTAGAGAGCCTGAGTGATCTGCTTGAGGCCTCGGACGTTGTGACAGTACACGTTCCTAAGAGCTCTGATACGAAGAATATGATTGACGAACCAGCAATAGCAAAGATGAAGAAGGGTGCCATCCTGATAAACGCTGCTCGTGGTGGCATTGTGGACGAAAAGGCTCTTTACGATTCTCTCATATCGGGGAAACTTGCTGGTGCTGCGATGGATGTCTTTGAAGTTGAACCTCCTACAGATGAACTAAGACGCAGACTCGTAGGATTGGACAACGTTGTGTGTACGCCACATGTCGGCGCAAGCACTGCGGAAGCTCAACAGCGAGTTGGCCTGGAAATGGCCAGAATACTCGTTGACGTTGCAAAGAGCATGGTATAATAATCTGAATCTCTTTGGGAGGTGTCTTATGAAGGTTTACGTGGATAAGGATGCCTGTATTGGGTGTGGTGTGTGTGAAGGTATTTGCCCGGATGTGTTCCGGATGAATGACGAAGGAAAAGCTGAGACAATCGTTCCTGAGACAGAAGACTCCTGTGCTCAGGATGCCGCTGATTCCTGTCCAACACAGGCTATCAAGGTAGAGTAGTCACGTTTATTACCTCTGTGGGCGGGTTTCCCGCCCTTTTTCATGTACAGATGTGTCAACATGAGAAAAGATTAACACTTCTTGCAGAGTCTTCATATTAAAAAGGTGCCCCGGGGCTGTAAGCTCATACACGAAACCTGTTCAGGGTAGTTTTTGTACAAGCCACAATAGTTGGAATCTTTTTACAATCAGATGTTGGGGTGAACATCTATAACTACGCTGGAGGTAGTGGCACACAAATTTCGTCCGTTCTCCTGAGGATATCAATCTGATATCATCGACATGCTGAGCAACATCTTCTTCTTATTTCTCGATTATTCTTATTCGGTCATCTTCAGCATTAGAAAGGCTTTCTGGAGGTTTCGGTGTCGCGAAAAATACTTGATGTACTCAGGGATTCTGTCCCAAAGAAGACCTGGAATAACTGGTTCTCAAGTCTTGAAGTGAAAAAGGTTGATCACGACAGGGTAGAGTTGACTGTCGATAACCTATTCATAAAAGATTGGCTGCAGACAAGGTTCTCGAGGGAGATTACGAATGCGATAAAAGCTGCAACTGGTCGTGAGTTGTCTTTCACAATACAGGATAAGAACATCTCCTCAGAATCAAAGAGCGAATCAGTAACTCAGGAATCACTTGTTCGAAAGAGGCCACTGCAGTTATCTAATCTGAGTGAGGAATGCACTTTTGAGAACTTCCAGTTCGGAATCGAAAACAGATTCCTTGTTGAAGCTGCAAAAGAGATTTCTTCAAATCCAGGCGCTTATAACCCTTTGTTTATTTACGGGGGGGTCGGTCTGGGTAAGACACACATTGTGCAGGCCATAGCACGTCGTACGATGGATGTTCATCCGGAAAAACGGATCATCTACATTACGAGTGAGCAGTTTCTGAATGAGATGGTTGTATCGATCAAGAAGAACGAAGTTCACAGGTTCCGAGAGGAATATCGAAGGAAGGCAGATGCCCTGCTAATAGACGACATTCAGTTCCTTGTGGGTAAGAAGGGTGTTCAGAACGAGTTCTTTCATACTTTCAATCACCTTCATGATGCAGGCAAACAGCTGGTAATATGCTCAGATCGTTCACCGGAAGAACTGGAAGACTTCCACGAGCGATACGTATCACGTTTTCAAATGGGTCTCGGCATAAGGATCTCTGAGCCTTCAGAAGAGACGAGGTTTCGTATTGCAAAAGGACTGGCGAAGCGCGAGAATGTTGAGATGAGTGATGAAGTCGCGCAGTTTCTTGCAAGAAACGTAGACGCGAATATTAGAAGATTACGTGGCGCAATAATTAAGATGATTGTCCAGGCAAGAATCTACGATCAGGATTATGACCTTTCGCTGGCGACTGAAGTACTTCAAAGCATGAATGTCGGAAGCTTTTCGGGGCAGACCAAATCGCCAATTGAACTCCTGTTCTCTTGCATAAAAGAACTCACCGGATTCGAGAAGGAGGAGCTGCTTGTTTCCGGTAGGGACGCAGAACGCGTGCGTGCAAGATATATGTTCGTCTACGGAATGAAGAATATCCTTGGCCGTTCAATAAACGAGATTGCCTCAACAATTGGAAGAAAGCATTCCACTGTGATACATGCACTCAAGATGATAGAAAAAGCGCTGGAACAAAAAGACCAAACCATCACGGAATCGATAAACAGGCTATTCACTTCACTATCTTCAAAGTCACAGGCAAGCTAGAAGTTGCCCTTTGTGAGAGAGCTGCCAGCACTAATCGTTGGCCAGATGCTTTGCAACCCTCAGGATTATTGTGGATATCTTCGAGCCTGTACGCTTGGCAGCCTCAAGGACTTCTTCAGCAGTCAGTGGCTTCAGATCATCTGGCACTGCCCTATCGGTTATTGCAGAAATTCCCAGAACCCGAATTCCAGCATGCCGCGCAACGATAACCTCAGGAACAGTAGACATTCCGACAGCATCGGCACCAAAACGGCGAAGCATACGCAATTCTGCCGGAGTCTCAAAGTTAGGACCAGCAACACCAACATAGATACCCTCATAAATCCCTATGCCGAGTTCCTTTGCTGACTGAAGGGCGATGTCTACCAGTTCACGGTCATAGGGTTCACTCATATCAGGAAATCTTGGTCCCCATTCATCCACGTTTGGCCCGATGAGAGGGCTGTCTCCCATGAAATTGATCTGATCCCTTATGATCATAGGATGCCCGACATCGAAGTTTGGATCCAGTCCGCCAGAAGCATTTGTTATTATCAGCGTTTCTACTCCCAGTTCCTGCATAACCCTGACTGGAAAGGTCGCAACACGCATTGAATATCCCTCATAGTAGTGAAAACGACCACTCATTAGCATTGTTGGCTCTCCAGAGATGAGACCAAATAATAGTTCTCCCTTATGACCCGGTGCGGTCGAAGTCGGAAAGCCGGGAATTTCGTCATAAGGAATAACGAAGGATTGCTCCAGACTCTCTGAAACATCACCTAGTCCCGAACCTAGAATTATGGCTAGTTTCGGTGGTTGAGAAATCTTCTCTTCGATGTACCTGGCAGCTGTTTTGACATCTTCGACATATCTGGCAATTTCCTCAGTGAGTGCTTTCAGCTTCATGAGCTACCTCCTCCCATTTGCTAGAATGATTATACCAAAGATTACTGCATTGAAAGGATGGTACTGTTATGGCAGGGACCTCCAAAGACGTCGCGAAATCGCTCGCAGGTTAGAAAAGCTATGATATAATCACACTGAAAACGTCTGTTTATCAACGCTTTGAAAGGAGCAATTTATGCGTCTTTCGTCATACTATTTACCAACACTGCGAGAAGCCCCTGCCGATGCAGATCTCGTAAGTAGCAAACTACTAATAAGAGGAGGTTTTGTCAGGAAGGTAGCTGCAGGTATTTTCGTCTACCTGCCTCTGGGTCTCAGAGTCTTGAAGAAAGCTGAGCAGATCGTCAGGGAAGAAATGAACAGTATTGGCTGCATTGAAGTGTTAATGCCGATAATGCAGCCAGCGGAGATGTGGCACACTTCGGGTCGCTGGGAAGACTACGGTCCAGACATGATGAAACTACGTGACCGGCACGAACGCGACTTTGCCCTGGGTCCTACCCATGAAGAGATCATTACAACTACCTTGAAGAATGAACTGAATTCTTACAGACAGCTGCCATTGTCGCTCTACCAGATAACTACTAAGTTCAGGGATGAGATAAGGCCGCGATTTGGTCTGATGAGAGCAAGAGAGTTCCTCATGAAAGATGCCTACAGTTTTCACGCTGACTATAAGTGTTTTAAGAAGGCATATGACAACTTCTACGCTGCCTACTCAAAGATAATGCAGCGCATCGGTCTTCGATATATTGTTGTGGAAGCGGATACCGGTGCAATTGGGGGCAGCGAGTCCCATGAGTTCAATGTAATTGCCAGCTCAGGAGAAGGGAAACTTCTCTTTTGCGACTGCGGATACGCAGCCAGTGAAGAGAAGGCTGAATACAGCTACTCTCCGCCTGATACTGAAGACTCTGCATTGCCTATTGAGAGAGTTATGACTCCCAACGTCAGGACGATTGAGCAGGTTGCCCGGTTTCTGAATGTTGATAAGAGCAATGTAGTGAAGTCGTTACTATATAAAGGAAGAGATTCTCAGATCATGGTTCTCATACGCGGTGATCAGGAATTGAATGAAGCGAAACTCAGGGCTGCTATGGGCGATCAGACGCTCGTTCTTGTGCCTCCCGATGAAGTTAGTAAACAGCTTGGCGTCGAGGCGGGTTTTGTCGGCCCTGCCGGGCTTCCGGATGAGTTTGAACTGATTGCAGATCTCTCGGTGAAGAGAATTGGAAACGCAGTTGTCGGTGCTATGGAGAGAGACATGCACTTCAAAAATGCGAGAGAAGGGCGTGATTTCTCCGTCAAGCGCTGGGAAGATCTTAAGATTGTAAGAGAAGGTGACCCCTGTCCGAAGTGTAGCCAGCCTCTTCAGGAAACCCGAGGAATTGAGCTGGGGCACATATTTAACCTTGGCACCAAATACTCTGAAGCGATGGGAGCTCTCTTCAATTCCGATGAGGGAGTCATGAAACCTTTTATAATGGGCTGCTATGGCTGGGGTATCTCAAGAACTATTAGTGCTGTTGTTGAGCAGCTACATGATAAGGACGGTATCATCTGGCCGCGTTCAGTTGCACCGTTTGAGATCCTGATACTTCCGCTGGCCAAGCAAGATTCCAATGCTTTCGCTTTTGCAGATGGCCTGTACAACAAACTACTCGAAAAGGGCTACGAAGTGCTAATTGATGACAGAGATGCTTCTCCGGGAGTGAAATTCAAAGATGCTGATCTGATTGGTATACCACTTCGTATTACAATAGGCAGGAGTTTCTCACAGAACAAGGTAGAGCTCAAGCTCAGGGACCGCTCTGCTGATGTAAGCGTTGATATCATTGATGGTACTGGAATTCTGTTAGAGAAGATTGAGCAGCTACTCGACGCCTATAATCCTGCGGGGAGAGGTCGTGAAGAAGCGTGAGCCTTTTCTCCCGAATGAAAGACGGCCTCCGCAAAAGCAGGGAGTCAGTATTCAAGCGCATCAGGGACGCGCTTTCTGGTGGTGATCTGGCGAATACTATCGAGGAAGTGGAAGAGCTTCTAATCTTATCTGATATGGGAATTGAGACAGTCGAATCAGTCATTGATACTCTAAAGAGCAGGACCAAGCGATCTGATAGCGCTGTTCAAATACTCAAAGATATTCTGGTTGAGCATCTTGAAGAAATTGGAGTTTCTGAAACCATCTTCAGCAAGCAGCCACATGTAATAAGTATTGTCGGCGTCAACGGAACGGGCAAGACAACGACCATCGGGAAGCTTTCGAAGATGTATTCTTCGCTTGGGAAGTCAGTTGTGGTGGCTTCTGGTGATACTTTCAGAGCTGCTGCCGTTGAACAGTTAAGACACTGGTGTGAACAGACTGGTGCAGAGTTCATCAGCCAGGGGCATGGCGCAGATGCTGCATCAGTAGCTTATGACGCTGTGAATCATGCCCTGAGCAAAAAGAAGGATCTTGTTATCATCGATACCGCTGGCAGACTCCACACAAGGCACAATCTCATGGAAGAGCTGAAGAAGATTCACAGAGTTGTTGCCAGATTGATAGATGATGCACCACATGAAGTACTTCTTGTGATAGATGCTAATACCGGACAAAACGGCTTGATGCAGGCCAGGAAGTTCCTTGATGCGGTTAGAGTCACAGGGATTATTCTCACAAAGCTTGATGGTACTGCCAAAGGTGGAATCGTGTTCGCGATCTCTCGAGAGCTGGGGATTCCAGTCAAGTATATCGGCATTGGTGAGAAGATTGACGATCTACGCCCCTTTGACCCTGATCTGTTTGTAGAAGCTTTGCTGAGTACTGACTAAGTGGAGGTGTGAACTATGGGTTTCACTCTGAAGAGCAGCTATGCGCTGCGAGCACTGTATGAGTTGGCTATTGCCGCAGAGAATGGCGAAGACAAACTCTCACTTGTTGAAATTGTCAATAGAACGCCTATTCCAAGAGATTTTCTCGAGAAGATTTTTGGAGAGCTCAGACAGGCTGGCATAGTCAGGGCTATCCGAGGACGCTACGGTGGCTACGGATTGAAGATTCCACCAGAGAAGATCTCCGTTAGAGATGTAATTATGAAGCTGGACAATCCATTGAACTCTTTCGAGTGCGTACAGCGGGAAGGGAAATGCTTGCGAACAGATGAGTGCACGGTGAAGTATGTATGGTTCAAATTGTACAACGCAATGATGAGAGAGTTGGGGGACATGAGCCTTACTGACCTGATGAATCTTGGAAGATCTATTGAAGATAATCCTCCTGATGTTCTACGAGTGAAAAGCGACTGATGAAAGCCATATACCCCGGGTCTTTTGATCCCATCACTTATGGCCACATTGATATTGTCAAAAGAGCATCACGTGTCTTCGATGAGATCATTGTTGTGGTGATGATGAACCCTCATAAGCAGTATATGTTTTCTCTTGAAGAGAGGCTCGAGATGGTCGAGAAGTCCCTGGTTGTTCTGGGTGAGATAGCTGTTGATTCACATCACGGACTTCTGGTGGACTACGTGAGAGAGAGTAGTAGCAGGATTGTGATTCGTGGTCTAAGAGCGGTTTCTGACTTTGAGATGGAGCTGCAAATGGCGCATGCGAACAGGAGACTGCTCTCAGATTTCGAATCGATGTTCTTCATGACTGATACAAAATACTCTTTTATCTCTTCATCCATAGTGAAGGAAATAATCAGTTTTGGCGGAGATGTCTCCGAATGGGTACCGGAGTTCGTCATTGAAGCCTTCAGGAAAAAGACCCGGCGAAATCATTAACATTATTGAGATCTTTATTGCTCTGCTGAATATATAATTCTACTTGGACTAGCTGAAGGAGGTTACAGAATGGCAGACATAACAACAGAAATGGTAAGGAAATTGCGTGAAATGACTAATGCGGGCATAATGGATTGCAAGAGAGCTCTTGAAGAGACAGAAGGAGACTTCGAAAAGAGCAAGGAGTATTTGAGAAAGAAGGGAATTATGAAGGCTGACAAAGTTTCAGGACGGGAGGCAGCCGAAGGTATTCTTTATTCGTATATTCACCACAACAACAAACTCGGTGTTATGCTCGAGCTGAACTGCAACACTGACTTTGTTGCTAGAACCGAAGAGTTCAAAGAGCTCGCACATAAGCTTGCTTTGCAGATAGCCGCTATGGGCGCTCGCTGGGTTTCCAGATCAGACATTCCCGAGGAGACTCTCGAGAAAGAACGAGAGATATATAAGGAACAGATGAACGATTCAGGAAAGCCCGAACACGTTCTCGATAAGATTGTTGAGGGCAAAATAGATGCTTTCTGCAAAGACAACTCACTTTTGGAGCAGGAGTATGTCTTCGAGTCTGGTAAGACCATGAATGATCTTTTGATTGAGCTTATAGCCAAGACCGGTGAGAACATAAAGGTAAGTCGGTTCATCAGATGGGTAGTTGGTGAGGAATAAGAGGGTGAGCTGCTGCTCACCTTTTTATTGTTGGGGGTGAACAGGTGAACACAAGAGTACTCTTGAAACTCAGCGGTGAGGCTCTTAGTGGCCAGGACTCGCGCGGATTCGACCCGGAACGTCTTGCTTTCCTTGTTAAGCAGGTGAAACAGGTAGTCGAAGAGAAGGTACAACTTGGAATAGTTGTGGGAGCCGGTAATATTGTTAGAGGCAGGGACCTTTCGGAGCTGAGCCCCGTCAGCGCCGATCATGTGGGAATGCTTGGAACACTCATCAACTCATTGTACATGAAAGACGTGTTTGTAAACAGTGGTATCAAGAGTGTTGTGGTATCACCGGCTTCATTCTCGCCGGCATTTAACGCGATGAATTACGATGCCATCAATGAGATGTTTGACACAGGTGCGGTGGTCATTTTCGGTGGAGGCACTTCTCTTCCTTTCCTAACAACTGACACGGCTGCAGCGATGAAAGCGATAGAATTTGGAGCAGATCTTCTGATCAAGGGGACAAAAGTCGATGGGATATACACTGCCGATCCTGTGAGAGATAGCTCTGCAAGAAAGATATCACGTATTACCTATTCAGAAGCAATTAACCGTCGTCTTGAAGTCATGGATACCGAAGCGTTATCCCTCTGCAGGAGATACGGTGTGAAAATCATCGTTCTTGATATGTTCAAGGACGGGAATCTTTACAGTGCTATAATGGGAAATGAGGTTGGAAGCGTGGTTGAAGCATAGTATGGAGGTGTTTAGTATGTATGTGCAGATAGTTGATATTCTAGCAAGAGAGGTGCTGGATTCACGGGGAACACCAACTGTAGAAGTAGAAGTTTGGCTAGACGACGGATCCGTTGGTAGGGCAATAGTTCCCTCCGGGGCATCAACGGGTCAGTTTGAAGCACTGGAGCTTCGAGATGGTGACAAGAAGCGGTTTCTCGGTAAAGGTGTTAGCAAGGCTGTTGACAACGTGAATGATGTAATAGCTCCTGAAGTAGTTGGAATGAATGCTTTTGATCAAACTGGACTTGACAGGACACTGATCGAGCTTGATGGTTCAGAGGGTAAGAGCAAATTAGGAGCAAATGCGATTCTTGGTGTCTCCATGGCGGTTGCAAGAGCTGCCGCGGATTGCCTTGGTATGCCACTTTACAGGTATCTCGGTGGAGCGAACAGCAAGACGCTTCCAATCCCCTTTATGAACATTATTAACGGCGGACAGCATGCTGACAATAATCTGGATATCCAGGAATTCATGATCGTTCCAGCGGGCTTCAAGAAGTTCTCTGATGGTCTTAGGGCAGGAGTCGAGATATTCCAGCACCTTAAGAAACTTCTGAAATCAGACGGTCATATCACGTCTGTTGGTGATGAAGGCGGTTTCGCACCAAACCTGGGAAATAACGAACAAGCGATCTCGTACATAATCAAGGCTATTGATGCAGCAGGATACGAAGTCGGCAAAGAGATTTTTATCGCCCTTGATTGTGCCGCAGACTCGTTCTTTGATGAAGAGAGGAAGCTGTATCTGATCGATGGCAAAGAGATGACTGCCGATGAATTGATCGTATACTACGAAGGTCTGATTTCCAGATACCCGATCATCAGTATTGAGGATCCCTTCTTCGAAGAAGATTGGGATGCGTTTAGCAAATTCAACGAGAAAATAGGAAACCGAATTCAGATTGTTGGAGATGATCTTTATGTGACCAACATCAAGCGTCTCAGAAAAGGGATCGAACAGAATTGCAGCAACTCCATACTCATTAAACTAAATCAGATTGGTTCAGTTACTGAAACGCTTGACACGATTTCTTATGCCCAGAAGAACGGGATGACCTGCGTAATCTCTCATCGATCCGGTGAAACGGAAGATACGTTCATCGCTCATCTTGCAGTAGCAACGAATGCAGGAATGATAAAGACAGGATCAGCCTCTAGAAGCGACAGGATAGCCAAGTATAATGAGCTGATTAGAATCGAAGAAGAGTTGGACGAGTCAGCAGCTTTTCGTGGAATGGATTCATTCTACATACTGAATAAGGTTTGAACTTCTCACTTGACCTGAAACAAGCTTTGGGTTAGAATTGTGCGACCCCATACTCAGTCAGGGCATATCCCTGGCTTGGTTAGGAGGATAAGGAGGATACAATGGAGGTTGACAAGCAAGAGTTAGTTAAAGAGTATCAGCTACATGACAAAGATACTGGTTCTGTGGAAGTGCAAATTGCAATCATGACTGCCAGAATCAGACACCTGACAGAGCATCTCAAAAAGCACCCCAAAGACTTCCACACCAGAAGAGGACTTCTGAAGCTGGTTGGAAGGCGAAGAAAGATGCTCAGGTATGTCAAGAACAGCAAGCCTGAGGTCTACAAAGACCTTATTACCAAACTGGGTTTGCGAGGATAGGTATTTCGGGCGATCCCGTGAAGGGGTCGCCCTTGATGGTATATCAACTGCTCGCCTTATTCCCCATGGGTGCTGGTCTTTGCGGCTTTCCTGTGTTGACGGCGATACCAAAATCTGGTATATTTTATCTGCTGCGGGGAGTAGCGCAGACGGAAGCGCGCCTGTCTTGGGCACAGGAGGTCGCTGGTTCAAGTCCAGTCTCCCCGACCAGGTAACGATGCGGCTGTAGCTCAACTGGTAGAGTATCGGCCTTCCAAGCCGAGGGTTGCGGGTTCGATCCCCGTCGGCCGCTCCAGCGCCCGTGGCTCAACGGATAGAGCATCGGACTTCTAATCCGAGGGTTGCAGGTTCGAATCCTGCCGGGCGCACCAAGACGTATCGTGGTGGTTGTAGCTCAGCTGGCAGAGCGCCTGACTGTGGATCAGGTGGTCGCGGGTTCAAAT
>CAZSXB010000036.1:0-21408 GCA_964611155.1 uncultured Thermotogaceae bacterium
AAGAGACTGCCATCATGATCGTATATGGCCTCATCTGGACCTCCTGAATTCAACCGTAGGATGTCGTACAATAGCCTCTGAACGCGGGAATATTGCATCAACTTCTGTAGCGAAGGTCACATCGAAAACTGCTTCTTCCTCCAGGTTAGAGACCTGTTCTGTTTCGTCTCCATTGAGCATGAAAGGCTCACCCCCTGCAACTGACAGAGATATGGGAGCAGTTCGATGATTGGTGATAGTCACAGAACCTTCGTTGCGCACAAAAGCGATACCAAAAGCCTCTGTCATTCCCTTTCTGCACTTGACGGAATAACTCACAGGCATATGGGCAGAGATGATTTCTATGAAATCCTTTGTGTAGTTTCTCATTGTGCCTTCGTACTCAGCCCACCTGCCATCTCTTGATACTTCGACAATCACTCTTTTGCCTGTCAGTCTTTCCAGTATCGAGTCATAGGAATTGCCAACATAGTCAATGAAGCTCTCTCCAACAGACTTCACATATCTCTGGTTTCCTGCAACAACAGCACTCTTAGGGGCAATTCTTCCGACGAACAGGGAGAATGTGTCTGCAATCGCGTCACGAACCGCAGCGAAGAAGTTGCGGAAGATTCTTCGAACACTAACAATCCAGCTTCTCTTGAATACAAGGCTTGTGCGCTCCCTGTGACGCAACTCGTCGGGGGACAACTGATCAATGATTCTGAACAAACCATGCAGAGTTGGGAACTCTGCTCTGTACAGTATATAGCCTTTCTCACTATGGGTGATATTGTCATACGGCTCTGGATACTCAAGGACAATGCCACTGCTCTCCAGATACATACTTCCCCAGAATGTCTCCCTGTTTTTCAGGATCACAAGAGTCGAAAACGACCGGAAGTCTTTCAGACATCGATCCTTTGCTGTAGACTTGAAGTAACTCACGATGAGTGTAGCTGAGAATATCACAATTACTGTTATGGCCAGAGTATCCACCGGGCACCTCCTCAGTCAGAATAGTCCGGTAATCTGCTATGTTCATAGTTTCGGTGACACGAACCGTGTTATTCTGGAAAATCGCCAGAATGAGTGATTGTCCTGTGAGGTTTCATCTAGGAGGTTACCATGAGAGAACAAGATCTGATACGCAAAGTTTTTACCATTTCTGGATATGTCATGCTTGTCGCTGGAGGAGCACTGATAGTCGCCGTAGGTGTTCTTGTGATGCTGGGTGCTACTTTTGACGCGATTGAGAGTGCCCTGCTCGCTGGCTCTGCTGTGCTGTTGATGACTATAGGCTTTCTTCTGATCAGGAACTATGAGCCTGATGAAGGAGAGAGAGGTTCCTCAAATACTGAAGAGTCAAGGATGACAGAGAAGATAGAGAGAGTACAGAAGTTTCTGGAGAGTGATCTTCCTACCTTGCACAGGTTAATCAGAAGGTCGGAAAGCCTTTTTAGTGACTCCTTACAGCGAATGAGTGAGGAACGACAGCGATTTGAGGGTTCCTGCGAGTCCCTGACAAGGGCGATTGTTGCCTCACTGGATGATCTATGGAGGATTTCTAAACTCAATGAAGGGCTCGAAAAGGAAGCTTTCGATGCCTTCTGTAAAAGATTATCAAATGCAGGGTTCGTCGTGTACGTTCCTGAGGAAAGATCACTACCAGATATGAACTTCTCAAAGATCATCAGAGAAAAGGAAGCCGATCTCCCCAGGGGTTCTGTTGTGGAAGTGATCAACCCGGGTTATCGTTATGGAGAACGCCTGATAAGGGAAGCGGAAATCGTTGTAGCCTCGCGTCCTTCAAGAGGCAAGGACAAGAAGAAGTAATCTGGGAGGTATCAAACATGTATGCTATCGGCATAGACTTTGGCACATCCACTTCTGAGATAGGTACTTTTGTTGCGGGCGATGTAAAGGTTCTTGAAGACGCCTCGACAGGGAGCAAAACGATCCCTTCTGCTATAGCCGTTGATGACTACGGAAATGTGATTGTGGGACATGAGGCACTTAAATACGAAGGACTCGAAGGAAGATTTGTCTCGCAAGTCAAGCGTCTCCTGGGAACTGATACAGAAGTAGAACTTGGCGGTCGCGGGTATCGGGCGGAAGAGATTGCTGCTCTGATAATGGGAAAGATGAAATCATCTGCTGAAAAAGCACTTGGTACCAGCATAACTGAAGCAGTGATAAGTGTCCCGGCAAACTTCCCTGAACCTGCAAGGAGAGCCACAATGGATGCCGCCGAAATAGCAGGTCTTAGAGTGTTGAGGCTCATAAATGAACCCACGGCTGCAGCTGTAGCCTTTGGCTCAGTTAGGAGCAGAGCAAAAGAGACTGCCCTTGTCTTTGACTGGGGTGGTGGGACGCTGGATCTAACAGTACTGGGAATTGAGGGCAGAAATGTAGATGTCATATCAAGTTATGGTGATCTCTTTCTTGGGGGAAGCGATATCGATGAAGCAATGGCCCAGTACCTGGAGTCTCTTCTAACAGAGAACGAAGACATAACAACCATTGCCCACGAAGCTCTGAGAAAAGAAGCTCGACGTGTCAAGGAGGCCCTTTCACTCAAGGATACTGTCGATCTGTTCCTGCCGGCAGTGGCAAGAAAAGCTGACGGAACGTCCGTCAAACTTGAAAAGTCCTTCTCACGCGAAGAAATGAATCACATAGTCTCACATATGATAGATCGTGCAAAAGAAGTAGTTGATGAGACTCTATCTATGAAAAACGTAGAGTACTCCGAAATCGACAGGGTGATTCTGGTCGGAGGAACGACATACGTTCCAGCTGTCAGAGAGATGCTCGAGGACCTTTTTCCACAACGAGTAAGTACTTCAGTTGATCCCGATCTTGCTGTTTGCATTGGTGGAACCTATCAGGCTGCTATTATGAAGGGTCTCGTCGTCGGCGAAGACCAGGTAATAACCTCAGATATCTCGCCCTATGGCCTGGGGCTTGAAGTTCTGGAACAGCTGGGCAATAGCTGGGAGTTCATTTATGATCCCCTGATAGAACCAAACACCAGCCTCCCCTTTGAAACAAGCGTAGAATATGATCTCCTCAGCTCAGAACAACGGGCTGTGAATATTCGTGTTCTTCAATCACACAGGAACATCAAACAACTCGCAGAAGAATCTATAGACACCGGAATCCACGCAAGGATTGCTGGTATACCGCAACGGAGTAGCACTGAACCACACACACTCCGCATAGATTTCTCCTACGATGCAAACGGAATGATTCACCTCAGCGCGACAATCGTTGAAACAAAACAAAGCATAACGATAGACTTCTCGGAAACTGAGGTCTCTCTTACTGAGCAGGATAAGCTTACAGCAAAACATCAGATCAGGGAATTACTTAAACACATGTGAACCACAAAGACTCTCCGATATAAGAGAATTAGCAAAAGAGCCGCCTCGAGGGCGGCTCTTAAATGGTATTCATCTATCTGCTGTGCTTTGCAGCGATTTTTACGAGTTCGATGAAACCCTTATCAAGGCTTGCACCACCTACGAGCCCACCATCAACGTTCTCCAGGCTAACGAGTTCATCGAAGTTCCCAGGTTTTATGCTTCCACCATAGAGAATTCGACACTCTTGGGCAACACCATTACCAAAGAGTTCCGAAATCAGCCCTCTGATGAAGCCCATTGCTTCGTCAGCCTGTTCCGGGGTGGCCACAACACCTGTTCCTATAGCCCATATGGGCTCATAAGCTATGATGATCCGGTTCAGTTGCTCCCGGGAGATCCCTCTCAAGCCTTCTCTGATCTGTCCTTCCAGAACTGCCTCCATCTTGCCACTTTCCCGTTCCTCCAGCGTCTCTCCTACACACACTATCGGAACAAGATCGATACCCAGCACATAATGTAGCTTCTTGTTGACTTCCTCGTCAGTCTCACCAAAGACCTGTCGTCTCTCAGAATGACCAATAATCGCGTGACTGCAGCCGAGCTCTTTGATCATCAATCCCGAGGTCTCGCCTGTGTATGCTCCAAAGTCCTCATAGAAGACATTCTGCGCGCCTGTGCAAATACCTGTTCCTCGAAGTACTTCGGTAACTGCATCAATACATGATGCGGATGGACAAACCACTACATTTACCTGTGACAGAAGCTCATGAGAAATCTCGTCAGCAAGCTCCCCTGCAAAGAACTTTGATTCTGCTGGTGTCTTGTTCATTTTCCAGTTACCAGCAACCGTCAACTGTCGTTTTTTTTTCCAGCTCCCTGGCTGATGAGACTCGCGATACCGGGCAGTTCTTTCCCTTCAAGCATTTCCAGGGAAGCTCCTCCTCCCGTGGAGACATGACTGACCCGATCTGCAAGTTCAAACTTGTTGATGGCTGCCACACTGTCTCCCCCACCGATAACTGTCGTAGCACCTCTTAGAGCTGCTACTGCCTTCGCGATCTTTTCTGTGCCAACTGCAAAATCTTCGATCTCGAAGACACCCATGGGTCCGTTCCATACAACAGTCTTTGCGCCTTCCAGCTTGTTGACAAACAGTTTGAGTGTTTCAGGGCCAATATCAAGACCCTTCCAGCCCTGTGATATGCCCTCTTCAACGGAGACAGTTCTCTTTTCAACGCCTGAAGCAACCTCTTTCGCAATCACGGCATCTACAGGCAGAACAAGCTCAACACTCTTCTTCTTAGCTTGTTCCATGATCTCTTTGCTCAGTTCGATCTTGTCATCTTCTGCAAGAGAATCTCCAATCGACTTACCCAGGGCCTTGAGGAAAGTGAACATCATGGCACCACCGATCAGGATCCTGTCCGCCTTTTCAAGAAGATTGGTTATTACTCCAATCTTGTCCGACACTTTTGCTCCGCCCAGAATAACCACATACGGGTGTTCCGGGTCATGAACAGCCTTACCGAGCATCTTGATTTCCTTCTCCATTAAGAAACCTGCTACGCTGGGAAGAAAATCTGCTACACCAACATTGGATGCATGAGCCCTGTGTGCAGTACCAAACGCATCATTTACATGTACATCAGCCAGCGAGGCCAGCTCTTCTGCGAAGCCCTTGTCGTTTTTGGTCTCTTCAGCATGAAAACGAACGTTTTCCAGCAATACGACGTCTCCATCCTGCATAGCTTCAACGACTCTTCTTGCCCCTTCTCCAACACAATCTTCAACAAAGGCAACATTTCTCCCCAGGAGGCCCTCAAGCACCTTGGCAACAGGTCTCAAACTGTACTTGGGATCGGGCTCTCCTTTTGGTCTACCCAGATGTGATGTAAGGATGACTCTTCCACCATTGTCAATTATGTGATTGATTGTCGGAAGTGCTGCCCTTATACGAGTATCGTCAGAGACCTGACCGGTTTCTTTATCAATAGGAACATTGAAGTCTGCTCTTATCAAAACCTTCTTGCTTTTCAAATCTATGTCTTTCACTGATTTTTTGCCCATTATGGTTCCTCCCTTCATCAATCAAAAAAGGGGCCGAAGCCCCTGAAATCACATACTGGCCATTCTCTTGGCAACGTCTACTACTCTGCAGCTATAACCATATTCATTGTCGTACCAGGAGAAGACTCTCACAAAGGTGCCGCTGACGTAGGTCAGTTCTGCATCAAGGATTCCAGATTCAGTTGTTCCAATTATGTCACTACTGACAAGTGGCTCCCGACTGAACCTTACGATCCCTCTCAGAGACCCGTTCGCAGCTTCCTCGATAATCGTGTTGACTTCTTCTGCAGTAGTCTCTTGTTTCACGATGAGAGTCAAGTCAGTCATTGAACCATCGGAGACCGGTACTCTCATTGCTACACCGTCGAGTTTTCCCTTAAGCTCCGGGATCACTATACCCACAGCTTTAGCTGCACCGGTCGTCGTCGGTATGGTGTTAACGGCTGCTGCTCTTGCCCTTCGCAGATCTGAATGAGGAAGATCGAGTATCCTCTGGTCGTTTGTGTAGGCGTGAATCGTAGTAAGAAATCCAGTTACGACACCCAGTTTTTCATGAAGCACCTTGATGATAGGGGCAATTGAATTAGTTGTACAGGAAGCAGTAGAGACTACCAGGTGTTCAGCCTTAAGCACGTCATCGTTCACACCCGGAACAATGGAACAGTCCACTTCTCCCTTTGCCGGAGCAGTGATAAGAACCTTTCTGGCTCCAGCTGAATCGATGTGTGGCATAACCTTTTCCTTGCTCCTGAAAACCCCCGTTGCCTCAATAACGATATCCACACCCAGATCCTTCCACGGAAGAACCGCAGGATTCTTCTCAGAGAAGACCTTTATCTTGTTGCCATCTACCGTTATGTAACCCTCTCCAGCTTCTACGGTTCCGTCATACTTACCGTGCACCGAGTCGTATTTGAAAAGGTGGGCTAAGGTTTTTGCATCGGTCAGGTCATTTATGCCCCGAATATCAAATTCCTTCCTTTTCAGCATCTCTCGCATTACAAGCCTTCCTATTCGTCCAAATCCGTTAATCCCAATCTTCACCATCTTCTACACCTCCTATAGCATTGAATCAGGAATCCCGAGACTCCCTGTAACTTTTGCGGTCTCTTCGTTTCTCTTTTCAGATACTAACTCCAATGCCTCATTGACTGCGGCAACAACCAGGTCCTGGACTATCTCCAGCGGTTCATCCCCGAGCTCTTCAGAGATCTCAATGAACTCCACACGATAATCGCAACTGGCGCGGACCTTAACAACTCCGCCTCCGGCACTGGCTTCTACTTTGATTTCCTTGAATTTCTCCTCAAGGCCTTCCATCTCTTCCTGGGCCTTCTGGGCCTGCTTCAGAAGATCCCCCATCTGTCCTGATCTCTTCTGAGACCCTCCCACGCTTCTTCCTCCAAGTCCACGGATGCGTTTTGGCATTCTATCTATTCCTCCTCGCCTTTATCCACAGATAATTCTACATCATCACCGAATAGACGCACAATCCTGTTGACATACTCACGTTGATCTTCTGTGAGAAGTTTCATCACTTCGTCTTTCTCTCTTGGCTTTGTATGAGGCTTCCCGCGAGAGCTGTCATCAGAATCTCTTTCTTCAGTTGTTTCGGCTTCATCTTCGATCTGAAGCAATCTGCCTGTACACTTTTGGACCTCGGATGAAATCATCTCTCTCTCTTCTTCAAAAACCCTTCTTGCAAAATGGGCCTCTTGTGGAAACATCAGAGCGACTACGTTGTCATCCTCTTTTGCATTGGCCATTTTCAGTACACTCCAGGTTACTATCTGTCCCTTCTCATAGAGCTCATCAAGAAAATCGGCAAATCCCGACTTTTCTGTTTTCTTTTCAGTTTCACTCGCAGCTTTTTCCGGCGGAGCTATCTCTTCTGACAGCTTCTTCACGGGTTCTACAATGTTACTGGCAGAAGAATCCTGTCGAGAACTGCGGAGTCTCTGCATCTTCATGATGCTGAGCACTTCAAAAACCCCTCTCTTATCCATTGCATTTCTGAGCTCCTGATGTATCTCCCAAGCTGCTGAACCCACCTTGACTCCTTCCTCAAGTGTCATTTCTCCGTTTACCAGACGTGTCTTCAGAAGATCTAGCAGCTGTACTGTAAGCTGGTCAAAAGAAAGACCATTATGGGTGATGGTCGAACTGATCTGAATAACCATATCTGGGATCCCTTCGGTTAGTGCACTCAGATAATTACTCACCGTTTCCTCTGGTACCAGCCCCAGGATCTTGTGGACGTCATCAAGGGTTATCTCGCTGGAGACCGATGAGACCCTTTCCAGAACATTGACACCATCACGCATACTTCCCCTGGCATGTCTCGCTATAAGTTTGAGGACTCCTTCAGAGTAAGCGATTCCTTCTTTTTCAGCGATCATTGTGAGGTATTCTTCAATATCCATATCCGAGAGAGACCTGAACTGAAAGACCTGGCACCTGGATATGACAGTATCTGGAACCTTCTCCAGATTTGTCGTGGCAAGAATAAAAACGGTATTCTGAGGAGGCTCTTCAAGCGTCTTCAACAGAGCGTTAAAAGCTTCCCTTGTAAGCATGTGGAACTCATCGATGATATAGACCTTGGTCTTACCCATAACAGGGCGGTATCCTGCAGCATCACGAATCTTTCGTATCTCATCAATTCCTCTGTATGATGCCGCATCGAGTTCTACCACATCCATATGACTCGCCCGATCAATACTTAAGCATGAATCACATTTGCCGCACGGCTTGTCATCTGACGAGCAGTTCAGGTATTTGGCAAGAATTCTGGCTGTTGAAGTCTTTCCGGTGCCTCGCGGTCCCGCAAAAACGTAAGCATGCGAACAACTCCCCTTTTCCAGCGCCTTCTTGAGAGGAAGGGTGACATGCTCCTGACCAATTACACCGTTGAAGTTTCGCGGTCTATGCTTTCTGTATAGTACCTCGTACATCCTTCACCGACCTTTTCAGTTACTGATTATACCAGATTCAGCATATCTTCAGGGTTAGCCCACCCTCTTGAAACGCCATGTCCCCTTCTTGTAGTAAAAAAGCATCACAACAAACTCACAGAAATCTGACAGAAAGTATGACCACCAAACCCAGACGATATCAAGGTTCAACCATGTTATTGTTATGACAAGGACAGGGATCTGCACGACCCACCTTGCGACCACACTTGCGTACATGAAAGGGAGGTTGAAACCTGAGCCTGAAAAAACTGTGGAGAGCCCAAAACCATATGCGAGAAAGATCAACCCGACAGAACCAATTCTCAAGAAAGTTGTACCCAGCGCAATGATTTCGGGATCGTCCGAAAAAAGACCCATTACATGGGGACCAACAAGAAAGGCTACTGCAACAAAAACGAGCAGGAAGAACGCTCCGAGCACCCCAGAGAGCTGTGCTGTCTTTCTTGCTCTTTCCGTATCCTCTACACCCAGATTCTGTCCAACGACCGTTGAACCTCCCATAGACAGACCGACAAGCGGCATGAAGGCAAAACCAAAAAGCCTTCCCGCAACACCTGTCGCTGCAACAGCAGCAGTACCAAATACCGCAACGAACCTTAAGACTATCACCCCAGAGAGATTCCTGAGCAACCCTTCTATTCCAGTTGGAAGACCTATGGTAAGCAGCTTCTTGTCAGTCGGCCAATGAAGCCTGAACAACCCTCGAATCTTCGGAGTTATGCCCTGCTTCCCACTGAATAATACGGTGAATCCAATCAAAAAAGCTATTGTCTGTGAAGTTATTGTTGCCACTGCGGCTCCAAAGACACCCAATCCTGCGCCTGGCAAGCCAATGAGAGGGATGGTATCAAAAATCAGAACAGGATCAAGCGTGATATTGATGATGCTGGCAAGAATCATTATCATCATCGGGGTTCTCGCGTTACCCACACAACGAAGCGCTGTATTAACTGAGTAAGAAGAGAACATTATCGGAAGGAAGAAAAGTCTTATATAGCCGTAGTCAAGAGCGGCACTGATAACCAGTTGATCATCAGAGAAGAATCTCAAAGCCGGTTTCAGGAATACAGCCACAAGAATCGCTGCAACCAAAGCCACGAGACACTTGAATGTTATCGTCTGCTCAATTGAGCGATTTGTGGCATCAAGATCCTTCCTGCCGTAACTCTGAGAAATAAGCGATATGGAGCTTTGTCCTATTATTGAGTTCAAAACCTCAACTGTCCAGAAGAGCGTTGAGAAGATCGTGACACCTGCAATTGCTTCAGACGAGATTCTCCCGATCCAGAAGATGTCGACAATATCATAGACCATCTGCGAACTGAATCCGATCATGGTTGGAAGAGACATGTAGATCAGGTTTTTGATTATACTACCTTTAGTGAGATCTCTCGCCATATCTCCACCTCAAGAGTTACATGAAATTCGCATAAACTCTATCCTACACGGGCTATAATGTCAACTGTGTGCTGATTCATTCTTATGATAGGTATTATCCACTACAAACGTTCGTTTATATTATGATATAATTCTTTAGTTTGGCTATCAGGAGGGGAACTCTTTGAAAACAGCTGACAAAGTGAAAAATCTTGCCCTTCTTGGTAAGAGATTTACTTCGTCTGAGTTAACTTCTGCAGCTGAATACCTGGACATTGACGCCGAATACATAGAGGATCTCATATGCTCTCTTACAGAAGAGGATGCAATTGTTTGTGAGGACAATACTTACCGGATCGTCAATCCAGATATTCTGTCCCTCATTGACTCCCATCCTTATTATGGTGATAGTATTCATTTTGGTCTTGCTTGTGTTAGAGAAAAGGCTGATTCGATTCTCTTTCACGCAAGACTTGCTGGAATCCCAAAACGCTCTTTTGCGGCTCGCTTACTCAGGTATGCTTGCAAGGATTTCGAGAAGCATCCCAACGTGAAGCTGGCCCTGGAGAGGCTGAAAGCGATCGAGTCTCTGGTAGGCGAGCAACCCTGGGCATCGCGAAATCTCAGGATACATCTTTCCGAAATGACTGCTTCAGGGATAGATTTTTCCGATGAGCTTCTTAGAAGTTTCTGTGAGGGAAGGCTATACACAAACTATCACCGGCTTCTCAGAGCGTTCCTTCACCAGTATCCGCAGGAAAGACTCCTGGAAGCAATACTGAGACGCAAGGAACTTCCATGTACGCCCTTTCAGGAAACTGTTCTGCGGTTCTTCGAAGCAAGACTAAGATATCTTCTGGACTCAGGTGACAGAAACGCGGAATCAATTGCTGAAACTGTGTTTAGCGTTGGAGAGAGGACACGTTTTCAGGCAGCATTAAAGGCTGACGGTTTGAATTTCTACGGTCTGCATCTTCGCAAGATCGGAGATTTGTCAGGATTCAAGAGAATGATACAACAGGCAATCGATCTAACTGAGCGATATGACCTGGAGCTCTTTAAGGCCAGGTTTTACAACAATCTCAGCCTCATATACATGGATTCGAACCCCGCATATTCTCAACAGATTCAACAGAGCGTTATTGAAATGTCGCGACGCATCGGAGACTTCCGAATTGCCGCAGTTGTCAGCTCAAATCTTGCCCTTCTTTACTTCTTCAAAGGCAAGCGAAGAGAGTTTAATGAACTCCTCGACGACATGAGAACCTACGTTATGCAGACAGACAATCCAGAACCATCAGTGTTCATGAAGCTCACGGAGATGCTGCCGCTCGTTTATGAAGGTCCCACAGATGCCTTCGAGAGAGTTGCCGAAAGGGCAACTGCCGATTGTGCACGTATGGTTGGACCGGAGAAGGTCACTCGTATCAACCAGCTCCAGATGTCAAGGATACTTCATTACTCTCTCTTCAATCGAATAGAAGAGTGCAAGCAAGTATTTGAGAACCACGATTTCGACGCTTCTGATATCTCCGAAAAGGCTCTGGTTGAAGTGATAAGAGCCTTTATCTATGAACAGGAGAACCCTTTTGAAGTCTTTAAGCGTTTCCGAAGCGATATGTCTGAGTATGTAGAAGACTGCCTTCTGCTGGTTTCGAAGACAGTTGCAAAGCAAGAATACAAAGAGTTCAGAACCATCTGCATGGAAAGACTCATCCGGGCCCAACAGACTGTGTCTTTACTCTCCCAGGGTCTTCTTGCACACGCAGTAGCAATTGCTTCAGAACGTCTCGGTGTGGTAAACGACGCGATAAGATACTTCAGGATCGCTGCCACTCACTACGACGTGAGCGGTCTCTTCGAGACTTCGCGTAGGCTCAAAGAAGAGCATCTTCGAGAGGGTGAGCTCCTCACCAGCCTCAATGACCTGGTGAACAAGCTCGATACTCGAGGTCTGAAAGATCTCAAGAATGAAGCAACAAAGACGCTGCAACTGGTGGAGGAGGTTTCTCACTTCATAGTCAATTCGCAGAATCTGGCTGCGTCTCTGAGCGATATGAACAGCATCACTGAAAGCATGAAAGCAATGCTTGGATTTCTTCTGAGTTTCTACCCAGCGAGAACTGCACGCTGTGTTCTCAGGTGGCAGGAGACCGAAGAAGTCACTATTGGTGAGGATGAAATCCCTGAAAACCTGGAGGGCCATTACTCAAGTTCTCCGTTCTGTGTCAAATATGTATTCTTCGTCGGATTCACGGGTGAGGTTGAAATTGTTCTCTTCAACCCTTCTATCTCTGTTTCAGATAAACTCATTGCAAGGTTCTTCCGCCAGATGACTTTTGTAGAACCAATCCTGGAGCTCTCCTTTAAGAACTACATCAGGTACAGGATGGCAATGCATGACTCGCTGACCGGTCTCTATACGAGGTGGTACCTGGAAGCTCGTATGGAAGAGCAATTCAGAAGAGCAAGACGCTACGAAGAGGACTACTCTGTGATTTTCTGCGATCTTGATGATTTCAAACGAGTAAACGATCGTTACGGTCATATGAGAGGCGACAGTACGTTGAGCCGAGTTTCTGAAAGTCTCAAGCAAGCCTGCAGGGAAAGCGATATTGTATGTCGTTTTGGAGGAGAGGAGTTCGTTGTTCTTTTGCCGTCACTTGATCTGGGTGAGGCCACCGTCCTGGCGGAGAGACTGAGAGTGGCTGTATCTGAAAGCGATCCGGAGATAGAGGTTACAGGCAGCTTTGGGGTCGCCTCATATAATACGGCAGAACCCTCCTCATCCAGGGAATTGGTTCAACTAGCGGACGATCTTTGCTACCAGGCTAAGAGAAAGGGTAAGAACAGGGTTGAGTCGAATCTCGATGAGTGAATCCTGGGATTATTATGATGACATAGCGCGTTTCTATGATGGTCAGTACGAGGAACCCTACTGGCACCTTTATCATGAAATCCTTCACAAGCTGGTAGGTGATTCTATTCAGACTGATGGAAGACTCCTTGATCTTGGTACTGGTACAGGAAGATGGGCTATTCACTTTGCTGCTCTGGACTTTGATGTAACTGCTATCGATCCTTCGAAAGAAATGTTGTCTGTTCTTGAGGGGAAGAGCAGAGACTACGATGTTCAAATCAACCTGATTGACGGAAGGGCTGAGAGCCTTCCGTTTGATGATAGAAGCTTTGACTATGTCACGGCAATGGGCGACGTCATATCTTATACAAGAGATCATGAACGAGCCATCTTCGAGGTATACAGGGTATTGAGAGAAAACGGGAGATTCTTACTCACGGTAGATAGCGCCTATGCCTTTTTGCAGGACTTTCTTTCTCACACAGAGTTTAGTCGAGCAGAAAGCTTTCTCCTCGCAGATAGGTATGTGACAATCGGTGATGTGAAAATGAGCAGAAGATCGTTCAGGACATATCCGTTCTTTCCAGAAGAGCTGCGCTCGAAACTGGAAAGAGCTGGTTTTCGTGTGATTGACACTGCCGGAATGGTAGTGCTGGGTCCATACGTCAACAGCAGACTTGCAAGTTCACTACCTGAAGTGGCAGAATGGGAGTACAGATTCTGCAGAGAATCTGAATTACTGGGACGTGCAGAACACCTGTTCTTCGCCTGCGAGAAAGGATGATCTGATGAAGACTGGTCGTGTCCAGGTCGCTCTCGTAATAGGTCTAACACTAATAATAATGTCTGTAGTGGCATTTGCATTTTCTCTTGCGGCCATACAACGTTCTGCAAAGGTTGCACGGGAATTCGCATCTCTTGAAAGTAACGTTTTGAGAGATCTTGAGGACAAGACTGCTGAAGTAACCTCTCAAATCGACTCTTTAAGGGGATTACTCGTTTCAGGTGGTATGCTGGAACAGCATATTGTCGCCAGGGAGTTTCTTCAGAATGCTCAAAGAGACCTTGATCTAATTCTCACAGAGCTTCAAGAAGAGTCGGACAGACCATATTTCAGAGTCTTCGTAACGGGCAACCGTGATGTTTGGATCGGCTTCAAGAGAAGAGCTGCTGATACAGCTTACACTTTTCAGAAGACTTTCAGTCCCGGGCTCTCTGATGAGAAGTTCTTCTACTTCAAGGAGCCCCTTGTAGAGACCAGGTACACCATAATGCTTTCGCGAGAAGCCTACATAAGAACTGCTTCTCCGGAAAACGTTTATCTGATCTTCTCTGGTTTTGGAAGCGGTAAGCTTGTAGTGATGCCTTCTGTAGAAGTAACCAATATTGGTCAACGTTTCGATCTCTATATTCCGGGACGATAGCAGGAGTATCTCTGCCTAGTCAGCATCTTCTCTGCGAACCTTCTTCCTTTTATTGGAGGGGGGAGTATTGCTTCTGTCAAGCCATCCCTTACGCCAGAAGATCGTCAACATTATCAGCCCCGCTGCTACCATTGCGGACAGGACGATGAAATAGGCGTACCTGTTCTGCAGTTCAGGCATGTGGGCGAAATTCATACCGTATATTCCAGCGACGAACGACAACGGAATGAAGATGGTAGCTATAATCGTTAGCACTTTCATGATCTCGTTCATTCTGTTACTCGTCGAAGTGAGGTATATGTTCAAGATCTCAGCCTGAAGCTCTCTGTATGTTTCGGTAATATCGATCATGTGTACCAGGTGATCGTAGCAATCGCGGAAGAAAGGTATCGTATCCTGGTTGACGAGTTCGCTCCCCTTTCTCATAAGAGCTCCTATAGCCGCTCTCATCTGCCATATAAGTCTTCGAAGCGCAACTGTTTCATGCTTCAGGTCATAGAAAGAGGCTACAGGTGTGCTATTCGACCCAGAGACTATCTCTTCTTCAAGTGACTCGAATTTCTCTCCAAGAGCTTCCACAACAGGAAAGTAGTTATCCACGAGTGTGTCTACAATAGCGTAGCAGAGATAGTCAGCCTCCATACGCCTGATAAGCCCTTTCCCCTCACGTATTCTTCTCCTCAAGGACTCAAGGCAATCCCCAGGGCGCTCCTGGAAAGAGAGCACGTAGTTCTTTCCGAGGAATATGCTCACCTGTTCAGATGATAAAACCTGTGGCGAACTGAGCATGAGCATTCTCGTCACCACAAAGAGCTGGTCTTTGAGCTGGTCGGTCTTGGGTATCTGGGGAGCATTAACTATGTCCTCAAGCGCGAGCGGATGGATTCCGAAAAGTTCACCGAGCTCTCTTATGTATTCCTCGTTACCTAGACCCTGCACATCAATCCAGTGAACCTTGCTATTCTGGTTCTCTATGAGTGATTCTAACTCGTCCACAGTATTAAGGTCGTACTCTTTCACTTCCGCATCGTTGTAAGAAATCAGGTGAATGCTCTCGGCTGCAACATGCTTATCAACGCTGATTGTACCCGGAGGAGTCCCGGGTGCTGATCGCCGTTTCTTTCTGAAGAGAGCGTTCCAATTACCTATCCTCGCCAATACGCTGCCCCCTCTTGTCAGCAGGTTTGTCAGAATCCGTTTCTCGAATATCAGATTCGCCAAAGATCATCGGATCTTTTCTCAACAGTGCGCTCAGGACTCCGAGAAACGCGATAAATGAAGCGATTGCCAGCATCCAGAAAAGCAATCTAATGAAGAAGAAAAGCAACAACAAAATCCCGGGTAGTATGATCCCGAAAAGGATCACTACTCCTTTTAAGTTGCTTCTCTGACTGTTATTATTCATTCTTCCCTGTTTCAATAAGAATCATCCCAACTGGTTTCCGGATTGACAAAAAACGTACTTCAGACCAGTTCACTCACCTTTAAGAAAGTCTGCAAACCAGTAATAGCTATCCTTTGGAAGCCTTTCTTGTCTGTTATCGTAGTCAGTATAGATTATCCCGAATCGCTTCGAATAACCATGCGACCACTCGAAATTATCCATCAGAGTCCATACAAAATACCCTCGTAAGTCAACACCGTTATTCATAGCCTTCAGAGAAGCTTCGAAGTGATCATGGAGGTATTTCTGGCGCCGTATATCGCGTATTTTGCCTTTTTCAGGAACATCGTTGTCAGCAATGCCATTCTCAGTGACAAAGAGTGGCTTCTCCCCATACTTCCTGTACGCCCTTTCGAGAAACCCCTGCAACCCTGCCGGATAGATCTCCCAGCCCATCTCTGTCTTCTCGAGATCTCCGGGCACTATGTTGTAACCAAATTCACTCCTCGGATCAGACCTGGCTATCAGGCGAGTGTAGTAATTTATTCCCCAGAAGTCTATCGGTTCACTGATCAGATCCATGTCACCTGGATGAATGTCGGGCATGACACCCAGGTCAATGAGTATCTTCGACAGATCCTTCGGGTATTCCCCGTCAAGTGGCGTTGCGTAGAACCAGTCATTGAAGAACTGGTTGACCAGGTCAGCTGCATGGGCATCTTCAGGTGTATCAGAAACTGGCTCGACCCACTGGGAGACGTTGGTGAGACCGATCTTGCCGTCTTTGATCACTTCTCTGAAACACCTGGCCGCTTCTCCATTTGCCCTGAGAAGATTGTGTGCAACGAGAAAGGACTTCTTGAGGTCATTCAACCCGGGAGCATGTTCACCAAAGAGATAACTGACGTGTGAGGAACAGAAAGGCTCATTCAAAGTTATCCAATATCTAACCTTATCTCCATAACTCCTGAACACCGCGTCGGCATAATCGCCAAAGTATGCTGAGATATCTCTGGATTCCCACCCGCCGATAGAATTCTGAAGCGCATCAGGCAAGTCCCAGTGATAAAGAGTTATGAAAGGTTCAATGCCATTCTCGAGTAACAGATCGATGAGTCTGGCGTAGAAGTCAAACCCTTTATGATTCCTCTCTCCTCGACCCCTCGGAAAGAGCCTGGACCATGAAATCGAGAACCTGTAGGCATTGACTCCAAGATTCGCCATCAACGCTACATCATGCTTGTACCTGTGATAGTGATCACAAGCCATATCCCCGGTCTCGTTCTTGTGGATCTTGCCTGGGGTATGAGAAAACGTTGTCCATATGGAAGGACCTTTACCGTCTGCCAAATCAGCTCCCTCGATCTGGTAAGAGGCAGTTGCTGTTCCCCAGAAAAAGTCCTTCGGGAAATCGTTGCGGGTCATACAATCCCTCCTGTTCATCTTATTACCTGACATCTCAGGCCCATCAGAGGTTCAACTGTCACATCTCTGTTGATTATACATCAACAGTAGAAGGAAGCTGTTTTGACACAATAAGGTTTTGAGACTCTACAGACATCGAGTCTTGAAGACTCGAGACAGTGTGCGAGAACACGCAGGATCATGATATCCTTGAGACTGTGGAATGCTCTCTCAATTACTGTCAGAGCCTTCAAGGTTCCTCACTAAGATGGAGGTCTTCAATGAATATCGCAGTACTGGTCAAACAAGTACCTGATACGGATGAAGTTAGACTAGATCCCGAAACTGGCACAATGATCAGAGAGGGACTTGGAACAGTGATTAACCCACTTGACTTGCACGCCATCGAGCTGGCTCTTCAGATCAAGAGAACACTTATTGCTTCAGTGACAGCATTAACGATGGGGCCCCCAGCAGCCGACGAAGCGATGCGTGAAGCGGTTGCACTGGGTGTTGACAGGGCCGTTCTGCTGACTGACAGGAGGTTTTCCGGTGCAGATACGTGGGCAACATCAAACACTCTTTCTGAAGCACTGAAGATACTCGGCCCATTTGACCTGATCGTGGCTGGAGAAAAGGCTACTGACGGTGAGACGGGTCAGGTCGGACCTGAGACTGCTGCAATGCTGGGGATTCCTGCATTCACATATATTACCTCCATCATATCAACAACTGAAAGCGGAATGATCATAGAGCGTTCTTCAGAACTTGGAAGGGAAAAATGGAGTATCAGCTATCCTGTATTGCTGACTGTAACCAAGAACGTCAATGACCCACAACTCCCCACACTTTCAGGCAAGAAACGAGCTCATCGTTTTGGAGTTGAGAGACTCGGAGCAGACGATCTGGATTTGAGCGATGACCAGATAGGCCTGAAAGGTTCCCCCACAAGAGTGGTAAGGATTCACACACCGAAGGTTTTGAGAAAGACCACTATATACGAGTCAGAAGATTTGAATGAGGGCGTCCACAGAGTAGTGGAACTGCTCAAGGAGTTAAAAAGATGATTGGGAAAGGTGAGATCTGGGTAATAGTTGAAGAACGAAGAAAGTCAATTCATTCGAGTACTTACGAGCTGCTTGCCAAATCAAGAGAACTCGGAGATTGTGCAGGACTCTCTGTGACAGCGGTCCGTCTTTCAGATAAACGAGTTGATGACGAAAAGTCTGTAAGTCTCTTTCGTTCGGGTGCAGACAGAGTCATTGATGCTATCGATGAGAGGCTTGCCTACTACGACTTCTCTTGTTACATCAATGCACTGTCTCTTCTATTGAGAGATCATCACACAGAGATAATACTTGCTGCTGCGACCACCTCGGGAAGAAGTTTCATGCCTGGACTTGCTGCCGTTCTGCAAACCGGTCTTACCGCAGACTGTACCGGTCTGGAAATTGAACCAGACAGCTGTAATCTTATTCAGACAAGACCAGCGATTGGTGGAAACATTCTTGCGACAATCGAAACACCTGCTCACAGGCCTCAACTTGCAACTGTAAGACCCAAGACTTTCGAGTCAATGTCCGTGGACTATATGGATTCTGGTGAAGTAATTGAAATGACTTTCCCTGCCGGAACGCTCAAACCTTCTGGTGAATTGTTGTCTGTCAGACAGGAGACAGACTCTGCGGAAGCAATCTCCGATGCGGAAGTGATCATCGCAGGCGGGATGGGTCTCAAGAAGCAGGAGAACCTTTCAAGACTGACGCGACTCGCCGAGCTTGTTGGGGGAACAGTTGGTGCATCCAGAAAGCTGGTGGATCTGAAATGGCTCGATCATAGCCGTCAGGTCGGACTGAGTGGGCACACAGTGCGTCCGAGACTTTATATGGCTGTCGGAGTATCCGGAGCGGTTCAGCATGTTGCCGGAATGCAGACATCGGGGTTCATTATCGCTATCAACAAAGATCGCCACGCATCGATAATGAGTATTGCTGACATCGCTATTGTTGGTGACGCCAGTGAGATCTTGCAAGAGATTAGTGATGCTTTAGAAAACGAAGGACGTGAACAAAATGAGTGATTATTCGACAATAGATTCTCCATTTGTCGCAGAACTGCGCGAGCTCCTGAGGGAAGAAGTCAGAATAGATAGCGATATCCTTGATAAGTACTCGAAGGATGAAACCGCAGAACTCGACGCTCATAGACCCGAAGTCGTGGTTTTTGCGCGCAACGCCAATGAAGTGGCCGCAGTAATGAAGCTCGCCAACGCAAAGAGGATCCCTGTAACCCCAAGGGGGGCAGGCACAGGGCTCTCCGGTGGGGCGATTCCTGTTTACGGAGGTATTGTCCTTTCTCTTGAGAAGATGAACGAGATTGTAGAGTTCGATGAGAAAAACATGATGATAACAGTTCAACCCGGTGTTATCACGGGGGAGATTCAGAAGCTCGCTGATTCCCACGGTCTGGTCTATGCGGGAGATCCTTGTAGTAGTGAAAGCTCAACAATAGGAGGCAATGTCGCAGAAAACGCCGGGGGAAACAAGGTGTTGAAATACGGCCCCACAGGGAGTCACGTTCTCTCCCTGGAATTTGTAACCGCAAAGGGGGAAATCATTCGCCTTGGTGGCAAGCGACTGAAAGACGTTACTGGATTTGATCTTACCCATCTTCTTGTCGGATCGGAAGGAACTCTCGGTATCATCACTGAAATAACCATAAGGCTTATCCCTAAGCAGAAGTACTCCGTGGCCCTTCTTGTGCCATTCGATTTGTTTGACGATGCCGTTGCCGCTGTGCCACGTCTGATGACTGAATGCGGAGTACTTCCATCATCACTGGAGTTCATGGATCACGCCTCGATTTCAACTGTGTGTAAATTCTTGAACACTGACTTCCCCTTTCCAGAGGCGGGAGCACACCTCATCATTGAAGTGGAGGGAAACAGCAGGGATGCGATCTTCGAAGAATACGTTTCCATAGGGGAGAAAGCTCTGGAACTTGGGGGGCAAGAGGTCTTTGTTGCTGATAACCGGAATTCCAGGGAGAAGCTCTGGAAAGTAAGGAAGTCTATTGCCGAAGCTCTTGCCGGAATCAGGCCTGTTCATTGCATGGAAGACGTTTCCGTACCTACGTCATCAATACCTGAACTCATCTCTGCTTCAAACGCTATTGCGAGAGACCAGCATCTGGATATCCTTTCGTTCGGGCATGCTGGTGATGGAAATGTCCATATCACCTTTATGAATCCTGATCACCCCAGAAGCGAATGGAAGAATCGACTGGGAAGGTGTCTGGATAAACTCTATGAAATCACGATAAGCCTTGGAGGCTGCATAACTGGTGAGCACGGAGTCGGGCTGAAGAGAAAGGAAGCCTTTATGCGTACTACAGATCCGGCCCTTCTGAGCATTGTAGCCAGTCTCAAATCCGTGTTTGATCCGAACAAGATTCTGAACCCGGGAAAGATCATCGACTGAACGGCACAGTGAACAGAGTTTTGAGATCATCCCATTGAGCCCTCTCAAGAGCAGGGAATCTCCACACGAAACTCGTGTGCTTCAGAGGCATTTTGCTAAGCGTAATCAGTACTCTCTATGATTCGTGCTCAATGCTTTTCTTTTTCAGACAGCTCGTTTATGACTGACAGATTG
This sequence comes from uncultured Thermotogaceae bacterium, assembly GCA_964611155.1. Classification (GTDB taxonomy): domain Bacteria; phylum Thermotogota; class Thermotogae; order Petrotogales; family Kosmotogaceae; genus UBA9910. The sequence continues at coordinate 20,492 of CAZSXB010000036.1, forward strand.
GAGGATAGAATGCCTGAGAATTTCGGATCATCGGAAGAAAAAGCTGTCTTGTGTGCAGGGGAAATACTCGTAGATATTATCTCAAAAGAGCCTGGAAAAGGACTGGAGAGCTCGGTTTTATTCGAGAGAAGACCTGGAGGCTCTCCTTTTAACGTGGCAATCGGCACAAGACGTCTCGGAGTTCAGACTGCCTTTCTCTCAAAACTCGGCGGGGATCATTTTGCCCATTCACTCCTGGAGTATCTTCAGAGCAACAGCATAATGACTGAATATGTTGCGATGAGTCCCAGTCACAAGACAACACTGGCATTCGCTGCGATTGATGAGAAGGGGAAGCCAGAGTTCACCTTCTACAGGGACAACGCAGCAGACGTAAGCCTCTCCGAACATGAAGTAGAGAACATTGAGCCGGAGAATTTCCTGTTGTTTCATTTCGGATCGATAGCTCTGCTTCATGAACCTGCGGCCTCTGCCTATATGAGAGTATTTGATAGCTTCTGTTCAGCTGGAGTAGTTACTACGTTTGACCCAAACATACGCCCTTCACTTGTCTCTGATAAGCCGGCTTTCTTGAGGCTTCTTCACAGAATAATCCCCTCTTGCGATGTCGTCAAGCTCAGTGATGATGACCTTTCTTTCATAGCGGAGAATCCTGAACGTTCAATTGAGCAAATGGCCAGGGAACTGCCAGTAAAAGACGACGCTTTGCTGATCATCACCCTGGGCAACAAGGGAGCGGGAGTACTACGCCGGAGGAAGTGGGTAGTAGTTCCCGGGTTCAATGTGAAAGTCGAAGAAACGACAGGCTGTGGTGACGCTTTTATGGCCGGTATTGTAAGTCAGACAGTGAAAAGAAACATGGATCTATCAGATGTAGAGAGTATGGTAGCCTATGCAAACGCCTGTGCAGCAATTGT
>CAZSXB010000037.1:0-20706 GCA_964611155.1 uncultured Thermotogaceae bacterium
CTTCTTGATTCTGATCTGAGGAGTGTTGCACCATGGTGGTTGCAGCGTCTCGCAACACCGATACTGGATCATGGAGCGAGCTACGTAACGCCGTACTACCAGAGGCATAAGTATGATGCGACAATTACCAACCACATCTGCTATCCATTGACTTCGTCTCTCTATGGCAAGAAGATGCGCCAACCCATTGGGGGCGATTTCGGGATCGGCCGAGAGATGATAGAGCATTATCTTGATCAACCCGAGGAAACCTGGCACAGTGATGTGGCACGCTTCGGCATTGATATATGGTTTACGACACTTGCGCTGTGTGAAGGCGGCGGGAATGTACACCAGGCAGCGCTGGGCGCGAAAATACACGATGTGAAAGACCCGGGCAAAGAATTAGGTCCCATGTTCAGCCAGGTCGTTGGGACGCTCTTTGGCCTCATGGAAACCTACCAGGACAGGTGGTTATACATCGATCACCCTGTAGAGACCGCACCCATATACGGCGATCCCCCCGATGTCAGACCCGAGCCTGTCAATGTCGATCTTGAGAACCTCAAGAACGTCGCAAGAGCTGGTATCGAGGAGTATTGGGACTTTATTGCCACCGTCCTCGAAGAAGAACTGTGGAAAGAGTTGCTTTCATCCAGAGAGAGCGGAGAGATCAGCACGACCACCTGGACAAAGCTCGTCTTTTCTTACGCTTGTGCGTACAGGAACAGGGATCTGAGGAAGTTTCTCATAGAATCGCTAATCCCGCTCTACTTTGCCAGGGTAGCTGCATTTGTCTCGGAAACTGCGGAGCTCTCTGACGAAGAAGCGGAGGCTGTCGTCGAAAGACAGCTGAAACTGTTCAAGAGTTCCCTTGGTTATCTAAGGGAGAGGTGGAAGCAGTGATTCTCTCACGAATACAGGGGGTCTTTGAAAGCCTGAGCGAGTCTGAGAAGCTCGCGGCTCGCTACATCACAGAAAGACCCGATGATGTTATTCATTACAGCATCACAGAATTCGCAAGGTTCAGCGGTTCCAGTGAGGCGACAATATATAGAATGTGCAAGAAGCTCGGCTTCAATGGTTATCAGCAATTCAAAATCGCACTTGCCCGGGAAGTCAGCTTTCCCGCTGAAGCGGTCGTTCAGACCACCGGCAAACAGACCACCAGGGATGTGGTCAGCGCGATATTCACAGAGAATGTTAACCTTATAGGAAGAACCAGGGAAGTGCTGGAGTCCGAAACCATAGAAGAGGTCATAGAAATGATTCTCAACGCCACCTTTGTCCTCTTCTTTGCGGTTGGAAGATCGGCCCCGATAGCCGTTGATGGTTCCTTGAGATTCTCATTACTGGGAATACCTTCAGCATCGTATACCGATCCTCATGCTCAGGTAATGGTCGCCTCAGGTCTAAAAGAGACAGACCTGGTGATAGGAGTCAGTCATAGCGGGATGATACGTGATCTTGTCAAGTCAATGGAAGTCGCCAGGGACTCTGGTGCCAAAAATGTTGCGATAACGGCGGGAATCGATTCTCCAATGACAAAGTTTGCAGACGCTGTGCTTTACTGTGGAACGACCACAAAAGGTCCCAGCTATCTTGTCACAAACAGGATAGGGGAACTGGTAATCGTGGATATTCTCTACAAATTGCTAATGCTGAAGACTGGTCCTGAAATAAAGCCTCACTTCGAAAGCCTCAGCGAAGTGCTGAAACCCAAGAGATTCTAATATGAGAATCGGACTCGTTCACTTCAGATCGGGCGAGAAAGACGGTGTTTCTCTTGAGATGGAGAAATGGGAGACCGTCTTAACAAGTTGCGGACACGATGTAAAGTATGTTAGTGGTTCTCTTGGGGGCAAGGCGGGTTATGAGATTCCCGAGATGAACTACGATGCTCAGACGAACGCGGAACTCCATGAGCACTGCTTTTCGGAGCTGAAGATTGCTGAATCCGAACTCAAGAGAAGAATTGAAGAATACTCTGACTCCATTGAGGAGCGCTTGCGCAGGGATTTCGAGGAATGGCAGCCAGAGATCCTTATTGTGAACAACATCTGGTCGCTGGGACACAATCTAGCTGCAGCAATGGCAATCAGGAGATCTGTAGAAGTACTGGGAATACGTGCCGTAGGCGTTCATCACGATTTCTACTGGGAACGCAAGAGATTTGCGAATCCTACCTGTGACCTCGTGGCCCAGCTTCTTCACGAGAACTGTCCACCCTCACACGAGGGGATAAAGCACGTGACAATCAACTCGCTCGCGCAGAAAGAGCTTCAAGAACGAAAAGACCTTCATTCAAGAGTGATTCCGAATGTCTTCTACTTTGACCAGGAGCCCTGGGAGAGAGATGCTTTCAACATGGACATGCGTTCAAGACTCCATGTTGGAGAAACGGACCTGGTGTTCCTTCAGGCAACGAGGATTGTTGAACGTAAAGCTATTGAAATAGCGGTAGATTTCGTATCACATTTCTCTAAAGCCCATCTTGATGCTATTAGAGGAAAGGAACTGTACAACGGTAGACCTGTCGATAACCATTCAAAGGCAGTTCTATGTCTTGCGGGGTCTCCCGAGCAGGACAGCATGGATTACAACAACAGGATACACCAGTACGCCATTGCTAAAGACGTGAGGCTTGTCGACGCTTACGAGATCGTGAATGCAGTACGTTCCCTGGTTCCAGAAAAGAGATATGGTCTCTGGGATGCCTACACAATAGCCGACTTCTTCACTTACACAAGTGTTATCGAGGGTTGGGGGAATCAGTTTATTGAAGCGATATTCGCCAGATTACCTGTCATTGTTTTCGAGTACCCCGTATTCAAGAGTGACATCGCCCCATTGGGTTTCTGGACATTCTCACTGGGAGATCAATTCTCACATTACAACGGGATGCTGCATGTTTCCCGGGATAGGATTGAAGGGGAAGCAAGCAGGTTCTCCAGGGAGATCGTCAGTAGGGATCACGTGAAGCAGAAGCTTGACGAAAACTTTGAAATAGGCTCAAAACACCTCTCGCTGGAAGCTCTTGAGAGACACCTTCTGGAGCTTCTGAAATGCTGAACAAACTGCTTACTTAATGCTGCAAACACCCGGTGTGTATATGTGCGAAACAGCTTAACAGGTGTAATGATATCATTGAACAAAGGCAGGTGATTTGCTGTGCATTTGTTTGATAAGCCAGGAGAGCAAAATACGGACAAGACTCTGGAAATCGCATTCGAAAGGGCAACAAAAGATGGATTGAAGCACGTTATCGTCGCCTCGACAAGAGGAGTTGTTGCCGAGAAGGCACTTAGAGCAGTTCCCGATGGTATCACCCTTGTCGTTGTAACACATTCTGTTGGTTTCAGAGAACCCGGAGCAGATGAGTTCAGTAGTGAGATAAGAAAGGCCTATGACGGAACCAGGCATCACGTTTATACTGCCACGCACCTGTTCAGGGGGCTTGAGGGGTATTTGACAAAGCAGTTCAACGGGGCATATCCCCCTCAGATATTCGCAACAGCCCTCAGGATGTTCGGTGAAGGGACCAAAGTAGCATTTGAGATTGCCATAATGGCTGCAGATGCGGGTCTTGTACCCATCGACAGGTGGGTCGTATCGTGTGGCGGGACTGGACGTGGCCTGGATACTGCTCATATTCTGAAGCCCTGTAATACAACGGATCTACGCAGATTCAGATTTGGTGAACTGCTGGCGATCCCTTCGGAGTATCAACCTTGAGCAAGAACAGAAGGGTAATCATAATCGTTGTAGATAGTGCAGGAATCGGAGAAATGCCTGATGCTTCAGATTATGGAGACGAAGGCAGTAACACCATAGGCAATACTGCTCAAGCAGTGGGTGGACTTAACATGCCGAACTGCCAGAGGCTGGGGCTTGGGAACCTTACCAATATCCCGGGGATTCCTCCTGTTTCAAGAGCTCTCGGAGCATTTGGGAAGATGCTGGAAGCGAGCATAGGAAAGGACACAACCACGGGTCACTGGGAATTCATGGGCATCATACTCAAAGAACCGTTTTCACTCTTTCCGGAAGGCTTTCCGATGAATATCATTGACGAGTTCAAGCGCCGGACATCGCGTGGAGTGCTCGGCAACAAGCCAGCCTCAGGAACAGAGATAATCCACGAACTGGGAAGAGAGCACGAAGCATCCGGGGACCTGATTGTCTATACATCTGCAGATAGTGTTTTCCAGATTGCTGCTCACGAAGAGGTCATTCCGGTCGAAGAGCTGTACAGCTATTGTGAAATGGCACGGGCGATTCTCAATGAGAGCGAATACAAGGTAGCCAGGGTAATAGCGCGTCCGTTCGTTGGAAAATGGCCAGAATACACTCGCACACCAAACAGACACGACTTCTCGTATCCCCCGGAAGACAGGTTGGTACTTGAGGAACTGGTCGATAATGGTGTCTTTGTATATGCCGTGGGGAAGATCTACGACATCTACGAGGGTCATGGCATCACCGAATATGTAAAGACTCGCAACAATGATGAGGGTATGACCAGAACGATCGAGTACCTGCAAAAAGTTGAAAACGGTCTCATATTCACTAATCTTGTTGATTTTGACATGAAGTATGGTCACAGAAATGACCCCGCTGGATATGCCAGAGCCCTGGAGGAGTTTGACGAACGACTGCCCGAGATAATGTCGGCCATGAGGCCGGAAGACATTCTATTCATCACTGCAGATCACGGTTGCGATCCGACAATGCCATCAACTGACCACTCAAGAGAGAAGGTCCCCTTACTGGCCTATGGTATGCATCTCAAAGAGAACAGTAATCTGGGCGAGCGCAGAAGCTTCGCAGATCTCGGACAGACGGTGCTGGAAATCTTTGGCCTTGAACAGATGCCAAATGGAGAGTCGTTCTTTGATAAACTCTTTGATTGAAGACTGAGCAGTCACACTGTATAATTTCCATGGTACGGGGTCGTAGCGCAGTTGGGAGCGCGTCGCCTTCGCAAGGCGAAAGTCGTGGGTTCGAATCCCATCGACTCCACCAGGGCCGGGGAGTGATCCCCGGTCTTTCTAATAGGATAGACTATAGATGCGTTCTAGTTGCCCTCTGACGTGGAGCTTGAGAGAGATGCACTGGCGTTATGAAAAGAACTCCCTTCTTCTATGAACAGATGCTGTTTCAGGTAGTGACCCGTATGGCTCTCTCCAGATGCTGTGATCTTTTCAGGAGATCCTTCTACGACGATCCAGCCACCAGCATCTCCACCTTCCGGGCCAAGATCAATCACATGGTCTGCATTCTTGATTACGTCCATATTGTGTTCGACAACTACTACCGTATTACCAGAACTAACCAGTCTCTTGAGAACAGCGACGAGCTTCCCCACGTCGTCGAAATGAAGTCCAGTGGTGGGTTCATCAAGTATGTAAAAGGTGCTTCCTGCGGATTTTTTCTTCAGTTCCGATGAGAGTTTGATTCGCTGTGCTTCTCCTCCCGAAAGTGTTGTCGCTGGTTGACCAAGGCGAATGTACCCGAGCCCCACATCGTTAAGCAATGACAGGATACGTTTCAATGGGGGAATCCTTTCAAAGAAGACTGCGGCTTCTTCGACTGTCATGTTGAGAATGTCGGAGATGGTTTTGGCCTTGTACCTGATTTCGAGTGTCTCCTTGTTGTATCTACGTCCCTTACACACATCACACTCCACGTAAACATCCGGAAGGAACTGCATTTCAATCTTAATCAGACCATGACCCTGGCATGCCTCGCAGCGGCCGCCCTTAACGTTGAAGGAGAAGCGCCCCTTGTTGTAACCCCTCGAACGCGCCTCAGGAGTCTTGGCAAAGATATCCCTCACGAAGTCAAAGAGACCGGTGTATGTTGCCGGGTTTGAACGAGGTGTTCTTCCAATTGGGTTCTGGTCAATGACGATGACGTTCTCAAGCAGATCGATTCCAACTATCTCGTCGTAATTGCCTTCTGCCATCTTCGTTCTGTGGAGCCTGTTGCGTAACACAGGATATACGGTGTCAACCACCAGTGAGCTCTTTCCGCTGCCGGATACACCTGTTACACATATGAACTCTCCAAGAGGGAAGCTGACATCAATGCTCTTGAGATTGTTCTGTTTGCAACCTCTGATCTTCAAAAACTGTCGCTTCAAGCGTGATCCATCACTTCTCATACGTGGCACTGAAACACTCTTTGAGAGGTAATTGCCTGTCAGAGAGTTTTCGGGAGGTTTCTCAATGAGTTCCTCAGTAGGTCCTTGAAAGACAACTTCGCCCCCGTGTACACCAGCGCCTGGGCCCACGTCTACAACGTAATCAGAACTCCTGATGATTTCTTCATCATGCTCAACAACTATCACCGTGTTTCCGAGATCTCTCAGGTTCTTAAGAGTGGCGATCAGTTTGTCATTATCTCGTGAATGAAGTCCTATTGTAGGTTCATCCAGTACGTACGTTACACCTGTTAAACCTGATCCAATCTGCGTAGCCAGGCGGATCCTCTGAGATTCTCCCCCGGAAAGCGTCATCGCAGCCCTTGAAAGTGTTATATAGTCAAGCCCGACGTCGTTGAGAAACACAAGCCGCTTCATTATCTCATTCAGGAGTTCAGCAACAACCTTCAACTCGTTCTCTGTTGGTTCCAACGCCCTGAAGAAGAGCAGTAGTTTCTGAATAGTCATGTCGGAAATCTCAGAGATGTTTTTCGCTCTCAGTGTTACTCCCAGGGCCTCGGGTCTGAGTCTTCTACCAGCACATTTCATACAGGTTTGCTGAATCATGTAGTTCTGCTCGAACCACTCGCGTATGTCATTTGATTGCGTCTCGATATAACGACGTCTCAAGTTGTTCAGAATTCCTTCGAATGGTCGCTTGATCTTGTATGACATGTTTTCCGACTCGTGTGTGAACGAAATGTTGAAGTCGGTTCCATGGAGTATCGCGTGCCTTGTCTCAGGTTTGAGTTCTCTGAAAGGTTTCTTCGGATCTTCGTTGAATTCCTGGAGCACCCTGAGCATTGCCCTCATTGTGAAGCTTTCCCTCGATGAAGAGGCGGGCTTGACTGCGCCGTCCAGAATGCTTTTCTCTTCATCGACCACGAGTTCTTCAGTGAACTCCCTTGTGAAACCAAGCCCGTTGCAGGATGGGCAGGCCCCGTAAGGGTTGTTGAAAGAAAAGATCTTCGGGTTGATCTCGGGAAGACTTATGCCACATACCGGGCAAGCGAAGTGCTCGCTGAATATCCTGCGTTCCCCGCTATCAACATCCAGTATCTCGACAAACCCATCTCCCTCATGCAGTGAGAGCTCTACACTATCAGCGAGTCTTGAGAGATTTTCTGCTGTGAGCTTCAGCCTATCGACGATCAGGCCGATCGTGTGTCTCTTGTTCTTGTCGAGTTTCAACTCCTCTTCGAGGTCGTATATTTCTCCGTCGACCTCAGCCCTGACATATCCCTTCTTGCGCAATTTCTCGAGTTCTCTTCGGAATTCGCCTTTCTTCTCTCGTGCAATCGGAGCGATCACTGAGAGCCTGCTATCAACTCTGAAGCCTTTGAACACCTGGTCGACTATCTCATCGAGCGATTGCTTCTCAACAGTCCTTCCGCATTCAGGGCAATGTGGTATCCCTATTCTTGCATAGAGAACACGAAAGTAGTCGTGGATTTCCGTTACTGTTCCCACGGTCGAACGGGGATTGTGACTGACAGACTTCTGTTCTATGGCAATAGCGGGTGAAAGCCCCTCGATGTTTTCCACATCAGGACGCTTCAATTCTCCCAGGAATTGACGGGCGTAGTTCGAGAGTGATTCCAGGTAACGCCTCTGACCTTCTGCATATATCGTGTCAAGAGCAAGCGAAGACTTCCCAGAACCTGAGAGTCCTGTGATAACTGTGAATGAGTTCTTCGGAATATCTACATCAATGTTCTTGAGATTGTGAACCCTTGCTCCCTTTACCCGTAAGTACCTACTCTCCATTTGCCTCCTCGATTATCTCAACCAGTCTCTCAGCTGTGGTTCGAACTTCCTCTTCGTTTTCTCCCTCAACCATAACCCTCACAAGCGGTTCTGTTCCCGAGGGTCTTACCACAACCCGGAGCCCGGGATCTTCATTAATAATAGTCAGCATAGCTTTCAGTTTCTCGTCTTCCATAATTCTGCGCTTGTTAGCAACCGGGACGTTTTTCAGAGTCTGCGGAAAGACCGGGAATTGATCGATGAACTCCTCCAGCGAAGTATCCATTCTTCTCAGTGAATCCATCGTTTCAAGGGCAGTAATGACACCGTCTCCTGTGGTACTCCTGTCAAGGAATATGACGTGACCGGATTGCTCGCCGCCAAGGTTAGAAGATGTCTCCAGCATCTTCTCCAGGACATACTTGTCTCCAACCCGTGTTCTAATGAGCCTGATACCGTGATCCGCCAGAAAACGTTCGAATCCCAGGTTCGACATTACTGTCGAGACAACAGAGGCGTTTTCAAGGCGTCCGGTGTTCTTCATCTTCAGCGAGTTGAGTGCCATAATCATATCTCCGTCAACAAGCCTGTTGCCTTTGAGAACGATGAGACACCTGTCTGCATCACCATCAAAAAGAAACCCAACCTGTTCATCTTTCAGGAGTTTTCCTGCCATCTCGTGATGCATTGAACCACAGCCTTCGTTGATGTTAAGGCCATCTGGGTTCATAAAAGTGTATTCAGCGTCAATATCCAGGTTGTCAAAGACTTCGCGAACAACAGAAACAACTGCGCCATTAGCAGCATCCACAAGAACCTTCAGACTGGTGAACTGCTTGTCATTGAAGAGATCCGTTATGTGTTCTATGTAGTCCTTTCGGTGAAGATCAGTGCAAGAAATCCTGCCAATCTTGGAGAAGACGCTATAGTGAAGAGGTACACTGGACAACAGATTCTCGATCTCCACTTCCTCTTCATCACTGATCTTCTTTCCATCTGCAATAAGCTTTATACCATTGTATACCGCCGGGTTGTGTGAAGCGGAGATTACCGCTCCAAGAAATCCCCCCTTCCTGGTGCAGTAAGCAAGACCTGGAGTGGGTAGAACTCCCACCAGCTGTACATCCATGCCTGCAGAGGCAGCACCAGAAGCCAGAGCAGCTTCAAGTGAATCACCGGAGTTCCTCGTGTCTTTTGCGATGAGAAGAGTATCGTATCTTCCCAGGAAGAATCGACCCGCGGCGTTACCTATCTTCAGTGCCAGTTCAGGTGTCAGTTCTTCATTGACAACCCCTCTAACGCCATCTGTACCGAACAGTTTTTTCATTGTTGTCTCCCCCCTGAAACTGTTTCTATTGCAGAGTCTATCACATATCTGAATTGACAAGTCGGGGGCTTGACATTATAATTGCATGTGACCACGGAGAGATGGCCGAGAGGTCGAAGGCGCACGCCTGGAGAGCGTGTGACGGGCACAACCCGTCCGTGGGTTCAAATCCCACTCTCTCCGCCAGTATTCGGACCAGTGATTTTTAGCAGCACAAACAGAAAGGCCGGCTTTAGAGCCGGCCTTTCTGATATCTGAAGCTCGAGGAAGTCTAGAACACTATCGCCAGGTGAAGACCAGGTGCGACGAGGTACAGTGGACTCTTATTGAAATCCACGTCGTGAAGCCACTCATCAGGAATCAGATACTGGGCAATGCCGAGGAAAGAGAAACCGATACTGCCACCCAGGTTCAGATAGCTGTTTGTCCCAAGAGATAACGCCAGTTCTACCCCGAGATTGATCTTGTTGGGGACGAGAAGCAGAATGGTATCAATTCCCCAATATGTGTTCAGACCTGCGGTAAGACCCTGTCCGAAATAACTCTGGTATCTCATCCCAAGTCCCCAGCTCACCCCAAAGAAGGATTCCACGGGCCTGCTAACGTCGTTATTAGCGTGCCTGCCAAAACCCAACAAGAAACCGTCTCCGATAATCACTGTTGAAAGAGACATTGTGCCGATTACCAGGAACACTACAATTAGAGCTATTGCTTTCTTCACACAGTCACCTCCATCTGAAGATTCCTCATTGGTGTTATTATACCTTTCGTGAATCTGCAAATCGTCAGTAAACAAAGCCGATGCAAAACGTTAACAGGATAGTTGACGTTTACCAGCTGAACTCCATATCACCGGGATCGGTCTAATCCCTGTCAGAACGTTACAGTACAGGACATACACAGGAATACCCCCACCCCCAAGAGAATACCCGGCCCTCACGATGGGCCGGGTATCTTCTATTAGAGATCTCTTCGGAGTAGTCTGGCAGTTCTGGACATTACCGTTCTCCATAACAGCAACGATCCTATTACACCGATTGCCAGCAGTATCACAGTCATCACAAGCGGAGACAAAGAGTCGCTCAGCCTGTATCCCAGGTAACCCATGCCCCCCACAAATCCGAAGATAACTGGCAAAGAGAAGGCGACATTCAAGTTCTGTTTCATCGCTTTCTGGGGATTATCCCAGTCCAGAACGGGTCTAGTTACATCAATGAGAAACTGAATGAAGTTCAGGAAAGTTATGCAAGCCATGGATGCCAGGATAATTACCAGGGCTTCAAAGAAGTTGATTCCGAACAACACGAACAAGGCGATAATGGTCGCGACAGGGCCGATAAGGCTGACGGTAGTCACCTGAACGATCTTTGCAGTGATTACCTGTTTCGCGCTCACAGGAAGTGCCTTCAGTTCTCTAAGAAATCTCCCCTCTCTGCTGAATACTGACGAAGCAAGCGTGCTCATTGCGCCCGCAAGAATCGCAACAAGCACTCCCGCAGGGACGATGAACCCATGCGCCACTTCAAGAAGGTCCAGAAGCTGCTGGATCTGATCACTCCCACTTGCTCCTGCCATTATCAGCAGAAGAACGGGGAATATGACGACTGATGATAGGCCATTAACCGCAAAAGACGGTACCCTGAGAAAATAGCGCCACTCCCTCCGAATGAGTGCTCTCAAAGGTTTCTCCCGCTTGGCAAGGAAGGCGGAGAGTTCACCTTCCTTGAACTGTTTCCTGGAGGCATAGTTCTCCTGCAGCTCAGTGTATGTGTGGTAGTAGAGCTTCTTGCCCAGGGCCACGAGCAAAGCGAAGGCGCCCAGATTCATGAAAATGTAAAGGAGAGTCCAGAGTAAACCTTCTCCAACCCCTGTTGTAAGAGCTCTCACTGCGATCAACCCGGGTGGATAGATCACGGATACCCGACTAATCAGAGCATCAGGATCTGCCAGCGCTCGTGTCAATCCCTCTGAGGTCAGATCTGAATCTTCCATTCTGCCCATTACTCCGACCAGCACCAGGACTCCCACAAGAAGTATCGCGCTGATGAAGAAAACAAGGAAGTCCCTGTAGCGGTTGATCTTTATGTATCGCGAAAGCGGTAGTAGTATTAGTCCTATGAATGTCACGGGGATAACCTGGGACAAGAGGAAAACTACCGCTGCGTATAACCAGTAATGTATTCCTGCTCCCGTTCGAACTCCGAAGTATATGAGCGGTGGCATGAGTAAAGCGAGAGAAATGAACATTTGATCAAGAAAGACAATGAACATCTTTCCGGTAATTACCTCAGAAGGAGATAACGGAAGAGGCACCAGGACTCTCATATCTTTCGAGAAAAACAGGGCATTCACCATAAAGAAGATGCCGAAAAAGAATCCCAGAAACCCGGTTAGCAGGACAGAGGTAGTAATAAACAGGTTCTCCAGCCCAAGCTGGAGGTACTGATCCATCATGCTTCTCATCAACAGGTGATAGAGAGGATAAAGTGCGACGATTACTACGAGGATTGAACCGCCAATTACAATAGGTTCCCAGAGTCGCTGTTTTTTGGTGAAGTAGGTGTATTTCTTCGTTGAGATGCCGAAATGACTGTCAACGAGTACCGAGATAAGAGAAGTCACTTTCTTCATCCTCACCTGCAGTCACCTCCAGGAATAGCTTCTCAAGACTACCTTCACCCCTGAGCTCTCTCAGTTCCTTAACCGTTCCCACAAACTTGAGTTCACCATCACCGATTATTCCAAGTCTGTCACAGACTCTCTCCGCGATTTCCATTATGTGTGTGGAAAAGAATACGGTGTTGCCGGCATCAGCATGCTCTCTCATCATTTGTTTGAGCAAGAAAGCAGATTTCGGATCGAGTCCAACAATTGGTTCATCCAGGATCCAGAGATCCGGATCGTGTACGAGTGCACTGATCAATGAGAGTTTCTGCCTCATCCCGTGAGAGTACGTTGATACGGGATCCTTGATTGCAGATTCTAGCTTGAACGTTTTCAGTAGCTGTTCTGTCTTATTTGCCCTTACAGAGACTGGAACATCGAACACATCACAAATGAACTTGATGTACTCGGCACCTGTCAGTTTCTCCATTACTAAAGGTTCATCTGCCACATAGCCGATTTTCTTCTTGAGCCCTGTGTTTTCGGGGCTCATGTTCTCACCAAACAGTTTTATGCTTCCAGAAGTCGGTTGAAGCAGTCCAACAATCATCTTTATCGTCGTGGTCTTACCAGCTCCGTTTGGTCCAAGAAAACCGAAGATCTCTCCTTTCTTAACCTGCATGTTCACGTTGTTCACGGCCTTCACACTTCCGCTGTATACTTTTGTAATGCTTTCCAGTTGTATCATTTCGAGACTCACCCCATTCAAGTAATCTTCAGGAACTCTGTTCATTTATCCTTCCGGCGATTATTCTGTAGAAGCTTTCGAGGTCCGGGGTCCTCGAAGAGACATAGTCCATTTGATCGAGCCTGTTCCACTCTTCTTCACCGTTTCCCAACACGAGACATCGCTTGTGTGAAACGTTTACAGCAAAGAAGTCTGCAAAGCAATTTGCTGAAGAACGATCAAACGCGAACTCATAGACCCTGAACTCCTTCTTGATGTCGTCGAGTGGACCCTCAAACAGCTTCTTGCCATTCTGGATAACGACGATGTTGTCGGATATGCTTTCGGCATCAGGAATTGAATGTGAAGCCATAAGTACAGAAGCGCCATCGATGACCTTCTTCCTGATCAGTTCAAGGGCAATATCACGCATTGCAGGATCCATCCCAGTTGTCGGTTCATCAAGCAGCAGGAGTTCTGCATTCTGGGCAAGAGCAACTGACAGGTAGAGAGAAGATCTCATACCGGAAGGAAGGAGTGAGATCTTCTTTTTCCCTGGAATGCCCAGGTCTGTTGCATTTGTCCTGGCCTCTGCCTCGCTGAAGCCAGCTGTCAATCTCTTTGCGAGTCTTATGGTTTTCTCAGAGTTCAGATGATTATAGAAGCTCTTTTCCTGTGGAACAAAAGCGATCCGGTCCATAACAGAGCTTACGGCAGAATCAAAGACGGAGATCTCTCCCGCATATGAAACCAGTCCCATTATTGCTTTTAGTGTCGTTGTTTTGCCCGCGCCCGTAGGGCCAAGAAGTGTAGTCACTTCACCATATTTGACGTCAAAAGAGAGCCCTCTGAGGACTTGAACGCGCCCAAAGGACTTTGCAAGACCCGATACACTAAGTGCTACTCTTTCGCCGTCCATGCTTTGCGGACCACCTCGAGAACTTCCTGAAGCCCGACTCCAGCTCTTTTCAGTTTCTTGAGGGGCTCTTTGAGATCGTCTGCTATTGTCTTCATGACGCTCTCCTTTATTAGCTCTCTATCCGAGATTATCACGTACCCGATTCCCTGTCGCGCGATTACTACACCTTCCTGTTCGAGTTCTCTGAAGGCTCTTGCAACGGTATTCGGATTAACCCTGGCGTGTTCAGCCACTTCACGGATCGACGGAAGCGCATCATTCTGTTTGATGCGCTCCATCAGGATCGCTTCTCGAACCGCTTTCTTTATCTGTTCATAGATCGGCAGGGGCGAACGAACGTCTACGCTAATCCACAATACCCATTTCACCTCTGTTCATGCCTCTGTTGGTTGTGCCAGAAGACAGGACATGGCTTTCCGAATTGCCAGTTACTCAGAAATTGCTCTCTATCCACCCCGACAACGTTTCTATCAGAGAGATATCGACGATTCCCGGAACAAGATACTGCTCTGTCGTTTTCATTAAAGAGTCTACTGGCATGAACAAATGGTTCAGACCAGAGAGCAGCACCAGTGAAACATTGTCTCTGCCACATAGCTGTTCTTCAAACTCGTTGAACTCACTCACGGGAACCTGGAAATCCAGCTCCGGGTTGATTATTAACACTGGAAGATCTGTGTTCTTGAGCACCGGCATTGCCAGATACCTGTCGAAGCTGTAGTAATAGTCTGTTGTGATACCGAATTGAGGATCAACAACCATTCCTTCGGGAAGCTCGTGGTTAAGTATCATATTGAAGAGCTCGATCACCTGTTCCAGCACTTCCTGGGAAATACCGTACTCTTCTGCAAGATCGATATTCTGGCCCAGAGAGATCTCCGCAAGTCTCTTGGGGGAGGCAGCAAGGAGAATGATTCCTTCGACTTCCATTTCTTCAGCCACCCACGGGACAACACTTCCACCAAGAGAATGACCAGCAAGAATGATGTCAGATACACCAGGAATGGTTCTTGCCTGTTCGACGATGATCACAAGATCATCTATGTACTCCACCTCAGCAATTGGGATCACTCCTTCTTCGACGATCTGGGCACCGTATCTGTAGGTGCGCTTTTCGTACCTGAGAACACCTATACCCCGGCTGGCAAGCCCCCACGCAATGTCTCTGAAGATCTTGTTAGGCCCGATCGTGACATCCGCGTCATGAGAACCCGATCCTTGAACGAGTATGACCAGCGGAAAACTCTCTTTGTCTGTCGGAACCGTCAAGAAACCTCTCAGGTAGTATGGTTCTTTTCCGACAGTGATTTCCTGATCGATGAAGAGTGATTCATCTGCATAATCTGGTACTTGCATACCATAGCTCGATTGACGAATCTGAAACCCGGCTACTTTCTCCTGGTTGTCAGTGGTAACGATGAAATCGAAAATACCTCCGCTCAGACGGAAAGTAAAGATGTGGACTTCGTAGTCCCCCGACGGCACCATTGAACTGGTCAGGAGCTCCTCTACTTCACCAAACTGCTGTTTGACAGTGGCGTATGTTCCTGCCAGGGCGTTTACTCCCATGACAGACCTCATTGTACTGTCCTGCATTTCGTACATCGCACGAAAATCCTGCGTGAAGAATCTGTTCAAGTAATTTGCTGCTGAATCTTCACTACAGAAAACCGCAACTGATACAAGTACGACCAGTACCGTGATAAGTACCTTAACCATTTTTCTCAGCTCCCTCTTAGAACTCTTTCTTCTCGAAGAGTTTGTATGACAAAAAGAGCAAGCCGACTGCCATTAAGCTCAGAACAATCGAGTAAGTCCAGTCGATCTTGCCGGTGTTGATTATACTTTCTCCCATTATGTAGGGATAGATGTTGATGAAACTCAAAGCATCGATAAGCGAAGCGAAGGGCATAGCAAGAACCACGGCAATTCCAGTGATAACAGGCTTGATCTGATCGTTAAATACGATTGAGAAGATCGTGAACAGAAAATATAGCAGCGCTACACTTATCACCTGATGAACCATTATCGCGAAAGAGTCTCCGAATGTTGCATCATACCCGCCTAACATCATAAACACGGGTCCCAGAAGGCTCAAAACGATAATTAGAGCGAGTGACACGAAGAAACCCGTGAGTACCTTGTTCCAGAAAACAGTGGATCGATTGATCCGTGAAAGCAAGAAGAAGATAGTCCCCTTGTCTGTCTCCCTCGCGAAAACCGGAAATGCTATGAGCAGGACGATGATCGGCAAGAACTGACCAAGGTTGTTTCCCTGCCACTGACTGACTATATAGAAGCTATCATCCGCCAGTCTCTGGACCATAGCGGGATCGCCAAGCAATCTCTGCAGCGCCTCAGGGATTTGATCAAAGTCCTTGTACATCTCCTCCATCATGGAAACAGCCAGGGGCCTTGCAGCAACAAGAAAAGTGAGCCCGGCGATCATGATCAGGAATATGACTATTACACGCATCCTCATTTCATATAGTTCCTTATATCTCATGTGAACTCCCCCTGATTAGCAGATGAAAGAAGGTCTGAAGATCTGTGTCTGATGAAGAGACTCCTTCTACAGAAGAGACTCGCTCCCACTGGGAAGGATCATTGCTCAGAACCGTCACCTTGTCTTTTCTTTTGAGCTCACTTTCGAATCTCTCCTTCTCCAGGACAGGTGAACTCGACGGCATTTCGAATACCCTGAACTCTGTGGCAAGACTTGCGAGTTCGCCTGTGTAGAGTATTCTTCCTTTATACATAATCGAGAATACCTCTGCGATCCTCTCTACCTCAGGAATAATGTGTGATGTGTACAGCACAGTTTTTCCGTTTGAAGCGATCTCAGCTATGATATCGAGAACCTCGTCTCGCCTGATCGGATCGAGTCCCCAGGTGGGTTCATCCAGTATGAAGATATCCGCGTTCTCAGATAAGGCTATTGAAAGGTAAGCGGCGGTCTTCATCCCGTGGGAAAAGGTGCGAATCCTCTTCTTGAGCGGAAGGTCAAAAGTCTCAGCAAACCTTCTCGCTTTCTCCTGGTCGAATTCGTCAAGAATCATCGCACAGATATTAAAAGCCTTTTCCAGGGTCAAAGAATCGTAGAAGCTCTTCTCTTCAGGAACAAAAGATACCTTCGAGCGAACATCAGAAATATCTCGATCAAGAACCGATATTTCACCCTGGTAGTGGATTATCCCAAGAATCGATTTGAGCGTGGTCGTCTTTCCAGCACCATTTGGTCCCAGAAGTGCAGTGATCTTGCCACGGGCTATCTCAAGGCTCACATCATCTGCAGCGATAGTTGATTTTCCATAGATTTTCTTAAGATTCCTTATTGATATTGCTGCTGTCGTCTCTACCTTCATCAACTCGCATCTCCTTATTTGAGATTAACTGTACTATATCAGATAGTACAGTGCTTCGCAAGAGGTTGTACCTTTTCCTTCCAGATGATAGAATCATCGTGTATTACAAAGCGAAGGGGGAAGAGAACTGCTCAGCACGAGTGAATTCAAGTTGTTTCTGGAATCCTTTAGAAGTGACGGAACGAATTCTGGCGATTTAGCTCAGACAATGGTCGAAAGCATTTCAACAACAGCAGGTCCTGTCTATCGTTTCACAAACGAATTCTGGACTTCGGGTCAGAGAAAGGCCTCTTCATTACATGAGGTATCGTACAGGGCATGTTTCAAGCCGCAGCTTCCGCGCTTCTTCATAGATCGGCTCACGCATCCAGGTGATATCGTCTATGATCCATTCTGTGGGAGAGGGACCACCCTGATAGAAGCAGCCTTGATGGGCCGGAGAGTCGTTGGCAACGATATCAATCCGCTGAGCAGAATTCTGGTTCTTCCCCGTCTTGCAGTTCCTGAAGAGTCTGAAATACATGAGAGGATTCAGCAGATTCCGGTTGATCATGAAAGCCAGGCAGAGATCGATCTGTCCATGTTCTTTCACCCGATTACCGAGTCAGAGATCGTTTCTATCAAAAACTACCTGGCTGCAAGAAAAGCAAGTGGTGAAGAAGATCATATAGATCTCTGGATAAGAATGGTAGCTACAAACCGGCTGACCGGTCACTCTGCAGGCTTTTTCTCAGTGTACACCCTTCCCCCAAACCAGGCTACTTCTCCAAAAAGGCAGCAAATCATTAACAGAAAACGGAATCAGGTGCCTGAATACAGGAATACCAGGGAACTCATAATGAAGAAGACAAAAAGTCTCCTGTCCAGGGTTGATGAAGCAGCTGTTTCAAATCTACGGAGTGCAGCGCTCTCCGCTCAGATATTCAGCTCTGATTCGTCTGATACGAAGCTGATCGAGAATGAGAGCATTGCGCTTGTTGTCACTTCTCCACCTTTTCTGAATACTGTCGACTACTCAGCAGACAACTGGCTACGTTGCTGGTTCAACAGTATTGACACGTCTAAGGTTGAGAGGCGGCTCACTGTGTCCTCCTCTCTTTCGGAATGGTCTGACAAGATGCAGCTTACCTTCCATGAGCTTCATAGAGTAGTAAGACCCGGCGGTTATGTCGCCTTCGAAGTAGGTGAAGTTCGAAGGAAGAGTATTCTGCTCGATGAAGTGATTCTGCCTCTTGGGCGAAAAGCAGGGTTCACGTGCGAAGCGATTATCGTCAACAAGCAACAATTCACGAAAACATCGAATATCTGGGGTATTAGAAACAACGAATCTGGCACGAACACAAACAGGATAGTTCTCTTCAGAAGAGAAAATCGATAATAGACTCTCATTTGTACTTGATACCCGATAAAAAAAGTAGTAATATAGAAATAAGGACAATGATCATCGAAAGGAGGCAATAACGTGAGACACGAATTACCAAAACTGAGTTACGACTATGACTCACTCGAACCGTATATCGATGCAAGGACCATGGAAATCCATCATACAAAGCACCATGCAGGATATGTTGAAAAGCTCAATAAAGCCCTTGAGAATCATCCTGCACTACTCGAGAAGAACGTTGAGGACCTGCTGAAGGATCTCAATGCAGTTCCTGAAAGCATAAGGCAGGCAGTAATAAACAACGGTGGAGGGCACTATAACCACTCAATATTCTGGACGATTATGGGCCCCAAAAAGGGAGGAAAACCCACAGGGTCACTCGAAAAGGCAATAACCGGGAAATTCGGTAGCTTTGAAGACTTCAAGACGGAATTCGAACAGGCGGCGTTAACACGCTTTGGAAGCGGCTGGGCGTGGCTGGTTTCCAGAAGCGGGGAACTTGAAATAGTCTCTACGCCTAATCAGGACAGCCCGATCTCCCGGGGATTCTATCCTATAATTGGCATAGATGTTTGGGAACATGCATACTACCTGAAATACCAGAACAAGAGACCTGAATACGTTAAAGCATGGTGGAACACTGTTAACTGGGACGAAGCACAGAAACGACTTGATTCAGCCTGGTAAACCTCCGTTAGTAAGACAGCTTGTACACTGAAGAGGGGCTCTTGAGCCCCTCTCTTTTGTGTTATCTGGCTATGTGGCAGGTCTTCTCAGAATAAGGTTTAAGGTGCAGTTTAAGGATTAAGGTTGAAGCAGACCGACCAGGTGCGGTTTAGAAAACCGGTTTGGTGAAACCGATTGAGAGAGAGCGGTTGTGGTGGAGCGGCGAAGTTAAGACCAGGAGACGATGTACGAAAACTCGGGCGTACTAGTTTCGACAAAAATCGTGGATCTGCGAATGGCATATGGCTTGTGGCAACAAAATCAAATGATGGAGTAGGAAACGAGAGTGCCGCTGTGCGAGAACTTCGATTTTCTTGCTACAACTTCTTTCAGAAGCAGCTTTCAGTAGTGTAGGGGCAACAGCATGCTGTGCCCTTCGGATGCAATCCGACGGTTCTTCTAACAGAAGAAAAATCACATTTCGGAAGGACTCGAAAGCGAAGTCGTGCCTGTTATTCCGTCGAAATGCCGGATCTTCCGCTTCACGCAGTACGTTTCTGCGTTCGGCTTCTCATCGCAAAGCGATGATCCGCTTCTCCAGCGATCTTTGCTGGACCAGCTTCACAGCATGTCTTGCTGCTAAAGTGCACCCACCCCGGCGCTCCGCGCCACCCCTCCAAGGATGGGATTCAAATCAAGAGCGGTTTGAGGGGCAGTTCAGGGTTCCAGGATGAAGCAAGACACGAAAATGCCGATGTCCGACAACTCCGATGCTTCGAAGTAGAGGCTCTGCCACCCTTCATCTGCAGTTGTTCTGCCTGTCTCGGACATCGCATCCCCTCGGTTGATGGCATCACTATGCTTAACTGTTGACTATACGGACTACTACTATACTGCTTAAAAACTTGCTTATATCAAATCGATTGACCAGCAATACTGCACAACACAAGCATTATATATCAGAGTAATCGGATGGCTTTCCTGTGTCCGAATCAACCTTACCAAACCCAGAAGACTACTTGACCATCTACAGGATATCATTCCCATCAAACACTGTTTCTACCCAACCGAGAATCAGTGTATGACCACATTTTCCTCTGAGTACCGACTATCCAGAGGTGTGCGATTGCAGTCACATGATAGATCTGCTGTTACCTGTATCTGATGCTAGTTATCAAACGAGTCTGCGAAGGCTCGTAGAGCCTCTGAAAAACAGCCCATAGGGATTTCAGTTATACCTGCTCCAGCGATTCCATGTCCTGGCTCGCGATGAGCTATTCCAGTGTTGATTTTTGGGTGAATCCCTGTGGCTACCACCGCTCGAATGTCTATTCCTGTAGGAGTTCCAGAGAAGTCAAGGGTTGGGATACTATATGCCTTGTTTTCTGCCAGGGTAATCTCTTCCATTGACCTCGTGAAGCCCATTGCTTCGGCGACACTTCCGCCCACCAGTTTGACCATTGCAGGTGCTGCAGCCATGGCGAATGCTCCTATTCCACATGTCTCTGTGATAGTGCTGTCCCCCAGATCGGGGTTTGCGTCTTTCTCGGTGAATGGAGGGAACATTATCCCTCTTACAGAAGAGGCTGGAGCGGTGAACCACTGGTCTCCGAGCCCGCTGACTCGGATACCGGCTTCAACTCCGTTTCTGGCCATGGCAGTTACCATGGTGCTGTTCGGGATTCCATGTGCTGCATCCATTGTTGCCTTACAGGCTGCCATCGAGAAATTGAGGAAAAACCAGTCGTTGTGTTTCATGTAGTCAGCGAGTTGACCGAGATCAT
>CAZSXB010000038.1:0-19655 GCA_964611155.1 uncultured Thermotogaceae bacterium
GTAAACGGTCTGGCCTCACAAGGTCTGTACTCCCACCGCGCCAGTTCTCGACCCTGCTCGTTCTGCCCTGGTACTCTCACACGAGATGATAGTCCTCTCTAAGCCATTTCGTGTATAGTTCTATACCTTCTTTGAAATCGTCTCTGGAAAGCTTGCCGTTTGTGGTGTAGACGTGTTCAAGTTTTCGTGGAAGACTCAGATCGTCAAAACTGAATCCGTTTTCTTCTTTGAACTTGAACTTGAGTGCATGGATCTTCCTGGAAAGCAAGCTGAGGCTGTCTTCTGTCCACTCTTTAATCCCTGAAACGTCAAGAGCTTCCAGGACGACCCTCCGGTCATAGATCTTTCGTGCAAAGAGGCATCCAACAAGAGAATTGAAGATGAATCTCCAGCATGCTTCGTCGTATATCTTACGGACCTGCTCTTCAAGAGATACCGGGTTGTTAATGATCTCCTGGTCAACGGAGTAGCCAGCACTGTCTAGGTGGGAGTGCCTTACACCGGTTGCGTAACCCAGAAAGGCGTTGATCCCTGTCATGTATCCCGGTGCTTCATTTCTTCTAAATGCCATGGCAAAGCCTTCACCACCATACTTCTTAGAACAATACTCAGTACCCTTTTCAAGGTCGCTGAAGAACTCCGAAGATCTGTTCGAGATCCTTTGCAAAACCCTCAGATATGTTTCACCATCTCCGAAAGAGAGGATTTCTCCGCCGGTGACTTTCTCATCGATCACTCCCTTCTGAAATGCTTCTGTTGCCCAGGCGAGAGTCACACCCATACTGATTGCATCCCAACCCTGCTTTTCAATCACCTGCAGAAGCTTGAGAACCATTTCTGGAGAATCAATCGATAGGTTGGATCCCAGCGCGTAGATTAGCTCGTGATCGTATGAGACCTTCAGAGTTTTGTACATATGATGCTCAGGTTCAAACGCTTCGCGGTAAGTTGCCATATGTATGCAGCCTATTGGACACCCGGCGCATGCAATCTGTTGTGCGAGAAAGTCTCTTGCAAAGGTTTCTCCGGAGATGTTTTCTGCGCCTTCGAAGAATCCTTGGGAGAAGTTCCTTGTCGGCAGGCCATTGATTTTGCTCAAGGGTATCACGTTCATGGAAGTTCCAAGGTCGTGATACTTCGTCATTGCCTCTGAATTCACTACCTGGTCAAAGATCCTTTGATAAAGCTGAAGATAAGGTTTCTTGTTATCGAGTTTGAAGTATCTGTCGCCGGAAACGACTATTGCTTTCACGTTCTTGGAACCCAACACTGCTCCCAACCCTAGCCTCCCGAAATGCCTGGAGGCATCCACTGTTACACAGGCAATGGGAGATAATCTCTCTCCTGCCGGTCCTATTCTCAGGAAAGACCTCTTGCCTGACCGTGTCTCTACATCGCGCAACACTCTCTCTGTTGCCAGTGCAGACATTCCTTTCAATGAGTATGCCTGTTTCAGTTCAATCTGGTCGTTTTCGATACTGAGATAAGAGAATTCCTTTGCCTTTCCGCGTATGCGTATCACATGATTACCGCTTTCGAAGAGAGCTAGTCCCAGGCGTCCTCCTGCATGCGACTCTCCCAGGTCACCGGTCAGAGGCGACTTGAAAAGAGCAACGGTCTTTGACATAACCGGAAACATGTTGTTTAGAGGGCCTATTGCAAAGATTACCGGTGCCTCTGGGCTCAACGGATCCGTCTCTGAGCTGCATGAATCATAAAGAAGCTTTGTAGCAACCCCTGTGCCACCAAGCCACTCAGAGAAGAGCTCTGTGCAGTCAACTCTTTCGGCAGTCTCTTCAGTAAGGTTTATGTCGAGCATGTAGAATCGTCGCATTATTCCACCTCCTCAAGAGAGAGGACATCCACAGGGCAGAAGCGAGCGCAGATGCCACAGTGTCTGCACACTATTGGTACTTTCTTCTCGGTATCCCACTGAAGAGCCCTGGGCACGCAAGCTTCGATGCATTTGTGGCAGTTTATGCACTTTTCTGGATCAAGGACAACCCCTCCACCCTTTCGAGGCGTGAGGGCCTCAGTCGGACATGCAGCAGCACAATCAGGCGTCGTGCAGCCGTAACAGATTCTTACTGAAAACGCTCCTTCAACTCCTGGATAGTTCTTCACCCTCAGGGCTGCTTTTTCAACCGTTATAGCATCTTCCCAGGCTCTTGAACAGGCAAACATACAACTGTAGCAACCAATACATTGATCGCGGTTTATGACTCTCATAAGCTTGGCCATCTGATCCCTCCCGAACAATTCTAGCAGAACACCACGCTGAGCTGATCGGCAAGAAATGCCGAGAAGCGAGTTGAGCAAAGAACGCTCAAGAAGCGGATGCCCAGGGGCAGGGCAGAAGCGAAACAGCCAGGAACAGGCTGTGAAGCGGATTGAGCAAAGAACGCTCAAGAAGCGGAGCGTGGATGAGAATGTTTCGAAGATCAACGATCTTTCTCCATTCAATGTCCTTTGCTCGAGATCGGAGAGATTCAGGAAGATTTCCTGTTGCTTCTCAGATTATCTCAAGGTTACGGACAACAGCATCTTGGGTCTTCTTGTCGTTCTTAACCGATCGTAGCTGTAGCCTTTTACATATTCCTGAATAGTCGATGCAGCATCGATAATATCGTCAAGATACTGACGAGGGTCTCCAGGCATAGACAACGTCTCGTTCAATAATTGGCTTCAGTCTTGACTTCACTGTATCAGAAATCACAAGATCAACTGGACGCTGAAGAAGCTCTTCGAGTCTGTATTTTAGATCCATATAGTTATCAAAGGTAGGTTCAGCAAGTTCGACAATGATATCGACATCGCTTTCGCTAGTCTCTTCTCCCCTCACATGAGAGCCGAAAACACCGATTTTCCTAACGCTAAATCGTTCGTTGAGCTCTTCCTTAACCTCAGCGATCTTTCTTACTACATTTGGAGTGGCTTCTCTCTCCATTCCGATCACTCCCGAATAGTCGTTATGTACCGAAAGTAGAAGGCAGCTTGTATATTGCTAACTACAGTAAGTATTATAGCTGATTTGACTAGCATACTATCTTCGTGGTAAGAATTCCAATCGAAAGAGCAGGATAAGACTCTCGTCTGTGCCGCGTGCTGTATAGCTTCAGGAAGCGCGGTTTGTGAAACCCGGATCTGGGATTGAAAGGCTCGATTGAGAAGATCGAAATGATTCACTGAAACCTTAATACCACAGTCGGATTGTGGTTTGCTGAAGAACACAAAAACCTACAAGAGCGCGGTAGAAAGAATGGCACAAAATACTGCCCTTCTACACTAGAAGTAGCAGCAAAAGCAGCCTACGGCTAGCGATATATGAAGACCGAGAGAGCGGGACAGATCCGTTTTTCCGGGCATGTGCCCATGTAACGAAAAACGGTTCAGTCCCCCAACAGAGATCGCCATAAGCTACACACAGTTCAGTTCTTTCCTATACCTTTCTTTCAACCTGCACTTGAGCCCTCTTGTCTTTATTACCCGATAATATATATGGTATAATGTGGATAACCCCCTATAGGGGGGATTAGGGAGTGGATTCTATGGAAGAGAGAAAATACAGAGTAATCGGAATGACCTGTGCGGCCTGTGCCTCAGCTGTAGAAAAGGCCGCGCGAAGGACAGAAGGAGTGGAGAATGCCTCTGTAAGCCTGGGAACAGACACCCTGAGGATTTCAACCACAGATGAGTTCAGTGAAAACGATCTGCTTCACAACATTAAAAAAGCTGGTTACAGGGTCGATGAGCGTTCTGCTGACAGCAAGACAGTTGACCTTGAGATAGAAGGAATGACCTGTGCTGCTTGTTCTGCAGCAGTGGAGAAGGCCCTGAATGCTCTTGATGGAGTGAACTCTGCAGAAGTGAGTCTTTCGAATGATACCGCAAGAGTGGTTTTTGACCCTGAAATGGTCAACGTGTCCAGATTCACAGAAGCAGTAAGGAAAGCAGGATATAGAGCTGATATCAAGAAGGATAAAGGCGTGCCAGGAGATAAGTACAGCCGTTCTGTTGAAATCAGATCATATAGAAACAGATTCATTGTCTCTGTGGTATTTGCCCTACCTTTGCTCATCGTTGCAATGGCACCAATGATGGGAATTCCGTTTCCAAATGCGATCTCTCCTCACGTAAACCCGCTCAATTACGCTTTGCTTCAGTTGTTCTTGACCGTGCCAATTCTGATTGCGGGCCGAGACTTCTATCTGAAGGGAATACCCGGACTCTTCAGGGGTTCACCAAATATGGATACCCTTGTAGGTCTGGGCACGGGTGCAGCAGTTATTTATGGACTATATGCCACGGTTCGTATTCTAATGGGACACACAGAATATGCCATGGATCTATATTTTGAAGTCGCAGGCGTTCTTATAGCCCTGATTCTTCTGGGGAAGCTATTTGAAAACATCAGCAGAAGCAGGACTTCTGAAGCTATAAGAAAGCTGCTGGATCTCTCCCCAAGAACTGCTCTTGTGAAGCAAGGCAATGGCTACGTAGAACTATCTCTCAGTGAAGTTGAAGTTGGAGATCAGTTGCTGGTGAAGGCAGGAATGTCAATTCCCGTGGATGGCAAGGTTATCAGCGGGGAGAGTTCAATCAATCAGGCCATGATAACAGGAGAGTCGATTCCCGTTGACGTTGAAGAAGGTTCGAAGGTAGTTGGAGGCACTGTAAACGTTGCATCACCCATTGAAATGGAAGCCACTGCGGTTGGGAGTCAGACGGCCCTGGCGAGGATAATCCGTCTTGTTGAAGAAGCGCAGTCTTCAAAGGCTCCTATTGCGAGAATTGCCGACATCATCAGTGGACGTTTCGTTCATGCAGTTCTGCTTATAGCGGCTGTAACCTTTCTGGCATGGATGATCGCTGGATACGGAGTATTGTTTGCAACCACAATGACGATTGCCGTGCTTGTAATTGCCTGTCCCTGTGCGCTGGGGCTGGCTACTCCCATGGCGATAATGGTTGGTACAGGAAAAGGTGCAGAGAACGGCATCCTTTTTAGAAATGCCGAATCCCTTGAGATGACTCATAAGGCAAGTACCGTGGTTCTTGACAAAACCGGCACGGTAACCATAGGAAAGCCCACACTAATAGATGTGATTCCCCTGAACGGGTTTGATCACGAGGAGGTTATGTCATTTGCCGGAGCTCTTGCAATGAAGAGCTCACATCCCCTTGACAGAGCGATTGTTGAGAAGTTGGACGATCAATCCGATATCAGTGTTGAGCAGTTCAACGTCGAGGCAGGCAAGGGGATATCTGGAATAGTTGCGGGGCGTAAGGTAAAAATGGGTAATAGAAAACTCATAGACAATCATGGCGATGAGGGCAAGAACAGAATTGATGAACTGAACTCTTCAGGAAAAACCGCTCTGCTGGTTGAGATTGACGGTATAGTCTCGGCGATTTTGGGTATTGCAGATACTGTGAAGGAATCATCGCAGGCCGCAATTGAGGCACTCAAAGATAGGGGAATTGAGGTTGTATTACTGACCGGTGATAACGAGAAAGCTGCTGGGGCGGTTGGAAAGAAGCTTGGTATATCAAGGGTAGTAGCTGAAGTTCTTCCCGAAGACAAGATTGAAGTTGTCAGGGAACTCCGTTCCAGCGGAGAAATCGTTGTGATGGTTGGAGACGGCATCAATGATTCTCCTGCACTGGCGGAAGCAGATGTGGGTATAGCAATAGGATCAGGCACGGATATTGCAGTGGAAAGCTCTGATGTGGTTCTGATGAGAGACGATCTCATGGACGTTGTAAGAACCATGAGACTCTCAAAGGCAACCATGAGGAACATCAAGCAGAATCTTTTCTGGGCGTTCTTCTATAACACACTGGGAATACCAGTTGCAGCAGGCGTATTTTATCTATCTCTTGGGTTAAGGCTCAATCCGATGATTGCTGGAGCGGCAATGGCCTTTTCCAGTGTCTCGGTTGTTCTGAATGCACTGAGGTTGAGGAAGCTCAGGATTTGATTGGAGGTGGATGCAATGAAGATATGGATTGACGGAATGTCCTGTGAACACTGCAGGAAAAGGGTTGAAAGGCAGCTTGAGATGCTCGAAGAAGTCAGGAAGGTATCAGTCGACCTTGATGCAGGCATAGCTTTTCTGTCTGGTGCCGGACTGGCTCCGGACAGGATAGTCGAGGCTATCAAGAACGCCGGATACGAGGTGAGAGAGATTGAAGAAGACTGAATCAACTTGTGAGCACGGAGTGAAGACCCCAAAACACGAGAAATCATTTAGGCTACTCAAGACCGCCAAAGGCCAGGTTGATTCAGTGATAAGAATGATTGAAGAGGAGAGGTACTGCGTAGATGTCTCCATGCAACTGCTTGCAAGCATCTCTCTTCTTAAGCGAGCAAATACCGAGATAATCAACAGGCATATCGAAACATGTGTCAGGCATGCTGTTGAGAAAGGTGACATCGATGAGAAGATCCAGGAACTTGAACAACTGATGCGTTACCTGGAGAAGTCTCTGTGAATCATCCGGAAGGATTTAGTCGTCTCTGAGTATTACCCAGTCGTAGGGTGGAATGATCAATCTCTCTCCTGCAGCATTGACTTCTAAGCGGTTTCTAAAAGGGTTCAGCAGAACGAGACCATTCTGGAGATGGACCGGTTCAGCACCCTCGAAGTCTCTCTTTTGCAGGCCCATTGCCTGGAACACCATGGAAGCCAGTTGCGTTTCTGGTACGGTGGCAAGGAAGTACCATCCTTTCTTCTCAGAGAGTGCGCTACAGCCCTCGAAAGGCTGTTCAGGAAAAGCAGCAAGTTGCTTCGCCCCTCGGAGCTCGACAAGGTCCACTATGAAGTTGCCTTCAAGAACAGTGTTATTAAGGACTACAGGGATCGCTTTTCTGAGCCCTCCAAAGTCTTTAACTATGATTCCCAATCGCTCGTGAATGATGCTGGGGATATCTTCGCAGATTGTGTTATTCTCGTCCTTGACTCCCGTGTGAGCAGTTACCAGTACCTTTCCACCGAAGTCAAGGAGTCTCCTGGCAAAGCTTTCGTTCAGGAAGAACGCTGTTGGGACAATTACAGTGGAAAACGGATCCAGGTCACTGTCTGAAAAGACAAAGTCCACATTGTAACCCAACTCCCGGATCGCTCTATAGATAGGGAATATCCCGTCTTCAAGCAGTCTGAAATCGTTGTTGATGCCATCAATACGGTTTATCCAGAAGTTCTCGTAGTCCATGTATATACCGATTTCCTTCTTTCTTCTTTCCAGGGGTTTTGAGTTAACGGCTTCAAAAGCTCTTGATGCGGGAATCGCCCTGGGTGTGATCTTCCCGGAGTAGCCCACAAGTCCACCATGGTACTGCTCTGCACCATAAGGAAGTTGACGGAAGCGGAAGACCAGGGAGCCAAAAGCCCCGTATGCAAAAGCCTGCTTTATCCAGTAGCCAAGATGTTCAGGTTCATAGTAGGCGTTGACCCGCTGCCAGTTAACGATGCCTGGTTGCTGTTCCATTACAACGAACCCGGTGTCCTTCAAGGAGCGCATCAGATCATGGTTCATGCCCTGAAGCAAGTGATCATACTCACCTGGAGAGTAGTTGTCCCAGCTCACAAAGTCAACATGTTTTGAGAGCTTTCTATAATCAATATCTGTGAAATTCACCATCATATTGTGTGTTATGGGTTTGGCTGAGAACCTCCTTACAAGGGTTGCCTGTTCTACATGGTATGAGAGGACTGAATCTGAAGAGAAGCGCATATACTCAAGCAACAGGTGCGGGTTGACGGAAGCAACAGTTTTCATCGGCGGGTCGATCTGATCCCAGTTAGTATAAGTCTGGCTCCAGAATACGGTTCCAAGGGAACAGTTCAGCCGGTCAAGAGTAGAGTACTTCCTGCGCAACCATTTCCTGAAATCCTTTGCACAGTTTTCACAGAAACAGACAGTGGTCCCATGGCAGCCGTATTCGTTATCTATTTGCCATGCGATTATCCGGTCATCATTGCCGTAGTGTCTCGCAAAGGCCTCTGTTATTATTCTTGAATGATGCCTGTACAGTTCAGAGTTGAAACAGTAATGCTTCCGCGAGCCATGCAGCCTCAGATGGCCATGTTCGTCTCTTTGGAGGATATCCGGGCTCTTCTTCACCAACCAGACTGGAGGTGAAGCTGTTGGCGTCCCCAGTATTACCTTCAGTCCAGCAGATGCTATCACATTAAGTGCACGATCGAATAGCGAGAAATCTATCTTTCCTTCCTCTCTTTCGACGACTGACCAGGAAAACTCTCCGATTCTCACAGTATTGAAATTCATCTCTTTCATCAGTTCTACATCCTGGCTCCAGCGAATCTCTGGCCAGTGTTCCGGATAATATGCAGCTCCGGTTATCCTCATCCTTTGACACTCCCCATCGTAAGACCTTCAATGAAATATCTCTGGAACATTAGGAATACTAGCAGGGGAACTATCGCGGCGATTATCGCTCCTGCTGACATTACGTTCCAGCTTGTTATCCATTGCCCCTGCATTGTAACAAGTCCCAGAGTCACGGGTTTCAGCCTGTCGCTCTGCAGAAGAATCAGTGACCACAAATAGTCATTCCATATCCAGGTAAACTGCAGAATGCTCAGTGCCGCCATAGCAGGAAGTACAAGGGGCAGTGCAATCCTTCGGTAGATGGTGAAGCTTCCTGCTCCATCAATCCTGGCTGCTTCAAAGAGACTATCTGGGATGGTCTTCATGAAATTCCTCAAGAAGAAAGTGCAGAAACCCAGTTGAAAAGCTATGTGAAACAGTATCACTCCCTGGTATGTATCATATAATCCTGTGTTTACTGAGAACCTATAGACTGGAATCAGGAGCATCTGAAAAGGAACAAGCATACCTCCCACGAAGATCATCAGGATGGGGGTGGACAACTTGAAGTTGAACCACGACAGGGCAAATGCAGCAAGACTTGAGAGAAAAAGAGTTCCAATCACTGATGGCACGGTGATAATGAACGTATTGAGGAAATATCGCCCCATATTCGCGTCTGTCCACGCGGTAATGTAGTTGCCAGGCTTCAGTTCTCTGGGGGGTTCCCACCATCTTCTCATTACCATGAGTTCATCCATTGACTTCAGTGAAGTGAAGACAGAAATCAGGAATGGTGTCAACCAGACTACTACAAAGAATGTAGCCAGTGCGTAGAACAGGAAACGCTTCATGATTCTGCCTCCTTCTTGAGAACATGGCGCATATAGAGTATGATGAAGCCCAGGGTTATGAGGAACTGTATCGTGGCGATCGAAGAACCGTATCCCATCCGGTAGTTGTGAAATGCTTGAACGTACATGTAGTTTGCCATTACACTCGAAGAGTAGAAAGGACCTCCCCGAGTCAGAACGTAGACGATGTCAAATGCTCTAAGTGAGTCTATGATACTGATCGTGACTGCAATAACCATAGCGGGTCTCAGCATCGGCAAAATAACGCTGATGAATCTTCTCCACGCATTCGCTCCGTCAACATATGCAGCTTCGACAAGCTCATTCGGGACCAGTTTGAGTCCTGCAAGAAAGAGAACCATTGCATAGGATATCTGTTTCCAGGCAGCTGCCATGATCAGCGAATACGTGACCACTGAAGGGTCACTCAACCACCCGACAGGTCCAATACCAAACAGCTTGAGGAGACTGTTTAATGCTCCGGTCCGTGGTTCCAATATCCACATCCATATCTGGCCTATCACAACAAAAGAAAGCGTCATCGGCAGATACATAAGTGTCTTGTAAATCTTCTGTCCCCTGAACTTCTGATCGAGGAACACCGCAAGCAGAAGCCCAAGAGGAACGGTCACCCCTGCAAAGCCAATGAGCCACCTGATATTGTTTATCAGAGAGGTTCTGAAGTGGGGGTCTCTGAAAAGCCTCCTGAAGTTATCAAATCCAATGATCCTGAAAGCAGGAGATACTCCATCCCAGTTCGTGAAACTCAGTATAAGAGTCTGGACAAGAGGTATCAGGACCCAGACCGCGTACATTGCAAGAGGACCAGCAAGAAAAGCATAAGGGACCCACCAGCGTTTGGGTTTCATCGTCTTCTCCAGGTGAAAGGAACGGGGAGGAGTTTCCTCCTCCCCGGTTCAATCACTCAAAGATCCTTTGCCGATCGTTCTCAAGATTTCTCAGAAGCGTATCGATGCGCCCGGGAAATACCATGAATTCAACGAAAGCATTCATACCAGCTTCGGCCATCTCTGGATCAGTATCTCTGTCATAGAACTGCATAACTCCGTCAGAATCAAGAATCATATCGAGTCCCTTTCTTGCGTGTGCGTCAGGTGCAGGTACATGCCTGTTTGCAGCAAGCCTGCCAAGCTCGGTGGCGAAGTACTCCTGTGCTTCTCTTGATGCAATGAATTCTAGGAAGATCTTTGCGCCGTCCTTGTTTCTTGCATTTGCAGGAATCATGAACCCGTCGATGGGTGTATCTTCGTAAAGCCCCAGGTTGCCGTCAATCACGGGGAACCTGAAGAAATCAATGTTGTCCCTGGCTGCTTCTGGGGCGACGTCCTTAATGAACTGCCCCATGAGGTACATGCCAGCCTCTCCAGTGAAGAGGAATGTTGCTGCATCCTGCCAGTTATAGGAAGTATGATCTCTGAGGAAGTAGCCTCCTTCAACGAGTTGTCCCCAATACTCAAAGACCTTCTTAACACCATCATCAGTGTAAGGAATGACACCTTCGGTGAGTTTAAGATGATAGTCGAGACCGTTTACACGCATGTTGAGGTAATCAAACCATCCTGCAGCAGTCCACAGGAACCTCGTGCCGATTGTTATCGGTATTTTGCCAGCATCCTTCAGTGCTTCGCAAACGTCCAGAAATTGTTTCCAGGTGACCGGTACGCTAAGGCCGAGCTCATCAAAGACGGCGGTGTTGTAGTAGACACCCCACCAGTACCAGGATTGTGGCAGAAAGTAAATGGTACCTTCATGGGACGAGGCGCTCTTGAAGGCTGAAGGGAACTCTGCTTCGAAACCACCGGGGAAGATGTCATCGATAGGCTCGATCAATCCCTGACCAGCGAAGTACCGCATTCTCTCTCCTGCGAACCAGGTAACTACATCGGCAACACCTTCACGTGCAGGCAACCAGGTTCTCAGCAAAGTCTTGAAATCTTCATGAGCAAACGTATTCACCACCACGTTGTACTCTGGGTGCAGTTCCCTGAACTGGTCAACAAGCTCAGCGAACACTCTCCTTGGTTCAGGATCAGACATGTAAGAGTTGATTACTAATCTCTGTGCAGAGATCGTCAAAGCAAGGACGACCAGCACAAGAACAAGCAGTACCTTTTTCATACTGTCCACCTCCATTATGCGCTTCCGCGCAAGATTAGTTCAGGAACATATCTCAGTTTTCCGCTCTTCTGTCCAGCAAGTATTTCAAAGGTTGAGTGAACCATATCACCTATGGGAATTCGTAGAGTACTGAGGTCTGCAGCTTCAGCAAAAAACACATCATCAAAACCTATTACCAGCACGTCATCGCCAATACGGACTTTCCGCTCTCTCAGCGCTCTCATCACACCAATAGCCATCATGTCGTTATGACAGAAGAAGGCTTCAGGGATAGTCTCCAGGTTCTTCACTGTCTGATAAGCAACACGCCAGTCAAGGGAAAGGTTGAATATCCGAGCAGAATCTGCACGTCCAAAACCCTCAAGAAAGCCTTCAGTTCTTCCAACAGTAGCTGCCTTTCTCGGATTATCCATGATCAGTGCAACTTCACCGATACCAAGCTTGCGGAGGTGCTCACCTGCCTTCTTTCCACCTTCGTGGTCGTCTATCCAGACTTCATCCAGTTCGGCTTCAGGAAAGTGCACACCAAAAGATACAACTTTCTGCCCAGAGCTTGAAGAACGTTCGAGGTGCGTGAACTCATAACCTTCAGGAGCAACCACGACTGAGTCAACTCCGGTTTCTTCAAGGAGTCGAAGGGCCTTCTCCTCTTTTTGATGGCTCCTGTTTGTGTCCGTTACAATTACTGTAAGCCCCTGGTCATTCGCCAGATCTTCTATTTCGCCAACCGCTTCCGCGTAGAATGGGTTTCTTATGTCAAACACCAGAACCCCCAGCCTGCCAGTCTTACCGGACCTGAGTGATCGAGCATCTCTGTTAGGAAGATATCCCAGTTCCCTAATAGCTTTTAGAACCTTCTCTCGAGTATTCTGACTGACACCAGGAATCCCGTTTATCACTCGTGATACGGTCATCATGGAAGTGCTGGCTCTTTCTGCGACCTCTCTGAGAGTTACTCGCTTCAACCTGATATCCTCCTTGTTAACGTTAACTGTTAACGTTAACATTATAGTCCTTGAGAATCAGCAGGATCAAATCCAGTCAACCATGTTCCTGCCTGATGAGGGGAAATTATCGGTTAATAAAGATGTAGATCTTCCAGAAATGCAGGTAAGCTACACAGGAGTTATGGCTTAATACCGAGAAGAAGAGACGAAGTTGCAACGACTTTTTCGTTAACCAGCGCAGTTGCATCAACAGTAACGATTCTCATCCTTCGTGCCTTCACTTTCACATTATAGAAGAGTCGGTCTCCTGGCTTGACTTCTGCTCTGAATCGAACTTTGTCGATACCCAGGAAAAGTGGTATCGCGGAGGTTTGCCCGAGCAGGAGAACTCCCGCTGTCTGAGCAAGACCCTCAACAATGAGGACACCGGGATAAACAGGATAATCAGGGAAGTGTCCTTGAAAGACCGGATCATCGGGATTGATGTCTTTATAGGCCTTTATGCTTTCCTCTTTCTCTTCAAGTACACCATCAACCAGCAAAAACGGCGAGCGATGTGGTATTCGTGATTTCACAAACTCCTGATTCTTCAAGCTGTTCGACCTCCTCAAAGTCATTATATCAGGAGTCGGAATCCGAACATAATCACAATATGGCGAACGAATCTCGAACGAATGAGTCTATGTGAGCGCTGGCATGCCTTTGCTAAAGAAATGCTGAGACGACTGTCATTCGCAAGATTGGGGGAATTATAATGGGAACTATCATTGCTGGAACCGGTTCATATCTTCCAAGCAGAGTTGTTCCAAACTCTGAACTTGAGAAAGAACTTGGACTACCCGAATCCTGGATATTCAGAAGAACCGGGATCATAGAACGCAGATATGCTGATCACGAGAGTATTCTTTCAATGGCTATTGAGGCTTCTGTGAGAGCTATCGGAGAAGAGAAAGGGGATATCGGTCTAGTTGTTGCCCATTCATCAACGCGTAGAAGAGCTTTTCCTTCAATGGCAAATGAAGTGTCTGAAGCGCTCGGCGGTAAGCCACAGATTGCTTTTGACATTGCATCGGGATGTGTGGGGTTCTTACAGGGATTCCTCACTGCGGCTTCATACATGGAGAGGTTTAAGATTGATCTTGGTCTTGTTGTGGCTTCTGAGGAGCTGAGCAGGTATGTAGATACATCTGACCGGGACACTTCGATCCTTTTTGGCGATGGTGCAGGGGCAGTTCTGCTCAAAAGATGCAGGGGTACAGATGTTCTTCTTGAGAGTGATTCCGGCACAGAAGGTGCCCTGGGAGACTCTCTTTCACTCGAGGCTGGCGCTGAGGCGAAAATGAGAATGAACGGTGGAGAAGTCTACAAATTCGCAGTCCGTACACTTGTTGATTCCGTCAGGCACGTGCTTGAACGAAGCGTTATGACAGTGGATGATGTGGATGCTCTTGTTCCGCATCAGTCAAATGGACGTATCCTTCAAGCAGCGAACAAGCATCTTGGCTTTCCCGAAAAAAAGATTCTTTCAGACCTTGCCTATCTGGGTAACACAGGTTCGGCTTCTATACCCATAACACTTGACAGAGCCAACAAACAGGGGAGAATAGCTGAGGGGGACACCCTGCTTTTTGTCAGTTACGGAGCTGGTATGAGCTGGACCACAGTTCTGACCGAGTGGATTTCGAGAAGGGAGGACCATAGTTGCATTCTGGAAACCGCGTTTCAAGGATACTGAATACTGACTATCCAATCATCCAGGGGGGAATGGCATGGGCATCTGATCCTATTCTTGCTGCTGCTGTCTCGAACGCAGGTGGGATGGGTATGCTGGCCTCTGGAAGTATGAGTGCCAAAGATCTCTCTCTTGAGATTGAGAAGACTAGAACACTCACAGAAAGAGTTTTTGGTGTGAATGTTATGATGCTTTCACCATATCTTGATGAAATCGTAGATCTTCTGGTACAGGATAAGGTGCATCTGGTAACACTAGGTGCGGGTAATCCGGGAAAGGTCATTGATAAGCTCAAGAGTGCGGGAATTCTGGTTGCGCCAGTAATAGCATCTGTTGCAATGGCACGTAGGGCAGAATCTGTTGGTGCTGATATGGTAATCGCTGAAGGAATGGAAGCAGGTGGTCATATCGGAAGAATTACAACAATGGCACTCATACCGCAGGTAGCGGATGTAATACAGATTCCGGTTGTTGCTGCAGGAGGAATTGCAGATGCACGAGGAATGGCAGCTGCCTTCTGTCTTGGGGCTGAGGGAGTGCAGATGGGGACCAGGTTTGTCTGCTCCGTTGAATGTCAGGTTCACAACAACTATAAGGAAAGACTCCTCAGAGCATCTGAGCTGGATGCGATAATTGCGGGTGTCGGATCAGGACACCCGATCAGATGTCTCAGGAATAGCCTCACAAGGAAGATAGAGGCAATGGAGAAAAGAGGGGCAGAGTTTGAGGAGATTGAAAGGATTGCGGTCGGAGGATTGAGAAGAGCAGTCAAGGAAGGTGATGTGGATAACGGATCGGTAATGGCAGGGCAGATTTGTGGGCTTCTAAGAGAGATCGTCCCTGTTGAGACAATCATCCGTTCAATGATGGAGGAACTCACTCACATTTTTCTGGATCATTCCGGGGAGAGTATCTCATGATCGCATGGATGTTTCCTGGACAGGGAGCCCAGTATGTCGGAATGGCGAGTGATCTTCTTTCTTCAGACAACACTGAGTGCGGGGCGCTGAAAGATATCGAAGAACGCCTGGGAGTCGATATTGCCCGTATTATGCAGAATGGTCCAGAAGATATGCTAAGACTGACCGAAAACGCACAGCCAGCAATACTGCTTCACAGCGTTATTTCAGCAAGGAGAGCCATTGAGAAAGGGTTCAAGCCACGCTTTCTTCTGGGGCAGAGTCTTGGGGAGTATTCGGCACTGGTGATATCTGGAGCGATGGATCTTACTGATGCTGTTGAGATAGTAAGACATAGAGGGAGACTGATGCAGCAGGCAGTCCCTGAAGGAAAAGGAGCTATGGCAGCGATCATCGGCCTTGACGCTGGAGTCACAAGGAAGATTTGCAGCGAAATCGGATCAGAGGATGAGATATGTGTCTCCAATTACAATGCGCCTGAACAGGTTGTTGTATCTGGGCTGCGGGAATTCGTGGAGAAGGCTGCAGAGAAGGCTGGCGAAAGTGGGGCGAGAAGGACGGTGATGCTTGGTGTAAGCGCACCATTTCACACAAAGCTCCTTGTTTCTGCTGGCGAATCTCTTAGAAAGAGGCTACACGAAGTAGAAATCAGACCACCTTCCCTTCCTGTGATATCTAATGTCTCCGCTGAGCCTTTACCAGAAAGCAAGGAAGGCATTATCGAACTGCTTGTAAGGCAAGTGTCTTCACCAGTCAGGTGGGAAGAGAGCGTAAGGTACCTCATCGGAAACAACGTGGAAACTTTTGTCGAGTTTGGGCCGGGTGCAAGCCTTTCAGGACTCGTCAGGAAGATTGATAATAAGGTCAGAGCCTTTCCCACTGATCGCAAGGACATTGAAGCAGTTATGAATGAGGTGTATCCAGATGTCTAGATTAGCACTGGTAACAGGCGGCACAGGAGGAATAGGAAGGGCAATCGTGAACACGCTGGTGGAAGATGGAATGAAGGTGGCGTTCACGTACAACTCAGATACAGAAGGATCCGAAGAGATCGAAGGCAGGTACGGGAGAGACCAAGCAAAGGCATTCAGGTGTGATGTTTCGGAAGTAGATGACATCAAGAGGCTTGTGGATGATGTCTCCAGTACTCTCGGTCCTATCGAAGTACTCATCAACAACGCTGGTATAAGCAGAGACAGGCTGGTCTTGAGGACAAGTATGGAAGACTGGAAGAGAGTAATGGAAGTCAATCTTGACGGAGCGTTTGCTCTCACACAGGCAGTTCTGCCAGGAATGATAAAGATGAGGTGGGGAAGGATTGTTTTCGTGTCTTCAGTCGCCGGACTGATGGGAAACGTGGGCCAGGCCAGCTATGCTTCTTCCAAGGCGGCACTTGTCGGTCTTGCAAAGACAGTAGCACGAGAAGTGTCATCTAGAAACATTACTTGCAATGTTGTTGCCCCCGGATTGATCGATACGACGATGACAAGGAAGATCAAGGAAGAGTATCTGAAGAAATTGATGGAGATAATTCCCCTGAAGCGGCTGGGTAGACCAGAAGAAGTGGCCTCTCTTGTCTCCTATCTTTCGGGAGATCTGGCTTCTTATATTACAGGTCAGGTGCTGGTTGTTGATGGGGGATTGTCAATGTGAGTATGATAACTGAGAGAAGGAGGAAAGAATCATGGAAGAAAAAGTGAAGGCGATTATTGCTGAACAGTTGGGACTTCAGTTGGAAGAGATCAAGATCGATTCGAGATTTGTTGAGGATCTCGGTGCTGATTCA
This sequence comes from uncultured Thermotogaceae bacterium, assembly GCA_964611155.1. Classification (GTDB taxonomy): domain Bacteria; phylum Thermotogota; class Thermotogae; order Petrotogales; family Kosmotogaceae; genus UBA9910. The sequence continues at coordinate 16,713 of CAZSXB010000038.1, forward strand.
CTCGACCTGGTGGACCTTGTAATGAAGCTTGAAGATGAGTTCGAAGTTTCTATAGACGATGAACAGGCGAGCAATCTCAGAACGGTGAAAGATGCACTTGACTTCATCGAAAAGCTCTCCCGTGCAGTATGAGACGACGGGCTGTGATAACGGGGCTTGGTGTCATAAGCCCCGTTGGTAACAATGTCAAGGATTTCTGGAACAACATTGTTTCTGGTGTTTCCGGTATTGACTGGGTGAAAGCATTCGAGTCTGATGGTTTTCCATCAAGAGTCGCAGGAGAAGTGAAGGATTTCGATCCTACCACATACATGGATAGGAAAGAGGCACGGAGAACATCTCGTTTCATTCAGTTTGCTGTCGCGAGTTCAGGTGATGCTGTTGCAGATAGTCGCCTATCTGAGGAACTTCTTCGTTCAGAGAAGGTTGCTGTTATATTTGGTGTTGGGATGGGCGGAATGGATTTCCTTGAAGCTCAGCACTGTGTGCTCCTGGAAAAGGGACCACAAAGGGTCAGCCCGTTCATGATTCCCATGTCCATTCCGAACATGGCTGCTGGAACACTGGCTGTGAAATATGGTTGTAGGGGAAAGAACCTTACAATTGTTACGGCATGCGCAGCCAGCACGAATGCCATGGGCGAGGCCATGAAAATGATCCGAAATGGAGAAGCAGATATCGTTATCAGCGGAGGTTCAGAGTCAACCATTACACCGCTCTCATTCGCAGGTTTTGGTTCGATGACGGCACTGTCGAAATCTCCGCCAGAGAAAGCAAGCCGTCCATTCGACAAGAATCGAGACGGTTTTGTGATTGCGGAAGGCTCGGCAACGTTTATCATTGAAGAACTGGAGCACGCGCAGAAGCGAAATGCGCCTATCTATGCAGAGATTCTGGGATATGGCACGAGTGATGACGCAAGCCATATAACCGCTCCTGACACGAATGGCAGGGGGGCCATTGCATCAATGAGGTCTGCACTAGAAGATGCAGAGATTGAAGCAGGAATGGTAGATTATATCAATGCTCACGGCACATCAACGCCTCTGAACGACGCTGTCGAGACTCGTGCAATAAAGGCAGTGTTTGGGAAGGAAACTCTCCCCAGCATCAGTTCGACCAAGTCGATGCACGGGCACGCACTTGGTGCTGCGGGAGCCATAGAAGCTGCTGCAACTATACTGGCAATGAAGAATGGATGGATTCCGCCCACAATAAATTATGAAACACCAGACCCAGAATGTGATCTGGACTACACACCAAATAAGGCAATCAAGAAGAACATCGATTATGCATTAAGCAACTCATTTGGTTTCGGTGGTCACAACGCTACACTCATTTTCAGGGATTTCACCGAGTAATCGAAACAGAAAGAACGCTCAAGAAGCGGAACCACAAGAACAGTGGCGAAGCCGAACACCCTGAAGCAAGTTTCAAACGGTTTGAAGGCAAGCGCACAAAACATTGTGTCCCTTCGCCAGAAAAGCGTAAACTGTTTCCCATAGTATTGTAGGGGCAGAACACCGTTCTGCCCTGGACATGCAAATGATGTCAAACCAAGGGCACAAAGTATTGTGCCCCTACATCAGAAAGGCGAAAACCAACTTCCATAGTATTGTAGGGGCAGAACACCGTTCTGCCCTGACATACGAATGATGTCAAACCAAGGGCACAAAGTATTGTGCACTACCCCAGAAGTTCGTAAACCCTTTTCTACAGTATTGTAGGGGCAGAACAGTATGTCCAGACTAAGTTTAGTACATTCAGTGGGAGTCAGACCCACCAGGGGAAAAGCCAGAACCCTGTAGCGCGATCAGCAAGGGGGAAGGAGACTGAACTCTTGAAGTCTGATGACAAAGCCATATTGAGTATGGTGAGCGAGTATCCGGGCCGTAACGAAAGTGATCGCACAGGTAGCCTCGAAACCCTACAAAGCCCCGGAAGCCGAATCTGTTGTTCTGAGATGAAGGCAGCATGAATACACGAAAGGCTGGCTGAAACGTGTAGACATTCCGGCGGGGTGGTAGCGACAGCACGGATACAAGGGTGTATTGAACAGCTGGAGAGGCCGTCCTCGTCCCTGGGAGAAATCCCTAGAAAAAGGTAGGCTGTATAACCTAGAAAAGGGAAAACAGCTGAAAGGCGAGACGGAGTCGGATGGGTTCATAGTAGTAAAGAAGGGGGTGTAATGCCTCTGGAGCAAAGGGGCCCTACTGTTTGTGACTCTTCGAACGACAAAGGAGGCAGGGATCGGAATGAGAAAAAGATCCATCAACCTGCAAGAATTGAGTGAGAAGATATACCTCAAGGCGAAGGCCGAACCCAAATGGAGATTCTGGGGATTGTTCACCCACGTATGCAAAGTAGAAACACTCAAGAAAGCATACATGCTAGTAAAGAAAAACAACGGTTCACCCGGGGCAGATGGAATAACCTTTGAGGAAATAGAAACAACAATTGGGGTAGATAACTACGTATTAGAAATACTCCAAGAACTCCTCAAAGGAGACTACAGACCAGTAGAGTATCGACAGGTAAACATACCTAAAGCAGATGGAAAAGAGAGGATACTGAAGATACCGGCCATACGGGATAGAATCGTACAAGGAGCACTAAAGCTCATACTCGAACCGATTTTTGAAGCGGACTTCCAGGAAGGATCGTATGGATTCAGACCAAAGAGGAGAGCACATGATGCGCTATCACAGATAGACAAAGCGATATACCAGGGAAAGACCATAGTAATAGACCTTGACCTGAGTGCATACTTTGACAACATAAGACACGACACCCTCTTTGAAAAAGTAGCAGAAAGAATAAACGATCCAGACATCATGCATCTGCTCAAAGTTATATGCAAAGCAGCGGGGAAGAAAGGAGTACCACAGGGCGGGGTTCTGTCTCCGTTGCTGGCAAATGTCTACCTGAACGAGGTAGACAAAA
>CAZSXB010000039.1:0-14014 GCA_964611155.1 uncultured Thermotogaceae bacterium
TCCCAATTTTCTTGACAATCTCTACACCCGCAGCTGGATCAACCTTATCATCCTTGCTTCTTCTGCCAGCACCCAGAATCATCGACGAAAGTCCAACGGACTCCGCATCGATCGATTCTATATACCCTTCTACCTCCGAAGAAACTTCTCGAACGATCTTAGCACGAGGAAGGCTCATCGTATCTGGTGTAACGCTCTTTGGATCTCCTCCCTGGGCTTGCACCAGCTCAATAAGCTTCCCGAGACCACTACCTGTTTCAATTGTCTTTCTTGCACTATTGAGACAGTATTCTTCATCACCGACTCCCGCCAGTTCGAACATCTTTGATGCAAGACATATACAGAGCTTTTCCAGATCTTCCGGACCATGCCCGTTGAGGGTTTCAATAGCCTCTTTGACCTCAAGAGCATTGCCAATCGTCATTCCCAATGGTTGATTCATATCACTGATTACGGCAGAAACGCTTCTTCCATGTCTCTTTCCTATGTCAATCATGGCTTTGGACAGCTCCTCGGCCTCTCGTATGTTCTTCATGAACGCGCCCGTCCCAACTTTGACATCAAGGACAATACCATCCGTTGTGATTGCCAGTTTCTTGCTCATTATGCTTGATGCTATGAGCGAAACCTCGTCAACAGTAGTGGTAACATCCCTCAATGCATATATCTTTTTGTCGGCTGGAACGATGTTGCCCGTCTGACCGGCCAGTGCGATGCCGATTCTGTTGGCTTGCTCCTTGAAGTGCTCTAGAGAAAGGTCCGTTCTGAACCCCGGGATCGACTCCAGTTTGTCTATTGTACCTCCAGTGTGACCCAGACCCCTTCCAGATAGCTTCGCAAAAACTACACCTTCTGAGGCCACCATCGGTCCCACAATTAGCGTTACCTTGTCTCCAACCCCTCCCGTGGAGTGCTTGTCAATCTTCTTTCCACTGATACTGGATAAGTCAATGATGTCTCCTGTATGTAGCATAATCTCAGTAAGATCAGCTCTTTCTCTAGCGCTTAGATGCCTGAAATACACCGCCATAAGCCAGGCCGCCATCTGATAGTCCGGCACCTCGTCTTTCACAAATCCTCCAATAAGCTCTTCAAGCTCCTCACGCGAGTTTTCCAAACCGTTGCGTTTTTTCACCAGAATGTCGTATATCATTGTTACTTCAACACCTTCTTAAGAGGAAATCTGGCCTTGAAGATCGATCCACTGCCGTACTCTGTTTCAACAGAGATATTGCCTCCATGCTTCTCAGTTATGAAGCGCGCGATCACCAATCCCAGACCGGTCCCCCCCATCTTCCGCGATCTTGCCTTATCAACCCTATAGAACCTTTGAAACAATTGCTTGCGAGCAGATTCCGGTATTCCTATCCCGGTGTCCTCAACTTCAAGTACCGCGTCATCAATTGAATGATATGCCCTTATCCAGACATCTTTGGGACCATGATCCTTTATTGCAGTGTTCTTAATTGCGTTGTCTGAAAGGTTCAGAAGCAGCTGAACAAGACGGTCGAAGTCACCCTCAACATAGACATCTCTTTCAAGGTCGTAATGCAATTCTACCCCCGATTCTTCCGCAAGCGGTTTCACGATTCTCAGAACATATTCACCGACTCTGGCCAGTTCCACATCTTCGAATCTGATGCCTGCTTCTCCAGACTCAAGTTTCTCAAGATCCAGCAGATCATTTATTAGTCTGGTCATCCTTGCAGATTCCTCTTCAATGATTCTCAGAAACCTCCTGTTCGTTTCCCTGTCAAGATGCTCATCTTCGAGCAACGTTTCTGCATATCCGTGTATTGAAGTGAGAGGAGTCCTAAGCTCGTGGGAAGCATTTGCCACGAAGTCTCGTCTCATTAGTTCAACCTCTTTTTCTCTAGTTATGTCCCTGAGAAGCACCAGATAGCGGTCATTTTCTTCTTCAAAAGCAACTCTGATGATCCTGCAGTCATGAAAAGACCTTTCAGGGTAGTACATGGTAACCTCTGATTGCTGAGTTTCTCTTGAAGAGATGGTTTCCTCAAGAAGATCTGCTATATAGAAGTTATCGATTGCCTCGGTAATCTTCTTCCCTACGACTTCGCTCTTTCTAGAAAGCTGTATGGCAGCACTGTTAGCATATTCAACCATACCGTCAGAATCAGTAATGATTAGAGCTTCACCAAGGTTATCAATGATAGACTGTGAATACTCCAAATGCGAACCAATGTCCTCAAGCTCTTTATCTTTCCGTTCAATCAGATCTCTCAAGAGCTTGTATGTATATACAGGTTGCCCCGTGGCCTTTCCTCCAGCCAGGGCTGCGATGCGTTCGATCAGCTTGCTGTATTCCCTTGTCTTGGAAAACTCTCTCATCAAAAGCAACAATAGCAGCAGTGCAACAGCTGCTATTGTCGTAATGAGATATATCAAGAGTTATTCTTCCTTTCCCGGATCTTTGAACTTATAGCCCTTACCTCTTACGGTCATTATGAACTTTGGACTTGAAGGATCTTCTTCAATCTTAGTCCGGAGTCGTCTTATGTGCACATCAACAGTTCTGGTGTCACCATAGTAATCATATCCCCACAGCTTGTCGAGGAGAACATCCCTGCTGAAGACCTTTCCCTCGTTCTCGGCAAGGAAGCGGAGCAGCTCGAACTCAAGGGGCGTAAGGGCTACCATCTTGTTCTTGACGCGAACCTCGTACTTTTCGGTGTCAATCTCCAGGTCGCGCGCAATGATCTTTTTCGGTCTCTCCTCTTTTGTATGAGTCGTCTGTTGAATTCTCCTGAACACGGCTCTTATGCGAGCGAGGACTTCCCTGACACTGAATGGCTTCGTAATGTAATCGTCTGCTCCAAGCTCAAGCCCCAGAACTTTGTCAAACTCTTCACTCTTGGCACTGAGGAATATTACGGGGGTCTGCCGGTACTTTTCCATGGATCTTATGTTGCGAACCATTTCGAATCCGTCCATCCCGGGAAGCATGATATCCACAATGAACATGTCAATATCAGTTTCATTGGCCGCTTTTAGGGCTTCTTCAGCATCAAACGCTTTCTGTACTTCATAACCTTCCTTCTTAAGATTGAAGGATAGCAGTTCAACAATAGATGGTTCGTCATCAACAACAAGTATGCTCTTCTTTGCCATTCCTTACCCACTCCTTTCGTTTACCGCTCATTGTAAGCGATTGATTGATCAAGTACCGATAAGCTTCCTTCTTCTCTCGATTCTGAACACATTCGGCCAATCCCCGGTAGATATCGTCGCTCATGTTGGAAATTACATATTGTGAAACACTCTCCCTGATGCTTTCAAAGTCTGCCTTTACGCCTTCCATATTAAGGAGTGCTTTGAGCAGTTTCCTTTTCTCTTTTAGCTCAGAAATCGCAGACATCTCAGACCCTTCAAAAAGCGTTCCAGGTTTCGGGATCAACGGGTTCAGGCTGACAGTTATCCTTGAATAGCCGATGCCCTTGCAAAAGGAGACAATTGAAGAGACATCGCGCAGATCGTTCGTATCTTCGCCTGGGACACCATATATGAAATAGAGCTTGATCCGTTCGAACCCCACTTCCCGTCCCAATCTAAGGGCAACTTCAATATCTCTGCCGCTGAGCGCTTTACCCAGAAGGTTCCTCACCTTCTGGGACCCCCCCTCCGGTGCGATGGTAAACTGTTTCTGAGATCCGTTTTTCAATGCATTCAACAGGTGGCTGCTCAGAGAGTCTGCCCTAAGGGAGGAAACCGAAAGATCCAGTCCCCTTTCAAGCGCAAATTGAGCCACCTTATCTATATCAGGATGATCATTTGCTTCTGCAGCAACTAGTCCCACCTTCTTTGTATGATTCATTGCCTTTAACAAACTGTCTTCAATTGAAGAGTAAGGTAGATGTCTGGCTCCCCCAAAAGTGTGACCCATTACACAGAATGCACATCTATGACGACACCCTCTACTGATCTCCAACAAAAAACGGTTCGGAAACACAGAATTCGGTGTCAGGTATGCGCTTTCTGCATGATCAGACAATATACCCTGTTCCAGATGACTCTCAATCCTGCTGTAGTTGTCCAGGAAAGTGATCGCAGACTGCCTCGTATGCTCTTCTAGCTTCAGCTCTGCAAGATTATCTACAAAACCTTCAGCCAGCTCTCCTTCGTAAACATAGTCACCCACATATTCAAGAGCCGATTTCATAAAGAGAGAGAGGGAACCCCCGATAATAATTACGGGATGCTTCTCCGAACGCTCGCTCGGATTCAGAGGTACACCAAGATCATGCAGCATGAAAAGAACATTCAGCAGATCCGCTTCAAAATGAATGGAGAAAGCCCATATTCTGAAATCGGTTATGACTGATGGAGAATCAAGTGAGAAGTAGCTTCTGGTTGTCTCATCATAGAAAAACCTTTCGCATCCAATACCCTGCGGAATGTTCATTCTGTAGAAGAGATCATGATAAGAGAGGCTTGCGCTGGCAACCTCGTATGTGTTGGGGAATATCAGAGCTAATCTTGATGGACCGTGACATGAAACATCCTTCAAAAAGTGCTCACGGTCTCGAAGATCATTGATCGTTTTGAGCTCTTTCCATGTCCTGTTACTGCTAATTCTCCTCACTTAACTTCCTTCCCAACTGCTCAACGTTTACAATCCTTCGCTCTGTAGAAAAGAACGCTTTCTGTTTCCCCCTGCATGTTATTTTTCCCATGAAGACGACAACATCATCTCCAGGAGATTGAACACTCATTTCAACAGCTACCTCTTCCCCCATCCTAATGGGAGCTACATGTGTAACTTCTGTTCTCACGACCACGGCGAGCATTTCGTGAGACAGATACTCCTCCAGAACAGAGAAACTGCATGCATGAATGACCTTTAGCAGACCACTGGTAGAAACCAGATCAAGCGATTCTCCTGCAGGAGTCTCGGCCCATCTCATCGAGCTATCATTTACGCCGATTTCGAAACTCCTGGTTATGCCGGCAAGCCTACTCAGTTTCATCAGGTTCTTCTTTCTCCTCTTTGCCTGAGTCAATTACAGGTATCTTCTTATCTTCCTTATTGTTCTGTTCATCAAGATCGTCCCTGTAGTAGTTGCCTTCCTCTACAAGATCAAGAATCTCGGCAAGCTCTTTCCCGGTTATCGTTTCTTTCTCGAGAAGATAGTCAACCGCCTTATCAAGAGCCGGTCTTAGGCTGGAAATGATGCTCTTTGCCTTGTCGTATGCCTCGTATACTGTCTTTTTCACCTCGTTGTCGATTTCACTGGCAATCTGCTCACTGAAATTCCTTCTTCTTGTTATTTCCCTTCCCAGGAAGACTTCGCCCTCTTCTCTTCCCCAGGAGACAGGACCAAGCGATTCGCTCATACCGTACTGACAAATCATGCTCCGAGCAAGCGAAGAAGCCCTCTCAAGGTCATTTGTAGCACCGGTGGTAATATCGCTGAAGACGATCTCCTCGGCAGCACGACCTCCCAGAATCTGAGCGAGATTGTCAAAGAGCTCATTTCTCGATACCAGGTATTTGTCTTCGAGAGGAAGGCTTTCTGTGAAACCAAGAGCGGAATGGCCACGAGGCACTATGGTGACTTTGTGAACCGGATATGCTTCCTTCAGTGAAAGGCCAACCGCAGCATGCCCCACTTCATGATAAGCAACGATTTTCTTCTCTTTGGGATTCATGACTCTCGATTTCCTGGCGGGTCCTGCCATCACTCTATCTATAGCCTCTTCGAGTTCGATCATCGAAATGAGTTTCTTGCGCGCCCTTGCAGATAGCAGAGCGGCCTCATTGACAAGGTTTTCCAGGTCTGCCCCAACAAAACCCGTTGTTCTTCTTGCCAAAAGATTGATGTCTACTTCCGGATCAATGGGCTTACCCCTCATGTGTATCTTAAGGATCTCCGCACGCCCCTTAACATCTGGCGGATCAACTGTTATCTTCTTGTCAAAACGTCCCGGGCGTAGCAAAGCATGGTCAAGAATGTCAGGGCGGTTAGTAGCAGCAACTACTATGACGTTGGTCTTATTATCAAAACCATCCATTTCAACGAGTATCTGGTTCAGTGTCTGTTCACGTTCGTCGTGACCTCCACCCAGTCCTGCACCTCGGTGTCTTCCAACGGCATCAATTTCGTCAATGAAAACAATAGATGGCGCACTAGATTTGGCCTGATTAAACAGGTCTCTGACTCTGGAAGCTCCGACCCCGACAAACAGCTCCACAAAATCCGATCCACTTATGTAGAGGAAAGGAACATCAGCTTCTCCTGCAGCTGCCCTTGCGAGCAGTGTTTTACCCGTCCCAGGAGGTCCAACCAGAATGAGTCCCCTCGGCATTCTGGCACCTGTCTCAGCAAAAGTTGTTGGATCCTTCAAAAAGGCGACTACGTCCCCAAGTTCCTGGATCGCCTCATCAACTCCAGCAACGTCTTTGAAGGTTATTTTCTTGTCCATCTGGATGTACTTCTTTGCCGGGCTTCGTGTGAAGGTGAACGCCTGGGAATTCCTGCCAGATAATGCTCTCATGGCAAAAAGCCATATGAATATGATTATCCCCAGCGGGATAAGTGTTCCCAGGATATTTATCCATATTGACGAATCCGCGCCTTTCTCAAAACGAACGACAACCCCACGACTGACAAATCGTTCCACTTCTTGTTGGAAGCTCTCGCTGGCAACCGTTTGTGGGCTAATCCTTGTCTCAATAGCCCTTCTTGGATCGTCTCCAGTTGTATAAACTACTTTTCCGTCATCATGTATAACAATATCGATGATATCTGACTTATCGTCAACGAACTTGCTATAAGGAACTTCAACTGTAGTCTCTGTAGGGTACAAACCTCTGAGCGCAACTAATAAGAAGACGCCAAGGATGACATAGAAAAGTATCATCCCGATTCTCGGTCTCTGATTCACTCAGTTACCTCCTCTCAAGGCACAAAACCGCGACTTTCTCTTCGAAAGAATCACTTCGACATATTTCGCTGGTCCTGATCCCTGGAACCCAAAGAATATTCCCTTCACAATTCTCCATAACAATTACCTGATCAAGAAAAGCTATCTCTCCAGCATCATGAATGATCTTTCTGACTTCCCGTTCTCTCTTCATACCAAAAGGTATTATCTTGTCTCCCGGTACCGTCTTCCTGATTTTCAGAGGAAGTTTTAGCTTGTTCTCAGGACACATGGACAGCTCGGCACCATCAACCTGCTCAGGACACTTCTCAGAAAGCAAAACACGAATTCGACCAATAGCGAAGTCACCTGAATAAGGCAGTTCCGAAATGACCTTTTCTTCAGTCTCCTCAGGAATAACAAGATCACCTTTGTGGAAGAAGACATATTTTCCGATCCTGCTTGCTCTTGCATTCCCTTTGAATTCCACCGTCCATCTGGAATTCTGCGAAAAGAGACAGCCCAGAAACGCTCTGATCCGCTCCCTCGTCGGAGTATAACGACTCTCGTCCATGCGAGACACGATTTCCCTCACCAACTCAGCAACCAGGGATCTGTCCATTCCTGTCAGGCTGTCAACCTCTCTAACGAGCACATCATTGATCTCTCTTAACCGTTCTAGTTCCTTCTCGATTAGAGAATTTAAGAGCCCCTGGATATCGTTGGCGTTTTCGAACAGCCTGTAGAATGAATCAAGAACCTCAGGGTTCAGCTTCTTGAGCTCTGGTAACACCCTGTTTCTCACCAGGTTCCGCTCGAAAACTTCCACAACGTTGGTATCATCAAGGCTATAAGGAATCTCATTAATTGTAACATAACTGATTATCTCTTGCACTTTCAGACACAGAAAGGGGCGGATTATGCGCTCCCTCATCGGCGCCATTCCCGTTAATCCACGGACACCTGTTCCTCTTGCAATTCTCATCAATATGGTCTCCGCCAGATCATTCATGTGGTGCGCAAGGGCAATCCTGTCAGCATTCAGCTCTTCACGCTTACCTGAAAGGAAAGCGTTTCTGAGGTTTCGCGCGGACTCCTCAAGAGATTCCCCCTTAGCCTGTACAGCTCGTTCTCTTGCTCGACCCTGGCCTGTAACAAACGGAACACCCAGTTGATCGCAATAACTCCTGATCATTCGCGATTCGACTTCTCCCGAACCTTCTCTTATTTGGTGATCAAAATACGCAGCAATCACTTGAATCCCGAGTATCTTTCGATGATCACAGAGGAAATGAAGCAATGCCATTGAGTCTTTTCCGCCTGATACTGCTACCAGGATCGTCTCTCCGCTCCTGATGAGATCCCATTCCTCGATGAAACTCAGAACCTTTCCGGTCATACCTTCTGTTCTCAAAATAACCACCCTATAGAAAAACTGCGCCCCAAGGGGCGCAAATGGAGCCAACGATGGGACTTGAACCCATAACCTGCTCATTACGAATGAGCCGCTCTGCCGGTTGAGCTACGTTGGCAGCCAGACGTATTCTACATCAGGGTTTTAGCAGTGTCAACGTGTCAACTGGCGTACGCCACGCTTCTCTTTTCCCGTATGACAGTGACCTTGATGACTCCAGGGTATTCCAGTTTTGACTCAATCTCTCTTGCAATGTCTGCCGAAAGTTTCTCCGAAAGAGCATCATCAAGTTTCTCTGGTTCGACTATCACTCGAATTTCTCTTCCAGCCTGTATTGCATAGGCCTTCTCGATGTGACCGAAACTCTTGGCAATTCCCTCAAGATTCTCCAATCGTTTTATGTACATATCCAGAGACTCTCTTCTGGCTCCAGGTCTGGCCGCGGATACAGCATCAGCAGCAGCAACGAGCACGGCTTCCGCGCTTGTGGGTTCGACCTCGCCATGGTGGTACTGAATCATGTTCACAACTTGAGCCTTTTCTCCGTATCTCTTAGCAATATCTCCCCCGATAGAGGCGTGTGATCCCTCAATCTCGTGATCGAGTGCCTTGCCAATATCATGCAGTATGGCCCCTCTCTTGACTTTATCCACATTCAAGCCCAGTTCCGCTGCCATCAGTGCAGCAATCTGAGCAACCTCAATAGAGTGAGCCAGGACATTCTGCCCATAACTGGTTCTGTACTTCAGCCTGCCAAGGAGTTTTACAAGCTCAGGATGAAGCGACGGTATTCCTACTCTCATAAGAGCTTCCTGGCCGGTCTCCTTTATTTCAGCATAGATCTCTTTTTTCGATTTCTCGTACATCTCCTCTATCCTGGCCGGGTGAATCCTTCCATCTTCTATTAGTTTCTCAAGGGTCAGTTTTCCGATCTCTCTTCTGAGAGGATTAAAACACGAAACTACAACGACTTCAGGAGTATCATCGATGATCAGATCTGCTCCTGTGAGTTTCTCAAATGCTCTTATATTCCTTCCTTCGCGTCCGATTATCCTTCCTTTCATCTCATCAGAAGGAAGGCTTACGGTACTCACCGTTACATCACCGGTATAATCTGCTGCATATCTCTGAATCGCATTGACTATTACCCACTTTGCATGCTTGCTTGCATCCTCTTCATATTGCTCTTTGAGCTGCTTGTATCGCTGAGCAATATCATGTTCATACATCTCCTCAGCCCTTTTGAGAACGATTTGACGAGCTTCATCGGGTGACAAATCAGCTAACTCGTAGAGTTTCTTTTCTGCTTCTTCCTTTTGCTTTCTGATTTCTTCACGTTCTCTCTCTATATCGCTTTTCAGTCTTTCAACAGTCTCTTCCTTCTTATCAAGATTGTCTTCCCTTCGAGATAGTCTTTCCTCCCACTGCTTCAGCTCATCTCTTTCTCTACGAAACTCCCTCTCTTTCTCCTCCCTGAGCCTGTGCAGTTCTTCTCTACCCTCGATGATCGCTTTCTTCTTCAGGTGTTCAGCTTCCTCAATTGCTCTTTCTCGTATACTCTCAGCGTCAGCTTTCGCAACCCTCTGTTGTTCTTCTACAATCCTTCTTGTGCGTTTCTCTATCGCGGGAACAAGAACGACCACAGATGCTACGATTCCTATAGCCAAACCTAATATTATCCACAATACAATCATTCGCACGCTGGCACTATTGTCCGCCAGATATGGATCTTGGCCAGCTCCCTCCTTTCTAGTCGGTTGTCAAATCTTTCATCATAAGCTTTCCTAACTAACTCTCCTGAGGGATAAGGCAATTCAGTTGTCGATGAGTTCATTCAGACTAGCAATAATCCTCTCGTACTCAAAACCTTTCCTCAGAAACTTGTTAACGAGTCTTCTTCTCTGATCAGAAGTAATACTAGACCTTGTTATGCTCTTTCGAATTTCCTCTCTGAGAACGCTTTCCAGTTCCTTTTGAACGGTCTCCTGCCCCAAAAGCCTTTCTATCTCTTCTCTGTCCAGTCCCAGACTCTCAAGCTCCCTTCTAATCCTCACGGGACCTTTCCTCAAAATCATAATTGAGTCTGAAACATAGAGCTGGGCAAAACGACTGTCATTGATTACTTCTCTCTTCTTCAGCTCTGCAATAGCATGTTCGATATCTTCTGGAGTAAAATCCTTTTTCTGCAAATAAGCTCTGACTTCATATTCTGTCCGTTCCCTGAAACTCAAAAATCTCTTCAGGCTGCTGAAGATCTCCTTTTGAGCTTCACCTTCATTGCTGTTTCTCATCGTTGCCGTCTTCCAGTGAAGCAGTCTCTGGTAGGTTGAGGGCTTCTCTTATTCTGCCCTCGATTTCTGACATAATGTCCGGGTTTTTCGATAAGTATTCTGCAGAATTAGACTTTCCCTGACCGAGGCTGGTCTCCTTGCCATCTTCCTGAATGTAGTTGTACCATGCACCTTTTCTTTCAACGATGCCTGTATTCAGGCCGAGGTTTATCAGTTCGTGTTCCTTTGCTATCCCTTTTCCATAAATAATATCAACCTTAGCCTCTTTGAACGGTGGAGCAAGCTTGTTCTTAACAACTTTGATGGTAGTCTCATTGCCTGTTACGTTCGATCCTTCCCTTATGGCAGCGCCCCGTCTTATCTCAAGTCTTATGGAAGCATAGAACTTAAGCGCTACACCCCCCGTTGTAGTCTCAGGATTGCCGTACATTACACCAATCTTCATCCTTGTCTGATTGATGAACATCACGATCGTCCTTGACTTGCTAACCGTTCCAGAAATCTTACGAAGCGTCTGTGACATCAACCTCGCCTGTAGTCCAACCTGTAGTTCGCCGATTGAACCTTCAATCTCGGTCCTGGGAACCAGGGCAGCCACAGAATCAACAACGACCATATCTACGGCATTCGATCTGACCAGACCATCGACAATCTCAAGGGCCTGTTCACCGTAATCAGGCTGAGAAATGAGCAGATTGTCAACATCAACACCCAAGCTCCTGGCATACTTAATATCCAAAGCGTGCTCGGCATCAACGAATGCAGCAATGCCGCCTCTTTTTTGCACCTCAGCCACTGCATGAAGTGCTACCGTTGTCTTTCCGCTGGACTCTGCTCCGTATACCTCAACGACACGTCCTCTCGGATAACCTCCGATGGTTACAGCACTGTCTATAGATATCGAACCTGAGGAGATCACATCAACGGACTGTTTAGATTCCTGACTGCCAAGTAGCATCACAGAACCTTTCCCAAATTGCTTTTCGATCTCTCTTATCGCCCTGTCAAGGGCGGCTTTCTTATCTCTTGACGTCATACTCTTGAAGTCCCCCTTCAAAATCACAGGTGTATAGTTCACGATACTTTGCGCCCTCTCTTCCGAGAATCGACTCGAATACCTTGACCTCACTAACTGATACGACAACACTTTCCGGGGTCAAGGTCTCGATGAGTTTTTCCCAGTACTCAGGGCTGTACTTGATGCGTCCCACAGTTATGTGGGGGTGAAACGAACCTTCAACAGGAATCGAAAGACTCTCCGTCAAAATCTTGATTTCTCTCCTGAGACTGTGGACCGTAGGGGAGTCATCCAGTCCGAGCCAGATCACTCGCGGCAACCCTTTGTACTTGAAGTATCCTATCTGTCTTGTCACTATTGAGAAAGAAGGAAACCCTCTCAGACGGTTTGAAAGCATATGTGCAAGCTGTCTGGCCTTCGGTCTATCTATTTCGCCAAGAAAGGCCAGAGTAAGATGAGCATTGCCAGGGCTCACCCAGTTCCCCTTGAATCCCATCCTTCTAAGTTTTTCCGCACTCCTGTCGAGTATTTCCGAAACTCTCGGACCAGAATCTATCGCAACAAATGACCGCAACTTAATCCCCTCCAATCAGGGTTTTCCGATGTCTGAGCAAGTAATTCACGCCGCTTGCGACAGTAACTGCACCCACAATAACTTGAAGAACTACCATTCCCGCTCTGGAAGGAGAATCAAAGAGCAGGTGGAAATAGGCCAATGCTATGAAAGCAAAGTGAACAACAGTCTTTGCCTTCCCCATGATGTCAGCTGGAATGACTATTCCCGACGATGCGCCCAGCATTCTGATTCCTGAAACAAGAATGTCTCTGAACACAATGATTATCAACAACCAGAAATTGATCAACCCTGCAGCAAACAAGGCCAAAAATACGCCAGTCACAAGTATTTTGTCAGACAACTGATCAAGGAACTTACCAGTTCTGGTCACATTGCCATACTTCCTTGCCAGATAACCATCGAAATAATCTGTCAATGCTGCTACTGCGAAGACTATACCGGATCCCCATATTGCTGCTGTCGTATCTATCCTCAACAGGATGATCACAGGAAAAACCATCACTATCCTGGAAAGCGTCAGTAGATTAGGCAGATTTCGCATCAGCGTTCACGACTCCTCTAGTATCATGTACTTCCGCTGCTGTTATCGTGCAATTCACAAAATCACCGATACTTGCATTCCCACTAAGGATAACAGATCCATCGATCTCGGGTGCACAATCATACAATCTGCCAACAAGCACACCACCCACACGTTCATCAATCAGGGCTTTCTTATGCTTACCAACATGCCTCAGATTAAGCAAATGGGAGATCTCGTCCTGCTCCAGCAACAACTCGTTCAGATAATTCTGTGCACGCTCCCGGCTCATAGTTACCTTGCGAGAGAATGCCGTGGTCCCTTCTTCTGGAGAATAGACAAACCCCCCTAACCAGTTGAAACCAACAGCTTTGACAAACTCAAGAGACTGTTCGAACGATTCTCTGGTTTCACCGGGGAATCCTACCATCAATGTTGTCCTGATTACCGCTTCGGGAATCCTTCGCCTTATACCTCCGAATAGACTCACAAGTTCAGAAGAGTTCCTTGTTCTGTCCATGCCACTGAGTATTCTGTCGGAACCACTCTGAACAGGTACATCATAATAAGGCAAAGTGTGTTCTGACGATCCGATTGCATCAATAACCCTAGATGTCAGATGATCCGGGTGCAGGTACATGACTCTTACCCAGAAATCCTGTGGAATCCTGTCAATCGCTTCAAGTAGCTCAGGAAGAGCCTGCTTGCCGTAGATATCCAGTCCATATTGAGTTGTATCTTGAGATACAAGGACAATCTCTTTTGTTCCTTTGCTCACCAGAGTGCGGACCTCGTTAAAGACATCTTCAACATGCCTACTCCTTGAACGTCCTTTGAATGAAGGTATGGAACAGAACGCACACGCTCGATCACAACCATCGCCGACTTTCACAAAAGCATAAGGCAGAGCATCGCACCTGCTTGTGAATTCGTAGACCGCCTCTGGTTGGTCATGTACCCACAGTTCACCCTTCTCTATCAGGTCAGCAAGCCTTTTCGGCGACGTAACTGATATCAGGCCATCAATCTCAGGTATTTCCTTCTTAAGGTCGTTGAAGTAGCGCTGCACCAGACACCCAACGGCGACCACTTTCAAGGCGGGGTTTCTCTCTTTAAGCTGAGCATAAGACAAAATGCTCTCTATGCTTTCGAGCTTTGCAGCCTCGATAAAGCCACAGGTATCTATCACAACCACGTCGCTATTGAGTGGATTATCAACGAACTCGTGCCCTCTCTCAGACATGATGCCTCTGAAATTGCTCATATCAGCGTCGTTTTTCGGACACCCGAGCACCTGGAGGTTCAGTTT
>CAZSXB010000039.1:14024-19162 GCA_964611155.1 uncultured Thermotogaceae bacterium
TAATCTCTCCTTACGTTTCTCCAGATAGATGTTTCTTATTCTGGTCAATTCATCAATATACTCTTTGCTTTTATAGTTTGGATAAGTGTGTTCGAAGGGCCTGAATGCACCATTCACAAACATGAGCGTGATCTCAGCGAAAATCCCCCTGCCAACATACATCCTGTTAGCCCAATGCTTCGTAGAAGCCAGAACAAACTGAGTATGATGAACGTAACCCGGGTCGATATTTACTTTGCGGTCACCGGACACCCTCATCGCATCTTCAATTCCACGTGTAAGCAGTTTGATTTCAGGTAATTCTGAGGGGTGAAAGAGCCTGCGGAAGCTCACAAGTCTCGCTGTCAGACCTGGTCCCATCTCGCTATCGTAGAAACTGGTGAACACTCCAAATGGAAGCTCGGCCGACACATAATCGACCGGACCAAGTCGATCCTCGAGTAGAGGTCTGACTTCTTCTAGATAGTAATCCGTGTATGCAGAAAAAATTAACGAGATCAGATT
Organism: uncultured Thermotogaceae bacterium; assembly: GCA_964611155.1. GTDB lineage: Bacteria > Thermotogota > Thermotogae > Petrotogales > Kosmotogaceae > UBA9910. Next base: position 14,529 of record CAZSXB010000039.1, read on the forward strand.
AACAAACTCGCCCCGCGTGATTGCTGTCATGGGTTACACTCCACATCTAGCTACATATGATCTATGTCATTCCAGAAAAGCATTCTGGCAATTACCATTGCACAAAATCTCTCGCTCATACTTGCATTGGAATTATATCATGATGCGATTGTTATCGCCTGAGGAAAGTGAGCACAACAGACGCTCTGAGCTGTGCTATAATCACTTCTGAGACGCCTGCGGGGCATGGTATCCGCGGCACTTTCAAGAGGAACATGCACCGCTAGATCTTTCCCGGAGAGTGCATAATGTATACCTCAAGAATTTCCAAGCAGACTATCAAGCGTCTGGCGATTTATTACAGGTGCCTGGAGAAGCTCCATAAGGAAGGTATACGCACTGTTTCTTCTCACCAGATTGGTGAAGAGCTTGGACTTAAGGCCAGCCAGGTTAGAAAAGATCTGTCCTATTTTGGCGGATTTGGAAAACGGGGCGTTGGGTACGAGATCCGAACGCTGGCCTCAAGAATCAGCAAGATTCTTGGCATGACCCGCTCCTGGAAAACCTGCATCGTGGGCTTTGGTAATCTGGGAAACGCTCTTCTCCACTTTCCAGGCATCAGAGATAAGGGATTCGATATCGTCGGCGTCTTCGACAAAGACCAAACGAAAATCGGCAGTGCTGTTGATGATCTTCTCAAAGTAGAAGATGTAGCATCGATTTCGACAGCTATTAGAACAAGAGGAATAGAGATCGGTGTCATTGCGACTCCGGCTGAAGATGCTCAGAGAGTTGCTGATCTCCTTATAGAATGTGGTGTGAAAGGTATTGTAAGCTTTGCTCCAACAAAACTCAACGTTCCCGAGAGGATTTCTGTTGAAGAAATAGATATCTCGGTTGCACTTTCTTCAGTAGCTTTTGGGATTATACGCATGGAAAGAGATGGAGATTAGCGTGGACAATAGCATTCTTGTGGCCCTGGTCGGTGGCAGTGGTGCAGGAAAGACTTCCGTGGCGGAGTACCTGAGAAATCACTTCATGGATCTTGGCGACGTTCTCTCTATGGACGACTATTACCGCAACCTGGAACCTGGTGTTGATCCAAGAAATTTCAACTTCGATAGTCCGAAGGCTTTTGATTTCAGTCTCTTCAGAGATCACATCGTCCAGGTGAAGGCTGGTAAGTCTATCGATCTGCCGATATACTCAATGATCACGTACAGGAGAGAAGAGGGTATAAAGAAGACATATGAGCCCAGGCCTCTGAACATTGTCGAAGGAATCCTGATCTTACATAATGAAGATATGAGGGAATTGTTTGATTTCTCAGTGTACATTGATGCCCCCCCAGATGAAAGGTTGATTCGCAGGATCGAACGTGACATCAAAGAAAGGGGACGCTCTCTGGAGAGCATCATCACTCAGTACAGGAGATTTGTGGCTCCGTCCTTCAAGAGTTTCATAGAACCTCAGAAGTACTTTTGTGATATAGTCTTACCAGACGGAATCGAAAACGCAACTGGGCTGAAAGTGATCATTAACGCTATTGAGAACATGCTTAAGAGCTGAGAACTTTGGAGGTGTTCTGGTGATCAGGCGTATACTTCTCGTTCCGATTGTCCTTCTCGCGGTATCCTGCGCCTTGTCTTTTGACACAGATACAGTCAATCAGTATTTCCTCGAATATATAGAAGACTTCCAAAGAACCGAATCCGAGCATCCTCTTGTTAAAGAACTCAAGTTAGAACTTGGTAACCTTGCCGTCTACAGACTCTACAAGTTTAAGATTGCCGGGAGTATAGAGAGAAGAGAAACGTCAACGACCATTGCAGGACTTCTCACGGATTTCTTCAGAACGATTCCTGAGAGTGCTTATAATGACCGGGATGACCGGTTAGCGTTTGGTGCTTTCCTTGGCTGGGTTTTATCAGAGTATTCTGTGAACTCTTTTGAGACATGGACATTGAGCGAAATGCCGGCCTTTACTCGTGCTTTCAATGACTACACTGCGTACGTTCGAGATGCAGCATCCAGAGTGTTCAAAGCCTGGATAGCACATGCGTTAGGTGTGCTAGAAGAGTCACCGGGGTATTTCCCTCAGGAGATCTCTGTGAGCAACACATTCCCGGAACTCACGATCTCGGTAGTTCTTGATACAGAACATGAAGAACTGATCTCTTCACTATCATCGCCCAGTGTAATAAACAGGCTTAAATCTTCAATTGACCAGATTGCTGTGAAGAACTACAGTGCATCGGCGCTGTTCAAAGAAGACGTGAGGCAGTTCGTTAATATGGCAATCAATGATCTCCCGGGCATTAATCAGTCTCTTCTCCAGCAAGCACAGGACCTCTTGCAGTTGTGGGTATATCACGCAATGTCGCTGATCGATGATGCTCCAGGATTCCCCGCGGGAATGATGACTGTAGATGCAAGTATACCTGGATTCGAAAACACGCTTCCAACTGACGAGGAGCATTACAGCGAGATACTCACCTACTTTGAGGAGAACCCCGACAGAAGAGCTTCTACTGCTGAAAGACTCGGTCTAAACGCCCGAATCCTTTCAATGAGACAGTATGACCCTTCGAGTCTTCTGGAAAGTGACATCGAAGCTGAAGTAAGGCGTGTAGTCCCTGCATTGACAGAAGCATTCACTGCCCTGAGAGCTGACGTCTCTGAAAACCTTGTGGAAGCTGCTGAAAGATCTCTTGACCTTGCCTGGCTACGTATTGTAATCTATGTAGCGGCAGGTTTGGGACTGTATTTTCTCTTGCCAGCTCTCCGCCCTTACCTGGCTGGTGCAATTGTAAGCATTGAGCTTTTCTACCTGCTATTCTTCTCGAATTTCAACCTGAGCACTTTTGATGTCTCTCTATATGCCATCGTTATTGTACCGGTCTTCGTGTTCACATTGATACTCACTGTATCAGCAAATGCCGGTAAGGCGAAACGAGGTATACTTTCGTTCCTGCAGCTGTTACTCGTTGTATTCGTGCTGGTGCTTCCTTTCACTAATCTGTACACAAGGGTCGACGAGGTCTCCATGGACGAGTTCCCCGAGTTTTACTCCTCCATTTATTACGAAACACTGAAAAGAGATCTATTTCTGTCAACAACCGCAGAGTTCAGTTTCTTGATGCGCGACCTGACATCGGTAATATCGACCGAGATAAATGATCTGCGAAGGGCAATAAGAGTTCTTATCCCGAACGTTATGAACAGCATCGTTTCAAAGAGCAACTCTCAGGCTTCGTATGATGCCGGGCGTTTCAGGATTACGCTACCTTCATTTGATCCGTATCTATCGATCAGTAACCAGCAGGAGTACGTGAAGGACTTTGATTCGCTCCAAAGAAGTCTGAAGAGCTTTGTGAGAACCAGCACAACAAATTACAGGACTTACTTGAGGAGAAAAGATGCCGTCATGAGTTCCGCTGTTCAGATAGTGGCGATGGCGGGTGAACCACTGCGAGAAGACTTTCTGAAACATGTCCGTGATGCTTTCGGTGCCAGGGCAGATTTTTCACACCCTCTGGAGGTCTTCGAGAATACTATACACGCTGAACTGGAGAAAGACCCCAAACCAGTCACAGTAAAACCTTATAGTAGTGCAGATTTTGCACCTATTCTCCTGGGAGTAATGGTCCTTTCTTCATCTTCAGCTCTCTTCAAAAGAAGGGTTCTGTTCCTTTACGTGCAAATTGCTTTAATTGCAGTCGCTTTTGTTAGAGCAGTACTTTCAAAGGGATCACTCGAGCTCTTTGTACACAGTGGTTTGCCAGAGTTAAGTGTTGCAACCAATTCCAGGATGGGCATTTGGTTTTTGGTTTTCTTTGTTTGTATAATATCAGTGTGCCTGATCAAAGCGATTTTATCCCATAAGAAGAGGAGGGAGATTCATGAAGATTAAGCTGTTCCTTGTTATTGCACTAGTGGTACTGTTCTCTGTTTCTGGTCTTGCCTTGCGTGTAATCATGGTAACGGACATGGGCGGACTTGGAGACAAGTCATTCAACGACGGTACCTGGGAAGGAATTGTACGGGCTGGAAACTTCCTGGGTATTGGCTACGATGTTGTTCAGTCTTACGAGCAGGGTGACTACATCCCCAACCTGTCAAATGCGGCTCGTGAAGCAGACATCGTTTTCGCTGTTGGATTCCTGATGGAGGATGCGCTGTTCAGAGTAGCCCCTCAGTTCCCCGGCACCTATTTTGTCGGTATCGACATTGCAGTCCCCGATGATTTCGAAGGTGACAATGTCGTTGGGTATCTGTTCAGAGAACAGGAAGGGGCATTCCTGGTGGGTTACCTCGCAGCAGCTATGACCGAGGTGAATTTGGTCGGCTTTGTTGGTGGTATCCCAATTCCCCCTGTCGAGAGATTCAGGTACGGCTTCGAAGCAGGTATACGCGTGTATGAAGACCTGCATGGAAAGACTGTCGACATTCTCAGGGGTTACACCAATGACTTCAATGACCCCGCAAAGGGCAAAGACCTTGCCATGGCACAGTTTGCTGAGGGAGCTGACATAGTCTTCCATGCTGCTGGTGCTTGCGGAAACGGAGTTATTGAAGCAGCGGCTGAAAGAGGAGAAGGCTATTTCGCCATTGGAGTCGATGTCGATCAGGACTACATGGCTCCTGGTAGCGTT
>CAZSXB010000040.1:0-11896 GCA_964611155.1 uncultured Thermotogaceae bacterium
CAGGGATATTGTAGAGGTCATCATAATGAGAATCCTTTGCTTCGATAACAAAGAACTGTACAGAACCATCGTCAGAAGCATAGCTTGTCTTGGCAACTGGATCGGCTGAAACTGCCTGAATCGATTCATTTCTGACGCTGTCGATACTGTAAGAAGGATCAACCATGACAATGAACTCACCCGGCACATATTCCCCCTGAGGATATTCCCCTGTCCTGAAATTGCCATCCAGAATATCTTCGTCCACCTGACCAGCAACAGAAGAAATCACACTTCCTGTATAAGGAGTTACCTGACCACTTATTACCGCTGGAGCGCTTTGTTCAAAATAGGCTTTGACAGTGGTGTTGCTGGTAACATAGAATCCCCTTGCCTGTGAGAAGTAAGAGATCCCGTTGATCTCCCAGCGGGTGAAGCTCCAACCATAGTTTTCACCTGTGTTGAGCATGACGTATTCATTCTCATTGAAATACCTGTCCACTTGACTTGTTAACGTGTGTGGAACACCATTGATTGTAATCTCCATTCCTGAAGGATTTGAAGTGAAGGACACCAGATACGTGAACGTAAGCGGACACCCGGTAAGAAAAAGAAACAGTATAGAGATAGTGATAACTGCAAGGATTGCTTTGTTTAGATTTCGCATATTCATGCTCCTTTCGTGAACTCCACAATATGTTATCTGATTATAGCACCCATTAATCCAGCACAAGGTTGTCAGTGAAGGGTCTTGACACTGAGCTTTGCGAGCTGATGATTTCAGACAATGAAGTCACTGGTGGAGTTCGAGCCTTTGCAAGCATAGAGCAAGATATGAAAATGCGTTTCCGCAGAAGGGCTACTCATGAGTGGTAGTCGAGGCAGGAATCACTTTCCTGAAGACATTCTTGACTTCCATGAAACTCTCTCTGGTCAACCAGTAATGCCAGCCTCTCTCACGGAAAATCCCTTTCACCTGCCAGGAGTAGTTTAGCGGATCAAGAGTAACATGATTGGTCAGTTCAGCGATCTTCTCAGCCATGAACTGCTGATTCATTGGAAGAACTGGCCCGACAAATACGCCTGCATCTATTCCAGCATCACGTAAAGTCTTCAACGTATCCAGCCTTTCATCAAACCCTGTCCCACCAGGTTCAAGAGCCTTGATTACGTCATTTCTATCTGTTGTCATACTTATCATGACTCTGAGTTCTTCTGCCTGCTGTAGCAAATCAATGTCTCTTGTTATGAGCGAAGATTTCGTCATCAAGAAGATCGGGAAACCCCTGGAAATAAGTATCTCCAGGACTTTTCGGGTCAGCATGGTCTGCTTCTCAACATGTTGATAAGCATCACACACTGTGGATACAAAGAAGACCCCTCTTGGGAGCCTGTCAATACTTCTCCGAAGACATTCCACGATGTTCTCTTTAATGAAGATATCTCTTCCCCATTCAGAACCATAACTCTTGAAAGGTCCAACAAAGCGAGCGAAGCAGTATTTGCAGCCGATACTGCATCCAATATATGGATTGACTGTGAAATCAGCTACAGGGATCTTCGTCCTTGAGACTGCCGTCTTGACCCTAATTGACTTGACCATAAGACTATTTTACATCGCTCAATAACGTGATGAACAGATCATTTCATTGTCTGAAGGATAAACAGTTTGACCTTCCGGTGATATAATTGTCCAAATGGAGGTGATCGTGTGTTGAGGACTATTCGCACAGAGAGTGCGCCGGCTGCTGTCGGTCCTTATTCCCAGGCCATCGAGGTTAACGGTTTCGTGTACGTGTCCGGTCAGCTGCCCCTCGACCCATCGACCGGTGAACTGGTAGCGGATTTTGAAGGAGCTGTCAAACAGGCCATTGAAAACGTGATTAGCGTGGTCACTGCCTCCGGTTCGAGCATCGAGAAGATTGTTAAGATAAATGCATTTCTGACCGACATGAGCAGATTCGGTACCTTTAACGAAATCTACTCAACCTATTTTACAGATCATAAGCCTGCCAGGGCTGTTGTGGAGGTCAGAAGACTCCCGAAAGATGCGCCACTGGAAATTGAAGCCGTAGCGGTGATCCAGGATTAGGAGGACACAGACATGGGAATAAAGGTGCAGTTGCCGGATAATTCTACTCAAGAGCATCCGGCTGGCGTAAGACCGTTGGATATTGCAGGACAGATCTCAGAAGGCCTTGCCAAAAGAGCCATTGGAGCAAAGGTCGACGGGGAGTTATGGGATCTGAAAAGACCGTTGGAGTCAGATTGCATGTTACTGTTGATTCTCGACAGGGATGAGGATGCCGCCCTCTTCTATCGACATACCTTCTCTCACATACTTGCTCAGGCAGTAAAGCGTCTCTTTGGAAAGCACGAAGCGAAGCTCGGAATCGGTCCCGTGATTGAGAACGGCTTCTATTATGACTTCGACATTGGTGCAAGAAGGTTCTCAGAAGATGACCTCGAGAAGATTGAAGAGGAGATGAGAAAGATCATCGACGAGGATCTTTCTATAGAACGATTTGAACTACCAAAAAACGAAGCTATAAAGCTTATGAAGGAAGAAGGCGAAACCTACAAGATCGAGTTAATCCAGGAACTTGAAGCTGAGAAGGTTTCTTTCTACAAGCAGGGGGATTTCGTTGATCTGTGCCGTGGTCCTCATGCTCCTTCTACAGGTTCGGTGAAGCACTTCAAGCTTGTGTCGGTATCTGGCGCATATTGGCGTGGTGATGAAAGAAACGCCATGCTCCAGAGGATCTATGGAACGGCCTTTGCAAAGAAGGCAGATCTTGAGGCACATCTGAAGATGATCGAAGAAGCAAAGAAGCGAGATCATCGAAAGCTGGGACCTCAACTCGGCCTCTTTGGTTTCAGCTATGATTATGCTCCAGGAATGGGGATATATCATCCAAAAGGAACCGTTATTCTGAACGAACTGATGCGGTTCGCTCGCGAATTGCATGAAGAATACGGCTACAGGGAAATCAACACTCCCCTGGTAATGAATGAAGCCCTGTGGCACAAGTCGGGCCATTGGGATCACTACAGGGACAACATGTACTTCATCGAAAAGGATGAACAGAAATATGCCATAAAGCCTATGAACTGCCCTGGCCATATGCTTGTGTACAAAGCAGATACCGTAAGCTACAGAGACCTCCCACTCAAGCTCTTCGAGTTTGGAAGGGTGCACAGGTATGAAAGAAGCGGTGTTCTTCACGGGTTGTTCAGAGTGAGAGGTTTCATCCAGGACGACGCCCACATATTCTGCACACGCGACCAGATGGAAGAAGAGATAGAGCAAGTGATAGAGTTTGTCAACCTTACCTATGCTCCTTTCGGGTTCAACTACAGGGCTGAGCTCAGTACGAGGCCGGAGGATTTCATGGGCAACATCGAATCGTGGGAGCTCGCAACCAGGGCGCTGAAGAACGCACTGCAGCGTTCGGGCCTGGAACATCGCATAAGTGAGGGAGATGGGGCCTTCTATGGGCCGAAAATCGATTTTCATATCAGAGACTCACTGGGTCGGGAGTGGCAATGTGCCACGATACAGCTAGACTTCCTTATGCCGGAGAGATTTGAGCTGACTTATATCGATGCTGAGAATAGGGAAGTGCAACCCGTCATGATACACCGGGCGATATACGGGTCGATCGACAGGTTCTTTGGTATCATTGTTGAACACTTTGGCGGAGCATTTCCGACCTGGCTGGCCCCTGTTCAGGTGAAGATCATCGCGATTGCTGATCGTCATGCTGAGTATGCCTGGAAGGTTGCTTCAACCCTCAAGCAGAAGGGATTGCGCGTGGAGGTAGATGATCGTCAGAGGTCTACAAATTACAAGATCAGGGAAGCGCAGATGGAGAAGATTCCCTATATGCTCATTGTGGGTGATATGGAGCAAAGTGCCGGGACCGTTGCCGTGAGACTGCGAAATGAAACAGATCTTGGCTCCACTCCACTGGAGGAATTCTTAAAAAAGGTCCTATCAGAGATTCGCAATCGCTCTTTGGAATCTCCGTTCGAATGATATTCAACCCCTGCGAAAGCGGGGGTTTTAATAAGGGGTGGATCGATGGATATTGTCGATATTGTTCCTGTTGCACGAGGAAGAGTACCTGCAGACATGCTACTGAAGAACTGCAAGATCGTGAATGTCTTCAATGGCGAAATCGAGGAAGGTGATATTGCGCTCTTTGGTAAGCGTATCGCTGGAATCGGCAATTACTCAATGGCACACAGGACAATCGATATTAATGGTGCTTATGTTGTACCGGGTCTAATAGATGCTCATATGCACATTGAATCATCGATGGTGTCACCCGTAGAATTTGCCAAGGCAGTTCTCCCAAGAGGAACAACAACTGCCATAGCCGACCCGCATGAGATAGCAAATGTGCTTGGTTTGAAGGGAATCGAATACATGATTCTCTCCACAGAGGGGGTTCCCCTAAATCTGTACATAATGCTCCCTTCTTCTGTTCCAGCCACAAAAATGGAAACCAACGGTGCTACACTGGGAGTTATAAACATGATCGGTTTTTTGGAGAAGCACCCAAGGGTTTTGGGGCTTGGGGAAGTCATGAATTACCCTGATATTATCAACGGAGACACAGAATCTATTGCAAAGATCGAACTGCTCAGACATAAATACAAGAAGATCGACGGCCATTACCCGGGCGGGTCAGGGAAGGATCTCAATGCCTATGTGGCGGCCTTCGTGAGATCGGACCACGAATGCTCATGTCCCGAAGAAGCCCGGGAGAAGCTTGCAAGGGGTATGCAGATACTGATCAGAGAAGGCAGCGTTGCCAAAAATCTGAAAGCCCTCATCCCGATTATCAACGAAAAGACTTACCCCTCGATTTCATTCTGTACGGACGATAAGCATCCCGGGGACATCTTGACTGAAGGACATATTGACTATATGATAAGGACAGCCATCAAAGAGGGCGTTGACCCGATCATGGCAATTCAGTGTGCGACCATCAGTACTGCACGTCACTACAATCTCAGGTCCATGGGAGCAATATCTCCCGGTTACAAGGCCGACCTCCTTATTGTGAATGATCTCGATGACTTCATACCAAGCATCGTTATAAAAGACTCACAGATAGTTGCAGAAGAAGGTCAGCTAACCTGTGAGATCAGGCCAAACGACAGATCCCTCGAAAATGTCAATACTTTCATATGCCCCTCTGTGGAAGAATCTGATTTCACCGTGGCTGCAACCAGCAGAAGAATAAGAGTTATCGAGCTCTTTGGGGAAGAGGTTCTAACAAAGGAGCGAATAATGGAGCCTCTCCTCCTGAACGGCTCGATAGTATCAGATACGAAAAGAGACATTCTAAAGGTTGCTTCTGTTTGCAGGTACACTGAGGAGAAGTCAATAGCTGTTGGCTTTGCCACCGGAACTAACCTGAAACGTGGTGCAGTTGCAACTTCCGTCGGTCATGATGCTCACAATATGGGAGTGCTCGGAACAAATGATCGAGACATGGTTGTGGCAGCAAATCGAGTGATCGATCTCGGCGGAGGACTGGTAGCAGCGGAAAACGGAAAGGTCATTGCGGAGTTGCCCCTGCAGATCGCCGGACTCATGTCCGATCGTGCAGGAGCAGAAGTGGCCGATGGTATAAGGAAAATGAAATCGATAGCCATAGAGATGGGATCTGTCCTTTCCGATCTCTTTATGTCTTTATCGTTCATTCAGTTGTCTGTAATCCCTGAACTGAAGTTAACCAACAAAGGACTCGTTGATGCCAGAAGATTTGAGTTCGTTCCCCTTGGGGTTGAGGAGGAGTAACTCCAGATGAAAACTTCAGCACCCGATAGAGAAAGAGTTGTTGGAAGCAAAGTCGCCAGAGTCGATGCCACCGAAAAAGTCACCGGACAGGCAAAATATGCACCAGACATCTATTTTGACAGGATGGTATACTGTGCCCTGGTTATCGCAAGAAAACCACATGGTATATTGCACAAGATCGATTCTTCCAGGGCCCAGAAGCTCCCTGGCGTATTCGGGGTCTTCACATACAGAGACGTTCCAGGTAAGAATCGCCTGGGTGAAGTAGTAGATGACATGCCATGCCTTGTGGCTGAAGGCGAGACCGTTAAGCATTATGGAGATGTCGTGGCCGTCGTTGCTGCCAGTACCCAGAAAACTGCAGAAGAGGCAGCAAGAAAAGTCCGACTGACCATAGAAGAACTCCCTGCCGTGCTGGATATCGGGGAAGCGAGAAAGGATGAGATTCGCATTCACGGTAGCTCCAATGTCTCCGTGCACAAGAAGATAAGAAAAGGTGACGTAAGTAAGGCTTTTTCAGAAGCTAATCTCATTGTCGAAGACGAGTTTATGGCTTCTTACCAGGAACATGCATACATCGAACCACAGGGAGTTGTTGTTCTTCCTGACACGGACTACGGAATGACAGTATATGGAAGCATTCAGTGTCCTTACTATGTTCAGGCAAGTCTTTCGAAGGTTCTCGGACTGCCCATGAGCAAGGTGAGGATTATACAGGCCGAAACTGGAGGTGCTTTCGGGGGAAAGGAAGACGTTCCCTCGTTTGTCGCTTCTTATGCAGCTGTTGCGGCTTACAATCTGAAACGCCCCGCAAGACTTATTTATCCAAGAGAGATCGATATTCATGCTACTTCAAAGCGACACCCCGTAAAATCCCATTACAAGATGGGTTTTTCGAGAGATGGGAAGATACTGGCAATTGAAGTTGATGCTTACATGGACATGGGTGCTTACGCAACGCTTTCCCCTATAGTAATGTTCAGAACACTTGTGCATGCTGCAGGAGCTTACAGCGTGGACAACGTCAGGGTCGACACTTACGGGGTTTACACTAACAAAGTTCCACCGGGAGCATTCAGGGGATTCGGAAGCCCCCAGGTTCTATTCGCTGTGGAATCCATGGTTGATGAGGCCAGTAAAAGACTTGAAATCGATCCAGTTGATATGCGTATGAAAAATGCTCTCAGAGAAGGTTATCGGACATGTACGGATCACCTGCTCACAGAGAGTGTTGGCGCAGTTGAGACTCTTGATAAGGCGAACGAGTTGAGCAACTGGAAAAAGCTGAACGAGCGAGTAGAGGCGTTCAACAAAGATGCTCTGTTCCAAAAACGTGGTGTTGGGCTTTCTCACATAATATACGGTGTCAGCCTTGGAGCACAGGGACACCACATCGACAAATCAGGTGCTCACGTTCAGATAAACAGGGATGGTTCAGTAGATGTTCGAATAGGTGGAACAGAAATGGGACAGGGAGCAAGAACTGTCATGGCAATCATTGCCGCTGAAGAACTCGGGCAGAGACTCAGTCAGATAGTCGTTCATCAGACTGACACAGCTTTTGTTCCTGACAGCGGTCCAACTGTTGCATCAAGAACGACGATGTTCTCGGGTAATGCCGTCAGAGTAGCCTGTAAGAGTCTGAGAGAGCGTTTGGTCAAGCTGTATGCGGAACTGAATTCTTGTTCCGAGGACGAGGTCGAACTTCATGATGGCATGATTTCTTGCAGAGACGACAAGAACATGTCTTTTGATGAACTAATAGAAGAAGCTTTCAAGAAAAACGTGAAGATGTTTGAAGCTGGTTGGTATCAGAGTCCTGTACTGGAGTGGAATCCTGAAATAGGAATAGGGCAGGCCTACATAACCTACTCCTTTGCCAGCCAGGTGGTTGTGGTAGAAGTTGATACGGTCACCGGAAATACGAAGGTGCTTGAAGCCTACACCGTCCACGACGTAGGAAAAGCAATAAATCCGGAGGGAGTGATAGGGCAGATCCAGGGTGGTTTTGTACAGGGTATGGGTTATGCACTTTCGGAAGACCTCAAGATGCTGAACGGCAGAATCCTCACGGATAACTTCAACACCTACATAATCCCGACGATAAGAGACATTCCCCGTGTTTTCAAATACGGGATCGTGGAGGATGAGTTCAGTGAGGGTCCATACGGTGCAAAAGGCATCGGAGAACCTTCATTAATGGCGACACCGCCGGCGATAGCAAACGCAATCTCAAGAGCAATAGGAAAAAGAATAAGGCAGATTCCTGCCACACCAGAATACGTGCTGAAAGTCATCAAGGAGGACACTTAATGAAAAAGAAAATACTGGGACCAACATTTGAGGAGATGCTTCACCCTGAGAAGATCAACCCTGGAATAAGGCAGCAAGCCAGAAAGGCCAGGAACGAAGATCCTCTCGATCCGATCAACCTGTTTAACATAACCTGGCGTGATCATGAAAACCAGGTCTACTGCTTCGTCATGCCAAAAGAGCTGACTGGCGTGGACGCCAACATAATCGTTCTGTACGCAAGGGAGTTCCCGACAGGAAGCCACAAGGTCGGGGCCACATACTCCATCTTGATGGAAAAAACGATCAGGAATGAGGTTGATCCCAGTTTTCACACATTGGTATGGCCGTCCACCGGCAACTACGGAATCGGTGGCGCCTGGGTGAGTTCAAGGATGAAATTCGACTCGATTGTGATACTGCCTGAGGAGATGTCAAAAGAGCGATTTGATATCATTCGCGAGTATGGTTCAAGAGCAATCCCAACGCCGGGTTGCGAATCAAACGTGAAAGAGATATATGACAAAGCAAAGGAATTGAAAGCCAGTGACCCTGAGAAGGTGAGAGTACTTAATCAATTCAGTGAATTCGGCAATTACAGATTTCATTACTACGTAACTGGCAATACCATACTTGAACTAATTGACGAACTCGGAATAGGAAACAATAGAGTCTCTGCAATGGTTTCGGCAGTTGGATCTGCAGGAACAATCGCCGCAGGTGACCGTATCAAGCAGGTCTTCCCAGAAGCGAAGAACGTTACAGTCGAACCCATCCAGTGTCCGACACTTGCTCTTAATGGCTACGGAGGTCACGACATTCAAGGGATCGGGGATAAGCACGTTACGTGGATACACAATGTGCTTAATAACGATGCTGTGATTGCGGTCGACGACGTGCAGAGCAAGAAGATGCTGCAAGTCTTCACTGATGATGTGGGTGTTAGCTTCCTGGGCGAGCTTACCCAGAGTCCGCTTCTTCCGCTTTTCAAAAGAGTCATGGGTATCTCTGGAGTAGCCAATATCATCGCCTCAATAAAGACTGCCCGGCACTTCAAGATGACAAAGGACGACAACATAATTACCGTAGCAACCGATGGTATCGATAGGTATCATTCTGTGATGAAACAGCTCACACAAAACTACGGCCCACTCGATAGAGCAGAGGCCAAACACCGCTTTGAACAGATCTTCCTCGGGGCAGCTTCAGACTGGATATTTGAGGGGACTGTTGAGAACAGGCAACGCTGGCACAACCTCAAATATTACACATGGGTGGAGCAGCAGGGCAAGACTGTCGAAGAACTGGATTTACAGAGGAGTCGCTCCTTCTGGGAAAACGAACAGGCTGTTGCAAAGGAAACAGACGAGTTGCTCCTGGAATATCGCGAGAAGATACAGCACGAAACTCCATGAATGTCGACTTTGGCCATATAGCTGATCTGTTTGGAACCCCCACATACGTGTATGATGCTTCCGAAGTGCGTAGACGAATCAGAATGGTTCGTGATGTATTCGGAGGGCATAACCTGTCGATACTCTTTGCGCTCAAGGCAAACGCTAACCCTGCCTTGTTGAGACTTATGGCTCAGGAAGGTATCGGTGCTGATGTCGTTTCTCCTGGTGAGCTGGTTGCTGCAGAAAGAGCCGGGATGACTCCAGTGCTGTGGAATGGTAACGGTAAAACCTTCAACGACAAAGAGTTTTTTGTCAAAGAAGGATTCGATATTCTCAGCCTGGACTCAATTGAAGAGCTCGAAATGTGGCATGACTTCGATGTCGCAAAACTTCTGAGAGTCAACCCCAATATCGATGCAAGAACTCATCCCCATATCTCCACTGGAATGAAGCATCACAAGTTCGGTGTTGCTATCAAAGAAATGCACAGAGTTGCAGATAAGATCGACGGACTGCATGTGCACATTGGCTCTCAAATAACTTCAGTAGAGCCCTACCGGGCAGCTTACACTCAACTCATGGAAGAGAGCAAGAGGCACAATTTCAAAACGCTCGACCTGGGCGGGGGTTGGGGGATTGACTATAATGGTGAATCTCTTGACATAGACCAGATGCACTCCGTCATAAGGACAGTCTTCTCAGGTTTTGACGGACAGCTCATTGTCGAGCTCGGAAGATTCATCCTTGGGCCTGCTGGCTTTCTTGTGACAAGGGTTGTGAGAGTAAAAAGAGGCGAGAAAGCCTTCATAGTGACAGATGCAGGAATGAACGACCTGATCCGACCGGCCCTTTATGATGCATACCACAGGATAAGGGTTCTTGAACCCGTTGGACCCGCTATCTTGTGTGATGTTGTCGGCCCGTTGTGTGAGACTGGAGACAGGCTCGCTTCTAACCGTGAGCTTGAGTTACCTGCAGAAGGAAGCCTCTTACTGGTAGAAGACGCGGGAGCATATGGTTTTTCAATGGCCAGCAACTACAATGGCATGCCGCTTCCGGCCGAAGTTCTGTGGGAAAGCAACAGCCCCAGGTTGATCCGCAGACGCCAGACTATAGAACAAATTTACTCAAACACCATTCTGGACTGATTGCACTATCACTAGGGAGTAAGCGGAAAATGACATCTTACTTCGTGATCATCAGAAACCTGCCTGAGTTGGGGCTTTTCCGATTCACATATCTTCTGTGCAATAGGACATCTGTTGTGAAACCTGCATCCTGAAGGAGGATCGATCGAACTGGGAATTTCTCCTTCCAGGAGCCTCTTCTCTCTCTTTACATTAGGATCAGGAATTGGATTTGATGCCATTAGAAGATCTGTGTAAGGATGTGCAGGATGGTCAAAGATCTTCTTCTTTTCACCCAGCTCCACGATTTCGCCAAGGTACATGACCGCCATGTAGTCAGCCAGATAGTCGACCAGTGAAAGACTATGCGTGATGAAGAGATAAGTCAGTCCTGTCCTTGTGCGGATATCTCTGAGCATCTTCAGCACCATTGCCTGTACAGAAACGTCAAGAGCTGAAGTGGGCTCGTCAAGAACTATGAATTCCGGATCAAGTACCATTGCCCTGGCAAAGGCAATCCTCTGGCGCTGACCACCAGAGAATTCATGCGGGTATCTATACATGTGTTCTTCTCTCAGACCCACCTGGGCCAAAACCGATGCTATTCTATCTCTTATACGCGTTCCATTCATTTTGAAATGAATCTTCAATCCCTCTCCGATTATTGCCTTGATAGTCTTCCTGGGATGAAGCGAGTTGTACGGGTCCTGGAAAACTATCTGCATCTTTCTCCTTGCTTCAAGCATCTGTTTGCTGTTCATTTCGAGTATGTTATTGCCATGAAAGAAGACTTTGCCAGCAGTTGATGGGACGAGCCTGAGTACAGCCCTTGCAAGCGTTGTTTTTCCGGATCCTGATTCTCCTACCACACCAAATGTTGATGAAGGAGATATTGCAAGGCTTACATCATCAACCGCCCGCACATAACGAGTCCTTGAAAGCATTGTAGGTTTCACCGGGAAATAGGTCTTCAGGTTTTCAATCTTCAGCAATGCTTCTTCCATTCATAGTCTCCTCAAATCGTTGTCAATACAAGTGACACGCAACATAATGGTTCTCCTTAACCTCTTTCAAGACAGGCATTTCTGTCTGGCAAACTTCCATCATGTATGGACACCTTTCATGAAATCGACAGCCCTCAGGAGGGTCCACAAGGTCAGGTACTGAACCCTTTATAGCCTCAAGTTCGTCTATTCTTCCGACTCTGGGAACCGCTTTCAGCAATCCCTTGGTATAAGGGAACAGGGGATCATTGAAAAGCTCCTTCACAGGTGCATATTCCACAG
>CAZSXB010000040.1:11906-17448 GCA_964611155.1 uncultured Thermotogaceae bacterium
AATTCCCCGCGTACATCACAAGAACCTTGTCGCAGAACTCTGCCACAATTCCCATGTCATGAGTTATTAGCAAAACGGCATTGCCCATCCTATCTGTGAGATCATCAAGCAAACTAATAATCTGCGCCTGGATAGTAACATCGAGTGCAGAAGTGGGTTCGTCAGCAATCAGAAGCTTTGGATGAGGACCAAGTCCCATCGCGATCATCGCTCGCTGAGCCATTCCCCCACTTAGTTCATGGGGATAAGCATCCATGACCCTCTTATAATCCAGACCAACAAGTGACAGCATTTCTTTAGTTTCTACATTCGCCGCCTTCGTGGAGATATTCTTGGCTTTTGATATGGCCTCAGAGATCTGGAACCCGATTTTCATGACTGGATTCAGAGACGATCGGGGTTCTTGAAAAATCATCGTCATCTGGGTCCCCCGCACTCTGGAAATCTCCTCTTCAGATAGTTCAAGTAGTGATTGAGCATTGAAAATCACTCTTCCTTCCTGAATCTCGCCGGGGTCTTCAATCAGTCTCATTATTGACAGTGCGGTGACCGATTTGCCACAACCTGTCTCACCAACTACCCCAAGACGTTCCCCAGAGTTCATCCACACTTCTGCCCCATTAAGAGCTTTGACCTCTCCTCTGTAAGTGAAGAAAGACACGCGCAGTCCGCTAACATCAAGAAGCTTCCCTCTCTTCTTAGTTTCCATGGCTACCTCCTGAGCCTAGGATCCAGCATGT
Organism: uncultured Thermotogaceae bacterium; assembly: GCA_964611155.1. Lineage (GTDB taxonomy): Bacteria > Thermotogota > Thermotogae > Petrotogales > Kosmotogaceae > UBA9910. Next base: position 12,647 of record CAZSXB010000040.1, read on the forward strand.
CTCTAACGCCATCACCAAGCAGGTTAAACCCAAGAACAACAAGAGCTATGAATATACCTGGAAACGTCGATATCCACCACTGATCGATGAGGAACGACCTGCCCGCTGACACCATTGCTCCCCACTCGGGAGTAGGAGGTTGCACACCCAGTCCCAGAAAACCAAGACCCGCAGCTGTCAATAAGATTGTGCCCATTCTGAGGGTCAGCTGAACAAACACAGGAGAAATGCACATGGGCATTACGTGCAGGAACATGATCCTCAAGTTCCCTCCTCCTGTTGCTCTTACGGCCTCAATGTATGGCTGAGACTTGACTTTCATAGCTTCTGCCCTGGCGAGTCTTGCATATGTTGTCCATGAAACGATAGAGATCGCGATGATCGTATTCGTGAGGTCGGGTCCAAGCATTGCAGCAAAAGCCATTGCAAGAATAAGGCTGGGAAAAGCAAGGAACATGTCCGTGATCCTCATCAGAATATCGTCGACGATCTTCCCAAAATAACCTGAAACCACTCCAATGAACATCCCTATACTGCCGCTTATCACTGAAACCAGGAAGATTATCCAGAGGGCGATTCTTGAACCATATATCACTCTACTGAAGATGTCTCTCCCGAACTGATCGGTTCCAAATAAATGCTGCCAGCTCGGTCCCCGGAGTCTTACAGAGAGATCCTGATCCGTGGGACTGTACGGTGCAATCAACGGAGCAAATGCAGCAACAAGCAAGAAGATCGCGATGATCACAGAACCAATCATTGTCAGTTTGCTCTTTCGCCACAGGAAAATCGTATGTCTGAGATCGTCCATAAATGGAGTTGATTTCTTCGTAGCAGTAGCAGTTTTCACTGTTACGTCACATCCTCATCCTTGGATCAAGCAAAGCGTAAATTATGTCAACAATCAGGTTGGCAAGACAGTAGATAAATGCGATATAGAGTGTTCCACCCATTACCGATGGATAATCCAGAGAAAGCAGTCCGGTTGTAATGTATCTGCCCAATCCTGGCCAGGAAAACACTGTCTCGGTAAGCACGGCTCCTTCAAGCAAGCTTCCAAAGACCAGTCCGATTATTGTTACTGTCGGGATCAATGAGTTCTTCAATGCGTGTCTGTATGTAACTACCTTTCTTTTCAGACCTTTGGCCTTTGCTGTCCTTATGTAGTCCTGCCTGAGTACATCGAGCATACTTGCCCTGGTGATTCTGGCAACCGATGCCGTCGCGCTGTAGCCAAGAACTATCGCAGGTAGTAGAATATGCTTCAAAGCTTCGAAGAAAGTACTCCATTGTCCTGCCAGGGCAGAGTCAAAAAGATACATACCAGTCACTCTCGGGGGAGCATAAGTGAAAAGGCTCAACCTACCGGCACCTGGTAGCCAGTCAAGTCTGAAGTAGAAAACGAGAATCAGGATCAAACCAATCCAGAATACGGGCATTGAAACGCCCAGGATCGAGAAGACCCTCGAAAACTGGTCGATCCATTTGTTCCTGTGAATAGCAGAAATAACTCCCAACGTGATTCCCAGGAATATAGAGATAATAATCGCAACTAATGCAAGTTCCATCGTGGCGGGGAAGTAGTACATGATGTCTTCCATTACAGGTTTATTCGTTCTGAGTGAAGTCCCAAAATCCGCCCTGACCGCCCCGCTTATGAATCTACCAAACTGCACTATCAGAGGCTGGTCGTATCCGAGCTTCGCCCTCATCTCGTCGACCACGTGAGCGGGAGCATTCCCCCCCAATAGTGCCCCAACGGGGTCTGCGGGGATCAAGTGCGCAATCACGAAAACAATACATGCAACGCCGAAGAGAACCACGGCCATCAAGATCAAACGTCTTATGAGAAAAGCAGCAAAATTCACGTCATTCCCCCGAAATCCGATAATCTAGTCATTAATGAGAAATGAGCCCCTGCTTCCCTGAGCAGGGGCCCCAGAATCACTTATAGAGTTTTGTGAAATCAAATACCATACCGTAGCCAAAAGCAGCTTCTTCGAAGTTCTTGACTTCCGTTCGCACTCCGAAGACTATAAGCGGCTGGTAAAGCATTGCGAATGGACTGTTGTGGAGCCAGTACTCAGTAAGGTCCTTGTAGATCTGTTCGCGTTTGTCAGGGTTCGGTTCGAGTCTGCCCCAGTTGCAAAGAGTAATCGCATAAGGGTCGTTCCAGACGCTTCTCCATGCAAGCTGTCCAAAGTCGTAGTTTGCAAAGGCCATGGCGAGATTGTCAGCATCAGGATAATCATTACCCCAACCACCTATGATCATCTGGTGACTCTGTGCTCTCATTATCGTGTATGCCTGTCCCATTTGCACTATAACTACGTTTGCTTTGATCCCCACTTTTGCAAGATCTGCCTGGATTTTCTCGGCTTCTTCCATTCTGGTAGTAGTAGTTCCCGTCATAAGTTCTACTTCGAATCCGTCCGGATAACCAGCCTCAGCAAGAAGGGCCTTGGCCTTGTCGACATCCTGGTAGAAGGGATTCGATTCGTAGTATCCGAAATATCCTTTACTGACAAAGCCCTGGTTCATAATAGCGTATCCGTTTACTACAGTATCGATTATCTCTTCGTAGTTAATGGAGTAACGAACAGCCTGCCTAACAAGAGGATCTGCCAGAGGGCCCCAGGAAGCATTCATGCCGAGGTATTCGTTGCTATGACCCAGGACAGTCACGCCCACAACGTTAGGATTCTTTGTGGCTTCATCGAGCAGGAGTCCCGTCAGGTTCCAAGCAACATCAATGTCTCCTCTTTCAAGCAGCAGCCTCTGATTTGCGGCTTCAGGAATATCGCGGACTAGTATTCTCTTGATCTTCGGTTCTTCGCCGTAGTAGTAGGGATTTGTCTGGAGAGTTACCAGGTTGTTCCTTTCCCAGTTCACGAGAACATACGGACCTGCACCAATAGTATTGTCTGTAAGCCATACCTCAGCAAGGTCACCATCTACTTCCCTGGTCAGTGCTACTTTCTTGTTAATGGCCCCGGTGAACTGATTCGTCAGAATACCCAGGATTATGTTTGATGCGTATGGCTGATCAAAGGTCAACGATAGAGTGTGGTCGTCGATCAACTTAATAGTCTCGTCCATGTTGTCAGCATTGATTCCGATCGACCTGATTAGCGATGTAGATGGTTTTCCGAGTGAAAGATGCCTTTTGATAGACCAGACCATGTCTTCTGCCGTAACGAAGTCGCCGTTTGAGAACCTGGCATCTTTGCGCAAGTAGAACGTGTAGGTCATAAGGTCTTCGGAGATATCCCAGCTTTCAGCAAGGTCTGGGACAGGTGTGAGAACACCATCAACTCCCTCCATCTTTAGCAGCTTCGCGTAACAGGCGTCCACTATCTTCCCTGACGCCACCTCATACACTGCTCCAGGATCAAGCGTGATAAATATCCCGGTATTCATTCCTACAACAAGTGTGTCTGAGGGAATTCTTTGACCAAAGCCAATGGCTGAGAAAAGAAGAAGGATCCCCAGCAGAAACACCAAACCCACCCGCTTTTTCATGTTATTTCCTCCTCACCAAAAGAATCCGGGAAAACCCGGTCATCGTACTTCAGAAGCTAGGAGCTTCGTACCATGCTGAGAGAATCCCACGGGTTTGGTGTTCTTCAGAAGCATGTGGGAGTCGAGATCGTGGTAGACGAAGGCGCCAGTTCCAGCAGCAAAATGGACGCTCTGACCTATACCAAGTCCTGATTCACTCATGCAGCCAATCATGAGGGATACACCTGCACTTTTCGCAATCTCAATAATGGCTAGAGCATCAGAAAGGCCAGATTTCATTAGCTTTATATTTATGAAGTCCACGTAATCTCCCTTCACTAATCTATATGCGTCGAGTCTTGTTCTCACGCACTCATCCGCTCCGACAGGAATCATGGAATTGTGTCTGACGAGCTTCAGACCATCAAGATCATTGACTGGAACAGGCTGTTCGAGTAGGACAACTGGACAACCTTCTCTATAGACCGCTTCAGCAAACAGAATAGCCTCTTTGGCTGTATATCCAGTATTTGCATCAACAATCAGCGAGATATTCCTGAAACGATCCGAAACAGAGACAACCCTCTCAATGTCCTTTTTCAAGTCTTCTCCGACTTTCATTTTTACGATACTGAATCCTTCGGTGACTATTGCTTCAACATCACTGATCGTTTCTTCAAGAGGACCTATACTTACGGTTTTGTCTGTCTCCACATTCTCTTTGCGCCCGCCGAAGAACTGATAAGGTGCTATCCCGGTGTTCTGGCAGAAGGCATCAATCGCAGCATATTGAACAGCCATCTTGAGACTGGAAGAGGTTGTCGAAAACCTGTCAAGAACATCAAACACCTGAAGATAGTTCATAGCATCCATGCCCTTGATAGCGTGAAGGATCTCCAATCTAAGAGCCATCAAAGCAGGTAAACATTCGCCGTTGACTCTGAAAGACGGCGAAGCCTCTCCTTTGCCTGTAATCCCACTGTCTGTTACCAGCGATACCGTGATGTTTGTCTTTTCAGATGCGATGTTGTTTGCAATATGGAAAGGCTTAATGTACTCGTAGACTATTTCCTCGAACTGAAGATCGACGATTTTCACGCTGCTCCCCCGTTACCAGTATCCTATGACACAGGAATACTTCTGGTTTTCATTCAAGATTATACTCCCCTACAGTGAGAAATCGACCCTTTACAACCGTCTCTCAATTTGATTTTCGTTACATTTCCTTGACCACAAACACAAAGCGGTTTTTGCAGCTCTCCGAGTTGCGAAGCGGATTAAGCAAAGAACGCTCAAAAGGC
>CAZSXB010000041.1:0-17040 GCA_964611155.1 uncultured Thermotogaceae bacterium
CTTTATCCTCTGGAGAAGAGCAGAATAGAACCTTTGAGGAAGCGTTATGTTCCGCTTGCAAAAGGCCTGATCCTGGATCTTGCGGCCGGAACTGGTAACAATATCAAATTCTATCCACCAGGGTCTTCTGTGGTGCTTGTGGACACTTCAGAATCGATGCTTGATGTCGCTAGAAAGAAAGCCCGTGAATCTGACAGAAGGCTCAACATCAGGTTCGTAAACGCTTCACTGGAAAGCTTGCCTTTCGTAAGCGACTTCTTTGATACGATAATCTCAATAGATGTATTTTGCTCTGTAGACAATCCTGAGCAGGGTATGCGTGAGGTAAAACGCGTCTTGAAAACGGGAGGGACAATTCTCTTTGTTGAACACATGCTCACCGGGAAACCTCGCAAAGACTTTATACTCAAGGCATTGAATATTCTGACAATTCCTACGGTGGGCTCGTCGATGACACGTAGAACAGGCGATGTAATAAAATCTGCAGGCCTGGATGTAGTCGTCGACGAAGAAGTGGGAGGTTCTTTCAGATATATCAAGTGCACAAAGCCCTGATTCGGCAATGCCCCAGGCACTCATGCTGATCCAATGTACTGGCATAGGATATCTGGTGGAGGCATCTTCTTGATCAACTGATGCCATCAAATAGAGGTGAAAAGAATGAAGACGAAACTCATCGCTTGCGAAACACCGATCACAAGGCTCAAGGTTGTCGAGACCTTACTTCAAACTCCTTTCAATATCTTCTGCAAACATGACGAACTCACCGGTTTTCTTACAAGCGGAAACAAGGTCCGCAAACTCGAATATCTTCTATATGATGCAATGAAGAAGGGGGCAGATACGGTTCTTACATGTGGCGGCATTCAGTCAAATCATTGCAGAGCCACAGCAATTGCCGCACGTGAACTTGGGCTTGACTCGGTTCTCTTTCTGAGGAAAAAAGAAGGCGTATCTCTCCAGGCAAACCTTCTGTTAGATTACATGGTAGGAAGCACGGTTGTTTTTGTGAGCGAAGAAGAGTATAGAGACATGGATGCGATCTTTGCCAGAGAAAAGACGCGATTGGAAAAGGCAGGAAAGAAGCCTTACGTGATTCCTGAGGGAGGATCCAATGCTCTGGGCGCCCTTGGCTACGTGGATGCTGTGAAGGAAATATCCCGCCAGATTGATCTTGATGAGGTATCTGCTGTTTTCTGTGCGGTTGGAAGCGCAGGTACATATGCAGGTTTGCTTGCGGGTTTGAAGCTCGCCAGGTCGAAAGCTCGCGTAATAGGTGTGAACGTGACAACCACTCCTGCTGAATCACACAGAGAAAAGACTTTAGGACTTATCAAGGGAATGTCCCGTTATGGTCTTTGCCCCAAGATCCGCGAAGAAGAAATCGAGATCGCGGAGGGTTTTCAGGGACCTGCTTATGCTGTTCCTTCCACTGAAGATCTTGATCTGATAAGAACACTGGCCAGAAGAAGTGCTTTCTTTCTGGATCCTGTTTACACAGCAAAGGCTTTCAGAGGTTGCCTTCATATATCAAGAGAGCGTTTCAGATCCAGAAATGTCCTTTTCATTCATACAGGAGGGCTGTTTGCGCTGTTCCATGATCCTCAACGATTCACGGATCAAACCACCAGAGAGATCTGAATCTATCATTTATGGTCAGTTCATAGAAGTGTGGATCCTGGCAAAGAACCAGGATCCACCTTGTGTAAGCGTCTATTCAACCGTTCTTATTGCTTCGATTATGTTCATTGAAGTTATCCTCCGAGATGATACCAGAGTCGTTAATGTACCTGCTGCTACAACACCTACAGCGGCAACAACCATGCCTATCCAGGGCATAGACCAGTTAAGGTGGCCGATTTCCTGTCGGAAAAGATAGAAGATCGAGTAAGAAAGCAGCAGACCCAGGACTACGGAGCAGATTGCACTCACCAGGCCAAAGATCAGTCCTTCATAACCCAGCATCTTCTTCAACTGTCCCCGGGTCATACCGGTTGCACGAAGCATCCCAAATTCCCTTTGCCTTAGTATGAGGTTTGTGTTGACAGTATTGGTGATGCCGCATATTCCTATAAATGCAACTATCGCAATCAGCCCGTACACAAGTGACGAAAGTGTCCTTATAGATGATTCGAGTTCTTTAAGGTATTCCTGATAGGACACGAACCTGGCATTTCTGTATCTGTGTGCGATATTTTCCACCTGGACGGAAACATCTTCATTGCTCGCTTCCTCACTGAGAAAAACGTCAACATATGCATAGTTATCAATGTGGCTCATAGCCGTGAAGGTAACATTCTCAGCATCCGGCCAGAAAATGTCTAGCACATGCTCACTGCAAGCCACGATAATACCTCCGGCTACTGCATACGCTATGGAAGGGAATTCCTGTACTACTGCTGCAACTGCAAATACGTTGTCGATAGACCGTCGGACCATGCCTTCGGTCAGATAGTACGTCCTGACAGTTACGATATCTCCAACACTCAGTCCGTATCTAACGCTGTTTTCGTGGTCGATTATAAGTGACGGCTCTTTCGCGAGACTTTCAGAGTCAATTTCCCCTGATATCAGCTTCTGTTTCATGTACTCAATGCCACTATCATTATATGCAAGAAGGCCAAGCCCGAGCCCGACATCATCTGCCGATCTTTGGCGAAGAGCAGCTTCTGGTGAACCTACAACCACAGCATCTGAGGAGGAAGTGTTAGCTGTATTGCTGAGTGTTTCTTCTGTCAACAGTCTGCCTGTGATAAACCTTGCTGCAGCCACCAGTTCAACTCCGTCTATTGAATAGATCTCTTCAATTGTCTCTTTGTCCGGACCATCGTCGTAGGTACTCACTGCCCTGATCGAAAAATCTGATCTGGTAACAGCTCTGGTCAGTTTGTCGGTATCGAAATTCGAGATGAAGTAAGAGAAACCAATAAAGAGAGTAGCGGCTATGGTCATTGAAACTACAGAAACAACTGTTGTTCCCAGGTTCCTTCTCATGTTCCTGAGCGCGAGTTTCAATTGTAATGACTTATCAGGTATTACTCCTTTGCTGGAGATATCCTTCTTGGCCCTTTCTCTGAACTCCACACCGTATTGTCTCATTGCTTCAACGGGGGAGATCTTTCCAGCTCTGAGTGAGGGTACAAAGGATGAGATGAGGACAGAGAGAAAACCCAGAACTGATGATAACACAAGAGCCAGAGGTGTTATGGAAGTAGTCATACCATCCAGGCCTGTCATTTCGGCGCCCGCGTAAACTCCAACACCGAAAGACAGAATCACTCCAAGAGCCAGGCCTGCCGGGATACTAACTGCACTCACTATCAGTGATTCTCGGACAACTATGCGCTTTATCTGCGACGATGTTGCACCTGCTGCGCGCAAGAGGCCAAACTCTCTTATTCTTTCCAGAACAGATATATGAACAGTGTTGTATATTGACACTGCGGAAGCGATCGCAACGAGAATCCCCAGGATCAGAGCTGCCCAATTCACTGGAGGCTGGTTCTCAAGATAGTAGATAAGAGAACCATTATAGGTTGCCCTATCAGTCATCCCAAGATCTGCAGCAACCTTTTGCGAGTGTTCTCTGAGTTCATCGTTTTCAGCATCTACGGTATAGAAAGCTATTTGATTCACTGCTAGCCTGGTAGACAGGACCGCAGATTCTTGAGGAGATATTGATGCAAAGGCTTTCCCGGAACGCTTCTCCTGAAGAGATGTTGAGACCAACCCCACGAGTTCGAAAACGCTTACCTCGCCGCCTATTTCCAGGCTCACCTGTTGACCAATCTGCTGTGGAATGCCCAGAAGCTCTACTGCAAATGTATCAAGTGCTATCTCCCCTGCCTTATTCGGAAGTCTTCCTTCCTTAACTGTTTTGCCTCTCAATGCGATAGATATCTCTTCTGCCTCATCAATGATCATCTTGGTGTTTTCTCCACTGATGTCGATTTCATGAAGAATCTTCTGAATACCCAGATCTTTGACATACACATGGGCCTGCAAGCTTGTTATCTCAAGATCGTCTACTGAAACGATTTTCCCATGATATGCGCCAGTGACGGTTTTTAGAGATCTCAATTGCGATGCTTCTATGCTGTCGAACATTATCATTATCGCCGCTATGAAAGCTACCGCAAGAGTTACTCCAAGGAATGTGTATACGGTCCTTCGTTTTCTTCTTGAGAGATACTTTCTGCTTAACTCGGTATACCGCTTCATCTCCCGCTACCTCCGATTGCAGTTGAAAAGACGCTTCCAACGTCAGTATTGACAACATCAGAGACTATCTCTCCATCTTCAATGGTAATGATTCTGTCTGCTCTTTCAGCGATATCTTCTTCATGCGTAACGATGACCAGTGTCTGGTGAAATCTCCGTGCACTGAGCTTCAACAGATCAATTACTTCCCGGCTGGTTGTACTGTCGAGGTTTCCTGTCGGTTCGTCTGCGAAGACCACTGCAGGCTTGGTAACCAGCGCACGTGCTATCGCCACTCTCTGCTGCTGGCCACCAGACAAAGCTGAAGGTAGGTGACTCTCTCTTGATTCCAGTTTCATCAACTGAAGAAGCTCACTTATGAAAGGCTCATCAACACTCCTCTCATCAAGGACAAGTGGAAGCTCGATGTTTTCTCTTGCAGTAAGAACCGGCACCAGATTGAAGAACTGAAAAACGAATCCTATCCGTCTTCTTCTGAAGATAGAAAGCTGCGCATCGTTCATTGTGAACAGGCTTCTCCCATCGATACTAACGCTGCCCGCAGTCGGTCGATCCAATCCTGCGAGCAGATGAAGAAGAGTGCTCTTTCCTGAACCACTAGGTCCGACTATTGCTAAGAACTCTCCTTCCTTAATGGAAAGGTCGACGCCCTTCAACGCCTCAACTGAGTTATTTCCTGATCCATAGACTTTCCTTAATCCTGTTGCTCTTAACATCTCCATGATGATCCTCCTCTGCGTTTGCTCTCAGTGAAAGTCTATGCAGCGAATCTTATTCCACGGTGAAGAGCAATCTTAAGAAATCGCAAGGTTGCTGGAGCCAATACCTATCGCCTGGTCGGGAGTTCGATAATGAAGACTGATCCCTTTCCTTCCGCAGTTTTCACCCTGATATCACCGCCGTGCCTGGTAACTATTGCTTTGGATAGAGCTAATCCCAGTCCTGTTCCTTTCTTGATCTTTGCGGATGAACTACCCCTGTAGAATCCCCGGAAAATCAGTCCAACCTCTTCTGCTGGTATCCCGGGGCCCTCGTCACCGATGCAAAGGCGTGCGTAAGTTTCCCCAGAGGAGATTTCAACACTGACTTTCCCACCTTCGGGTGAGTAATCAATAGCGTTCTTAAGAATGTTGTCTATCGCCTGAGACATCCATCTCTCATCACAAAAGACAGGTACCCCTGATCCAGTTAACACTGCTAGCTCCAAAGACTTCTGTTCGGCAATTCCAGCATACCTTTCAACAACCTCACCGGTTAGTCGTCGCAGATCATGTTTCTTGAGACTGAAACGGACTGTTCCGGCTTCAATCCTTGCGATATTGAGCACATCACTAACCAGCCATTCCATTCGCTCAATGTCCTTCTGGCTCCTTGACATGAACTCCAGAACCTGATCGCGGGACATGTTATCGAAATCATGCATTAGCTCGTTCATGGTTTTCAAAGATGCGATAGGAGTCTTCAATTCATGAGAGATGAAAGAGATGAAAGCTTTCATCTTGTTGCGCTCCTGACTTACTTCGCTCATCGTTCTCTGATATCTTCTGGACATAGCACATAAGAGTGAGGTTAAGACTGCAGTCTCTCCCTCGTATTCCAGTTCCAGATCGGTATAGAACTGCCCGCTCATTACCCCGTCCAGAATCGAAGAGACTTTTCTCAGGAAATCACATTGTTTCCTGGAATGAAGTGCCAGTATCACCGTCCATAGAACTACAAGCACAAAACCTGAACCCAGAACGATATACATGGACAGCCCGAACAGCCAGAAGTGTCGATAATCCTGAAAAGTCGAAGAAGCTTCGTCATAACCAAATGGTGATAAGGCTTGCAGTCCCATTTCATAGTCAACGTAGTTGGTTTCTGATAGAATGATCGGAAGATCCTCTGGTGTTACAAGGCCAAGGGATATCAACATTCCAATTCTGCCGATCTCCTGCTGCTGTGATCGATCAATGTGCTCCTGTAGCACGAAAAACCATGCCACAAATGACAGAGCAATTATACCAACGGACAGAAGAATACCCGCAATAAAGGTTCTCCGGTTCGCCTTCTCTCTGAAGATGAATCTAAGCATTCATTCTCCGTCGCCACTCCACCTGTATCCCAATCTTCTAACCGTCTTTATGAGCCCTGGCTCTGAAGGGGTGTCCTCCAGTTTCTCTCTGAGTTTTCGAATATGAACTGATAGTGTATTATCATCTATGAAATCTCCATCAATGTCCCATACACTTTCAAGTATTCTCTTCCTCGCAAGCAGAACCCCCGGATTTTGCATGAGTGTCTTCAGAATCCTGAATTCCGTTGGTGTGAGAGGTATTTCATTGCCTTTCTTATAGACTCGGAAGTCTGTCATACTCAGAGTGATTCCACCAGACCTTATTACCCGTGGACCGGTTTCGGTAGCTTCTCTACCATGTTTTCGAACATTTGCCTTTATGCGGGATATGAGTTCTCGAAGCCTGAATGGTTTTGTAATGTAGTCATCTCCACCACTTTCAAGACCCATTACGACGTCCACTTCTTCGTCTCTTGCGGTCAAGAACACAATCGGGATATCGGAACTCTCTCTTATGTCTCTGCATAGATCGAGTCCATTCCCATCAGGAAGCATCACATCAAGCAGTATCAAATGGAACGGCTGGCTTCGGTACAGATCAGTTGCATTTGAAACACTCCCCGCAACAGCAACAGACCATCCTTCCTGTTCAAGAGCATAACGAATACCATTTGCCAGGTTATCGTCGTCCTCAACAAGCAGTATTTTCAGCAACAAACCACCTCAGAACAATTGTAGTCAGCTGGCGGAAAAGAATCAACTGCTAATCTACTCTGCAAAACATCGAGATACTCAAGTATCCTGGTCTTTGGTACAAACTCCGTGCTGCTCAGGTAACCAAATTGGGCCCTTCTCATTATAGAAACGTCTGTAGAAATCAGTAAATTCGGTCTCTACCATTGTCATGATTCTGTTAACATCATCCTTTTCTTCAAGGTGAGGATTCGGAGTAATAGGGCTACCGAAATGAACCCTGACCCACTTTCTTCTGGAATACTCTCGAATCACTCTTCGGGCAGCTTTTAGAGGAGGGAGATGATCGAGGTCGGGATCGAAAACGGCACCGTTTTCAATGCCAACAGGGATTAGTGGCACGTTCGCTCGATGAGCAATGACGGCTACCCCCGCATAAAGCCGTCGTTTCCAGTTCCAGTATCCTTCCGGATAGACCATTATCGTTCTCTTCCGCTGAAGATAAGCCACAGCATCCGATGTCGTTCTCTTGTTAAGAGACTCCTTGATAGACGGGTCCTGACTCACCCTGAACCTCCAGAACGACCAATAGAGAAACCTGAGAAATGGATACGGTCCATCTACCTGGTAGACTGCTTTCGTTCGATACCGTCGAGTCGCTCTAACAACAAATAGCGGATCGAAGTTCCCAACATGCATCACACATAGTACCGAAGGCAGCGGTGGAGGCTTTCCATTCTTCTTACATCTTACGACAACCGGCACAATCAGAAAGATGATCGCAGAGTAGATCAGCCAGACGAACTCACCTGCAATGGACAGGACGATTTTCTTTATCAGTCTCAGCACTGAGCTTTACCACTTTCTCTCCTGTGAAGGGTCAAGAGGAAAACAAGAATCCCGATAAGTATCAGCATATGATATGTCACAAATCTCCAAAGCATCACAATAAGTGGAAGGAGATCGTTCTGCACAACGTCTTTTAGCAAAATGAACATCCCTCCTTCAAACCCTCCACTAGACCCTGGTGTTGGCAAGTAGTACACCACGAAGCTGAGAAGCGATTGAACAGCGACAGAGTCTATGAAACCAAGCTTGGATGACACCGACCCGTCTTGCGCGACAACAGTTACCACGACATAGAAAACAGCATAAAGGCAAAGAAAGTGCGATATCGCCAGTAGATAATCAAGAAGCAGAAGTCTTCTGGATCTTCGCCAGAGCAGCTTCATTGACTTATTGTAATCGTTGAATCTCTTAAGGATACTTTCTGAAAGTTTCTCTTCGTCCTTTCTGAATATCCGGGACAATATCTTGAGCAGCCACCTTCTTCTTGAGAGTAAGCGAGAAAAGGACAGTATCAGTCTTTCTGATAGGGCAACAACCATCAGGAGCCCACCGACAACAACTGTTATGAGAGCACCGGTTACAACGATTCCTGCTGCAGATCCTGTATGCTGAAAATACCATATGAACTGTGGAAGAACGAACAATGTGAGTGTCACCGAGGCAAGGTTGGAAATCATGAACATTGTGATTATCATCGCCGAAGCTGCAGAGAGATCCATTCCGAGTCTTGTCAGGTCATATATCTGGAATGGTTGCCCTCCTGCAGAGAACGGTGTTATAGCACTGAAGAATTGATTGAGAAATGAATTGCTGTAACAATCGACGAGTCTTATTCTATACCCTATACTCCTGGATAGTATATATACTCTCATCGCTATGACGAATATCGCCGTGCAGAAAAGCATTAGCCCTATTAGAACTGCCTTCCAGGATCTGAGTACGATCCCCACATTTATACTACTTCCAAAAAACCTCTGCAGAACAACCAGCAGAACCACACTTATTAGTATGCCCAGGACCATACCCCTGAGAGGAAAGGAACGCTTTTCACTCACCTTTCTTCTCCCTGTCTCTGTAATAGTCTTCACTATAATAACTGTCATAGGTCATCTTGTATCTTCTGAGTGCAACGTCAAGCCAGAGACGAAAAGCTTCAAATGCTCCCTTCACGGAACCAGCCCTGGCATAACGTCTATTTGACGTGAATATTACCATTCGAGGATCGAAGATAACTCTCCCGAACTTTCTCAGATTTTTGGTAAGAAGAAAATCCTGGGAAGCTACCTTGCTGTCTACCATGTAACCACCAGCTCTGAAATACGCTTCCCGCAGAACCCCAAGGTTTGCACCGCCTGACAGCCTAATCCCTGTTATTAGAGAAAGCCTATCCCCAACAACATATAGAGAAGTAATCAGGAACCTTCTGAACCTACCATCCTCTCGAAAAGCCATCGGGCCGTACGCTGCTACCACGTTTCTTCTTCTTCTCAGATTTCTGACCATTCTCTCGAGCCAGTCAGGAGGGTAAATCGTGTCTGCATCGCACGTCACGTAGTACTCTCCTGATGCTTCAACAATACCCCTGTGCATAGCAGCGATTGAACCCCTCTTGCTCTCAAAGACAAGAGAATCTGCATACTCTCGAGCAATCTGAGGGCTGTTATCAGTACTACCGTTATCCACGACTATCAACTCGTAATCTTTGAAGGTCTGGGCCTTGACACTTTCCAGTGTGTCTCTAAGGTATTTCTCCTCGTTCAGTACCGGGACAATAACGGTCACAGAAGCCATTCAGATCACCCTCGCTTATGCTCAGTCAGCTTTTCGACTGACCTTATACCAATCATCCTTCTTACCCAGAGCCCTGAAGAAAGAAACGAATATTACAGCCTGAAATATGAAATACATCGAAACCGTACCCACAAAGAGATTGAAAAGAACCTCTCTGCGTGGTCTCTTTTCATGAAATATGTACCCAAAGACTGACGCTGAAGCTAGAACAACCACATAGGCGCCGGCGATCTTTGCTCCAATCAACGGAATCCCGGTAGCAAAACCAGTCACCAGTGCAATATGAGGAAAGAAGCCTATCAAGGCCACAATAATAATGACCATGAGACTCACACCACTTAACGGTTTTCTCTCTGGAAGCAACTTCCTTATCCCTCCGGTGAACCAACGGCAATATTGCCTGAACAGGTCTCCGATTGTGAAAGCGTACTGAATCCTGCATTTGTTCCCGAGTATAAACTTAATATCCATTCCCTCTTTCTTCAAACGCAACCCAAGATCAAAATCATCAACGGTCGTCTCAGGATCAAACTTTCCAAGAGTGTCAAGTACACCTCTTCTGATGAAAAACCCGCTGTTCATAAAGACTGTCTTGGCAAAGATCCCTGAATACACAAATGTCTTTATGAAACCGAAGAAGAGATCCTGAAATATCACTGAAGGAGTCCGAGAACTGTTGTAGGGTTCGAAATCCGAAAAAATGGCATTCACAGAAGGATTTGAGAATACTGCAATGTATTGCCTTATGAATGACCAGTCGACGTGGGCATCAGCATCAAGAAAGACTACGAAATCCCCCTGGAGATTGTCAAGAGCAACATTCAGTGCCCCTGCCTTACCGCTTCTTCCATTGTTCCTGAGTGCCAATAAACAAGGGAACTCAGACGAAAGCTTCTGGAGAATCTCCCAGGTGCTGTCTGTTGAGTTGTCATCGACCACAATCAAACGAGCTTCTGCTGGTGCTCTTTCCAGTAATCCTCTAACTGTCTTCTCTATAACTTGCTCCTCGTTTCTTGCAGCGATTATTACGGTTGTCTGTCCGAGATCGTCTGCAGATACTCCTGAAGCCAGTAATCTTAGAGAGTGCAGGTTTCTGAAAAACCCCAGAATCGCCAGCATAAATCCAATCAATATACCATAAGGCACTATCAACAATGTTCCACCCACTCACTGCCAAGAGTCTCCGAATTCGATAGACTCAGTAATTGAATCAAGCTTATCATGCTAAAGCTGAATTGTCCCGCTAGTTACTGACTCTGGTTCAAGGGTCACCTATTAACAGTCATTGCTCTTTGCGGTTGTCTTTCCTATCATCTGACAGAGATCTTGAAGGTAGCGTTTCAAGAAGCAGGTCAGTCACCTCCCGATCAGAAAGGCTGGGAGAAGAGAAACCATATTCTACTCTCACAAACTCTTCGGTTAGACTAATGAATGCAGTCTGACTCTTTTCCGAAAGCAACTCGATCGGTGTAAGATAATCAAGGTTCGGAAAGAGCTTTCTTCTGGCGATCAGGTACGCCTGCCTCACAAGCTCTATCCCTTCGCCCAGGATGAGTTCTTCACGATCCTGCTCGGTCTCTTCAGACGCCCGATCGGCACGATTCGTCCCCGAAGCATTTTCCACGAAGTACTTGATCAACCAGCGAAGAGCAATCACAGCAGCTAGCACTGCAGACATAAGGACTACCAGCGAACTCAGTATTCCAATGGGTAAAGAAGCCCTTGCCCCGGGCGTTTCATCGGATTCGCTTTTGTCAAGTGTTCCAGATTCCTGAGGCACCTGAGGAGTTCCCGCGACAGAAGAGCCCCCGCCTGATCCAGGAAGATGCCATTCTGTTGGAGTTTGTGATGTCGGCACCTGCAGGAGAAGATGTATTGCAGCAATGAAAACCCCTATAACCACAAGCCCCCTGATCGCTAGAAGCAAGGCCTTTCTGTTCATCTTCCTGAGATTGAGTAGCAGTCGTATCGCCAGGAAGACGAACGCAATCCCCATAGTGATGAAACTGACATAAAGGATCAATCCGGTGAATCGTTGATCATGTTCTCCTTCTTTGTATGTGTTTTGCTCAGTAGAGTCAACAGACGTGCTCTCCGAAGGAACTGACCTTTCGTGGTCTTCAGGTAGAACACTCTCTTCTGACGTTATCGCAGTTCTTGCATCTGCAATAAGCAAGTTGTTGGAGAAGGCACCTGGAAATTCCAGAGCCAGAACAACAAGGAATATTACCGGCAAGAAAGCAATCCATCTTCTTGTCATGAAGAAGGCAACGGCCAGGAAAGACACAACACAGACCAGGGCGAATGGCCCACCGAAGAAACCTGCTAAAACTATCCAGGCAAGACCCGTGTAGAATAACAGCTGTCCTGGTTCAGAATATGCTTCATTCCAGAAACCAAGAATCGAGAAACAGAACAATACTCCTACACCCCAGGACCAGTTGACTTCGGAGAAGACGGCTGACAGGATCAGCAGTCCGACTGCGAGTGGAATACTCATGGTCCGCAGTTTTCGGTGGAAAGTCAGAACCAGAACAAGTACACCAAGAGCCAGGAACCTGGTCCACCCTGGTTGATCGATGAATGCACAGTAGAAAACGGCAGGTGCAATCAAGAACACCTTATGGAACAAGCTCCACCACCTCCTGAAGAGCGTCACTCTCAAGCATAAATTGAACTATGACTCCATTTTCCACAAGTAACTCAGATTTCTCCAGGAGTCTGGCTGCTTCTGGATGAGGCATGGAATAACTCCTGCTCGGTCTATATACTGCCGGGCGAAATCCATAAGGCATCAGTAGAATAATGACTTTTGAGCACCGTGAGCGAAGCTTCAGGATAAGTGGAAGTTCTTTGTCGCTCAAGTGCATGGTGATAAGCACAACAGTATCATTCTGGTTTATCTGCATCAGGAATTGCTCAAGAACTTCAATGATTCTCTGACCCGGTGACTCACTACCTGCCGCTCGCGTCAGCGTATCCAGATATCTCACGAACTCCCTTCTTGGATATGATTCGATCCAGGTCTCCTTTCCAGCGATTACTAGCTCGACAGCAGCTGATCGGTCTTTCAGATCCCGCAATATGCTTGCAGCTGCATCGACCGCCTGTTCTTCATAATTGCTCCTCAGCTGTTTCCACGTCTCATTTACAAGAACACCTTGTGGCATGTTCAGATCAACAAACAGCTTCAAAGAACCTTGAGCAGTCGTATCGAATTCCTTACACATGAGTTTGTCGTACCGCGCCGACAGTTTCCAATGGATCCTGTTCAACGGTTCAGTCGAGTATTCACGAACATTTCGTATGCTGGTAGTATCTTCGAGCATACGATACTGCGTTTTGCGACCAGGCAAGAGATCCTTAAGTACTTCCTTACTGAACCGGAGTTCTTCAATGTATGGAAAGACGATCACTTCATCACTAATATGATACGAACGACTTATTCTGTACAGGGAAAGAGGACCAACAAATGTCATATAAGAAGATCCAATACTTTTGACTCCTCTAGTGTAGAAGAAACCACGAAACTCAAGGACTTCATTTCCACCTGGGCTCATGTTAAGAAAGAGTGATTTTCGTGAGATGCCGGGGACATCAAGTGTTGGAAGAAACTCTAAACCAAGTCTGGTGCTTGAATGATTGGTCACCTGGTAGCTTAGCTCAAGCTTCTCATTTACGAACAGGCGCGATGGAAAAAGCTTCCTGGAAACCTCGATTCTACCAATCGCTCTTCTCTTTGCCAGAAAATCAAACCAGAGTAGCACTATAACGTAATCGATGATGATTACGTAGATATTCCAGAAGAGAATAGTGACAACCCCCAGCAGAATACTCAACCTGATCAATGGCTTCAGGTGAACATCTGTCATTGAACAACCGATACCTCTTCCATGACTTCATCGAGTATCTCATTAACAGTTTGTCTTCTGATCCTTGATTCAGTGCTCTGAATGAGCCTGTGAGAAAGCGCTGGCTTTGTAAGCTTCTTCACATCGTCAGGCAGAACAAAATCTCTACCTTCGATTCTTGCCAGGACTCTTGAGAGCTTCATCAAAGCAAGGCTACCTCTTGGACTCGCTCCAAGAACCAGTGAAGGGTGGTTCCTCGTGGCATTAACAATGTCTACAATGTACTGCATCACAGGATCGCTTATCCTTACACCGTCTGGCTCCTCGAAAATCTCTTGCAGGCTTTCATCATTCAGTACAGGTTCCAGATTATCGATGGGATGACCCTTCTCCTGAGACAAAAGCATCTCAATCTCGCTTTCAACTCCGGGATACCCCATCGTTACTCTCACCAGAAATCTGTCAAGCTGAGCTTCGGGAAGCATGAATGTCCCCTCATACTCTATAGGATTCTGTGTTGCCATAACAAAAAAGTTGTCAGGAAGTGCCCATCGCTCTCCATCAACAGTTACCTGCTTCTCTGCCATGGCCTCCAGAAGCGCCGATTGAGTCCGCGGGGTAGCTCGGTTGATTTCGTCGGCAAGCAAGAGATCTGTGAAAATGGGGCCCTTTCTAAACACGAAAGAGTTCCTTGAACGATCAAGAATATTCAAGCCAGTAATATCTGTTGGCAGCAGATCAGGAGTAAACTGAATCCTCTTTGACTCCAAGCCGAGACTCTTTGCTATGGCTCTTGCAAGCATTGTCTTCCCCACTCCCGGTACATCTTCCAGAAGAACATGTCCGTGAGCAAGAAAAGCAGCAAGCACAAGCCTGATAACTTCTTCCTTCCCCTTGATAACATGTTCGACGTTACTGATGATTCTGTTAATTGTCTTCTCGAACAAGCTCGTTCTCCCTTCCATATACTCCTGCGGCCAACTGAACGGCTCTTTCCGAGTTACGTTGTGTCCTTCTTAACAAGGGCATACGCCCCAGAAAGACTCGAAGAACCTGAAAGATGCCTCCTGATATAAAGCCCGCAGTTACTACCGATTCTGTTCTCTTCAGGCTCTCCCACACTAACAAGAACATCAAAACCAACACTACGAAGCTTATCCACTAATCTCTGGTGATAGATTAGAGATCCATCATCATCAACAGCAGAATCCAACTTCCTGTCTCTGGAACTGTATGTCGGATTGACTGGAGTGATTTTTACAAGAAACTTCGCTGGATCAAACAGGCTGGTAATAACTTCGGATTCGATGATTGAACCAGAGGAAAGAGCGAAATTCAATGTTACCTTCCTGTCGTGTTCCCCACAAAACCGTGATCCATAATCTGCTATCTTCTCCAGACCCCACTTCTTTACAGGGATAAGACTGTCGCGTTGCTCCCTGTCCGTAGAATGCACGGAGAACTGAAGCTGGAATCTTCCCGTGTATCTCTCACTTTTTATCTCAAGAAGCCTTTCGAAAAAGCTCTCTGAACTCAAAGGTGCTATGGAACTGACAGAAGGAAGTAATCCTGGTGCATCATATCTTTCATCAAGTTCTTCCAGTACTCCCAGGACCGAGGGATTGAGTGAAGGTTCTCCGATCCTTGCAAACTGAACCTTAAACTTGGCAACATCTACAGTGTCAGTGAATCTTCTTGCCACCATATAATGTATCTGATCCATTATTTCCTCTCTGGTAAGGTTTCTCCTGAAAGAACCTCCGGCATCACAGAAGCCGCATTTGATAGGGCACCCATCCATCGTTGATACAATCAGGACCCACTTATCTTTCCTGGGTAAAGGAGGCTGTAATGATTCAACGAATTCTACCCAGGAGCCTTCCTTTGTGATGCCAATATATACTTTCGCCAGTTCATCATTTCCAAAACTCTGAAGAACTTTCAAGGACACATCACCACTCTGTAGCTATTCTCATAGCAGTTCTCACGCCATCGCCCACAGCAATTGATGCTTGTCTGAAGGGCTCACCCCTGGCATCACCGATTATCTCATACCTGCGATTATCTAGCTCGGGCAAATAAGCGTCTCTCCCAACGCAGATCAGCAGTGCATCCACAAGGTATGATGAAGAAGAGGTTTTGATAACCAGCTTGGAGCCATCTGATTCAACATGATAAACTGGTTCCTCACTGTGAAATTCCACACCCGAAGTACGCGCCTCATTTACGAGAGCCGGGATAGCCCTTACATACTTTCGTCTGCAGAACTGAAGAACCCTCATGCTTTGGGAACGTGCCTTTATCGCACTGTCAAAAGCCATATCTCCAGCTCCGTAGATAGCAATGACCTTCACATCAGTTGGAAGGTCTCTGAATTCATAGACAACGTTCGAAGAGACTTCAAAGTCTGGGAGCCTTTTCGGCTGGGTTCCCGTGGCGACAATGACTCTGTCCGCACTGTATTCCGATCTGTCAGTTATGACCTTGTTGTTCCTAACACTGACGACGCGCTCGTTAATCACATTGACACTATGAGAAGACAGGTGCTCCTTAAGCTTTCTGCAGAGAGTTTCCCCGGAAGACGGACTCAACATAGGAAAGTTCTCTACTCGCCATGCATTGTTCAGTAACCCTCCGATTTCACGATATTCAAACAGCACAACGTCGATCGAGTATCTTTTCAGCATTGTTGAAACCGCTACTCCAGCCGGGCCTCCTCCAACAACGCATATCTGTCTTTTCACTTTTTCAACGCCTCTCAAGCAGTTCGACTATCTCAGTGGTGCGTGCCACCGAAGCGAAACCATGGGAGAGACTTTTAAGCGACCACACATGATAGCTGATGCTCTTGTCACAAAGCCCGTCCTCAACCATGATGATCCTGTAACCCCTCACAAATGCAGATCTTGCAGTGGTTTCACAACACAGGTGCGTCATAACACCGCAGATAACCAGCTGATTTACCCCTTTGCTTTCAAGAAATGCTTCCAGGTCGGTTCCGTAAAAGGCATCGTATCCACTCTTGGCGAATGTGGGAAACCCCTTGAATTCTGAGAATATCCACGGCTCGTCGACAGCGTTGCCCCACCACTCTCTCATCAGGGGTGACCCACCTTTGTGAACGGTACTTGCCACCGGCATTCTGCACTGCAGGAAAATGTCGATTAGTTCGGCTGTTCTATCCATGGTATTCTCGATTCCTTCAAGATATGCAGGAGACTCACGATCGGTGAAGTACCTCTGGAAATCGACCAGCAGCAGTGCAGGTGAGAGAATCACCGCAGGATGTCTTGAACGCTCGCGCGCTAAAAGACTATTGAAAGCACCTTCAGAAAGCATGTGGCTCCTCCTGTCTATCCTGGATTGCTACCATAATGCTACCACTTATCACCACGCAATAATAACCCCTTGCCCTTGAGAGGTTCTATGTGGCCGGTTCGTCATCGTGTATAATACTGGAAGCACTCTGATCTGTAAGAAGATCAGATGCCGGCTGGTTCTCCAGCCAGAACATATCGCTGAATGGAAACTCACATATCGGGAATTGGAGGTTGCGATATGATTCACACAATTGAT
>CAZSXB010000042.1:0-17032 GCA_964611155.1 uncultured Thermotogaceae bacterium
TGTCACTTCTTTTAAACCGGAACGGGACGTTTTCTCTATTCCCCCCAAATTCTACCCTACGCTTTTCAGCTTCAAGAATTATATAGAAGCATTTGAGACAGTCCCAATGTTGCGGTACATGGTAAACACACTGTTTGTGTCGGGATCTGTTATGGCTCTTCAACTCGTGTTCAACGTTCTGGCAGCCTACGGACTCTCCAGGATTCGTTTCCGCGGTAGTAGTATAGTCTTTGCCCTGATCATTGGAACTCTCATGATCCCGGAAGAAGTGACTATGGTTCCTCTATACCTTATCGTTAGGCAATTCGGCTGGATCAACTCCTACAGGGCGTTGATACTCCCCTTCATGGCGCATGCTTTTGGTATCTTTCTGCTAAGACAGTTCTTCATGACGATTCCTCGAGAACTGGAGGATGCAGCCATGATAGATGGCTGTGGAAGGTTCAGAATCCTGTGGGAGATAATCCTCCCACTGTCAAAACCAGCGCTGTGGACGATGTGTCTATATGTGTTCTTGATGTCCTGGAACAGCTACATATGGCCACTTGTTGCAATAAGCAGGGATGAGATGCAGCTAATCCAGGTTGGCCTGTCGAGATTCTCCACATCCTGGATGACACCATGGTCGCAGCTAATGGCTGCTTCGAGCACGGTAATTGTTCCTGTGATTGTGTTCTTCTTCTTTGTTCAGAGACAGTTTATAGAGGGCATAACATTGAGCGGTCTGAAGGAATGACGGCAAGATAACACCATTTCATAAGGAGGTTGGACGAGTATGAAGAAACTGCTGGTAGTGTCTTTGCTTCTTCTCACCTGTTCTTTAATGCTGGGAGTGATTCGGCTTGAGCTCTGGTACGCGCAGACAGGGCTCTATTCCCAGGCAATCATCGACATCTGCGAGGACTTTAACAAATTGCACGAGGGCGAGATCCATGTTACTCCTGTCTACAGCGGAAACTACGATGATACTATGGTGAAACTGTTGATGGGACTTGTATCGGGAGATCTCCCGCATCTCGCTCAGATTGAACAGAGCCGTGTGGGTCAGCTTGTTGATGGTGGTGCGATTCAGATCCTAGAACCTCTGATCGATAACGATCCAGAGTTCAAAGCTCAGATGGATGACTTCTTCCCTAGGCTTCTCAACAACACTGTCTACTACGGAGAGCTTCACGGATTTCCTCTGAATAACAGCACGCCGATCCTCTACTACAACAAGGATCTTTACGAGAGGGCTGGACTTGACCCCGAGAAGCCGCCGGCCACATGGGATGAACTCGTCTATAATGCGAGAAAGATCGCTGCTCTGGGACCAGAAGTATTCGGTTTCCGTGTCGACTCAGCGGACTGGCTGATTGAAATGTACATATGGCAGGCTGGTGGAGAGGTTATTTCTGAAGATGGTAAGACAATACTCTTTGGTTCGCCGGAGGCGATCTCTGCCGCAAAGTTCTTCCAGGATCTTATCAGGGAAGGAACAGCGGTTATGACTATCACCGGCGGTGGCGATCTTGACATGACCGGAAATATCGGTCAGATGATTCGCTCAACCGGAAGTCTTGGTCATCTTATTGCCAACGCCCCGTTTGGAGTCGGAGCTACGACAATTCCGCCTAAGGTCCGCGGAGATGTTCCGATTGGTGGAGGGAACCTTTACATGATCGGAGGGCACTCTGATGCTGAGACACAGGCTGCCTGGGAACTCATGAAGTTCTTCACAACACCAGAGAATTCCCTGAGATACGCACTCACTACAGGATACATGACTTCGAGAATCTCTGCGTTCAACGCGCCTGAGATGCAGGAGCAGATGGAAGCAGATCCAAGGTTCAGGAACACTTACACGCATCTAGAGACTGTGGCCAGAAGGAGACCTTTCCATGGACCATATAGGGAAGTATGGAGCCTCATGGCAGAAGCCTGGCAGAAAGTACTGACTGACATGAATGCAAATGCGACAGTGGAGTTCGAGAGAGCAGCAAGGCTTGCACAGAGGGTGCTTGACGAATACTGGGAAGACTTCTAGAGAACTGTAAGAAGAACCGGGGGATCTCTTCCCCCGGTTTTCTGTTGGCAGTGATCAGTAACTTACCCGCTCAAAGACCCAGTTCATCAAATCTTGTACGGGTCTCTGACAATCCTTCTCGTTAAAGATTTCGTGTCTGAACTGGTCATAGAGTTTCAGAGTAACATCCTTCAATCCAGTGCGTTTGTAAAGGTAATAGACTTTTCTTGGTCCTTTGCCGAATTCACCTACAGGATCACCTGTTCCTGACAGTATTAGTACTGGTAGTGATTTGGGGATTTGCCTGGCTGATCTTGCTCTGTTTATTCGTCTGAGGCCGTAATTCAAGTCTCTGAAAAGTGCTACGGATGCTGTAAAACCGCAAAACGGATCTGACACGTAGTCATCGACTTTGCTTTGGTTACGTGTCAACCAGTCGAAGTCTGTTCTTGAAGGGCGATAAGCCCTTGCGTATTTTCTGAAGGTCAAGTCTCTTAGTTTCTTGCTGGGGCTGCGAAGGCCTCGCTTCTTGATTTCTGATTTGATTATCAGGGAAGCGAGTAGACCAATAAGACTGTTATATGAGCTTGTTCCGCTAAGTATCACTCCGTTGTAAGTCTTTCCTGTAAGCGTTATCAAATCTCTCACTATGTACGAGCCCATGCTGTGACCCAGTATGAAG
The DNA here is from genome assembly GCA_964611155.1 of uncultured Thermotogaceae bacterium. Lineage (GTDB taxonomy): Bacteria > Thermotogota > Thermotogae > Petrotogales > Kosmotogaceae > UBA9910. The sequence goes on from CAZSXB010000042.1 coordinate 2,688, forward strand.
AAAGGACTATTTGGGTGTTGCTGTGATATGGTATTGCTCAAAATCCTGGTGTCATTAACAAGTTTCTCCCAGCCCCGGTTATCATCGACATGCCCCAAGAGATGATCTTCTGCGGTATGGCCATGACCTCGATGGTCGTGGGCGTACACAGTGCCTCCGGCGTTAACTACTTCTGTTGCAAGCTGCACATACCTGGCGGAATGATCACCCAGACCATGAACAAACTGAAATACCAAAACAGGATCTCCTTCTCTACCGGATGCCCAGTTTCTTGCAGCGATCTTTTCTCCGTCATCTCCTTCATACCAGAAGCGCTTCTCCTCCATGAGCTACCTCCTGTTGATGGCTCTGATAATCTGTAGAACCGGTTCAAAGAGCAGTGTGATAAACTTATTCCAGCAATCACTCTGGCGGTGGTTATCTTGCGACATTCTGGTAGAAAGGTCCTTCAGGTTGCCGCAATCATCCTGATTATTCTGTTCGTAATATGGAGAATAACCAGAAGCATCACTTAATATCGTTTCTGGCAGAACCCTTAATTCGTGTCGCCAGTTCCATAACTGACGCTTTGACTGCCTCCGTGCGAAACGGTAAGCCGCTACTGAAAAGCTTTATGAGCAACTCTTGAGGTCCCTTAACCAGTTTTATGAAAAACCTCTGTTCAAACCCGTTCTCATTAGTCACTGTATCCACAAGATACTCATTCTTCTCTTCGCAGGAATAGATGCTCTTGTAGACGATTGTGAAGTCTTGAAACGAAACAGGCAGCTTTGTTGCTTCCTGCAGTGTTGACGGTGAGAAGCGTGAACTGGGAATCTTCGCATGTGGCATTTCATCACCCCTCAGGGTTTCACAGTCTTCTGGAGAACGTGTCTTTGAAACAAACAACTTGAAAATGTCTCTCTGCTGAGCTTTCCACTTTTTCTCATACTTTGTCCCGATACTAGAAGCAGGATTACGTTCAATCTCTGCCTCTGAAAAGCATCCGCTTTCAGAAAGGCTGCTCGCGATCTCCTCAAGAAGCTCTTGAGAATCTGTTATGACCTGGAAAAAGCCACCTTCAGTCAGCACACAGGACACTCCGTTGATAAACAGTTCTTTTGACAATCTGTGTTTTGCATGCTTCTGCTTCGGCCATGGACACGGGAAATTCATATATATTCCTGCAAGCGAGCGGTTCTTAAAAACGCGTCTGATCAGAAAAGATGCATCTGCCAGCATAACTCTCACGTTCTCAATACCAGCTGTGCTTATTCGGTTTAGAAGCTTTCGCACTGATGTCAATGACATTTCTACGCCCAGGTAACCAGAATTGGGAAAGGTTGAGGCGAGGCTCTCCAGGAACTCTCCTCTACCGAATCCGATTTCCAAGTAGACATCTCTTCCATCAGCAAAGAGATTATCGAGAGGAAAAGGCGTATTCTCTTGTTTGATATTTACGAAATATTGAATACCGGCAATAGGCACTTATGTACTCCTTTGTCGACGATATCAAGACAATTATACTTCATTGATCATCGTGCTTTTTCTATCTTTATGTGAAAACTATCATTCGTTAATCATCAAAAGCAGCCGGTGATATAATACTCATAAAGCTTTTGGAGGTGTGGTATGAGTAAAGATTTGTCGAAGCTCCGCGTCCTATATTCAGAAACACAGCTTCAGGGGATCGTTGACCGATTAGGAAAGGCAATCAATGACTACTATAGAGATCTCACAGACGAGATCACTGCAATATGTATTCTTAAGGGGTCGGTTCATTTTTTCAGTGATCTTATGAAAAGGCTTCAGGTAAAGATTAGATATGGTTTCATTCACGTCAGCAGCTATACTGATAACATCCAGAGCGAACAGATAGTCATGAAGACCTGGACAGATGAAAGGATTTCGGGCAAACACATACTTGTTGTGGAAGATATTGTTGATACAGGTAATACGCTGCGATTTATCCTGAACGGCCTCTGGGAAGATAACCCCGCTGACGTCAAGCTGGTGTCTCTTTTTGACAAGATTGCGCATCCCCACATGGTGAATATTGATTTTGTCGGAGAACGTATTGGAGATCTCTTTGTGGTCGGTTACGGCCTTGACTATTATGAGATCTACAGAAATCTTCCTTATGTTGGATATTTCCCTGGACATGAAGGCGAATAACACCGGGAAGTATAAGAAACAGTCTATGAGAGGATGCTTCGGGAAGAGATTCTCCTCGTTGTCTTTGAAAAAAGGCAACGCTACGCTGTTTGTGATAATCACTCTTTTTACTCTCATGGTGGCCTCAGCATCTGGAAGACTTACTGTTCTCTCTGTTGCCCTTGTAAGGAATGCAAACGACTTCTTGCATGCAGCGATCAAGGATCTTACACGCCACTCTGCATTCTCTCTTCTTGAGTACTCATGTGCTCACGATACACCTCTTCATATTGAACTCAATGGATTTGAGATTGAGAGCTTCAAGAAAAGTGGTGTATGGTATGTTCGCCTGGAAGACAAGAATTCATCAGAGGTACACGCCTGCAGTCTCTGCATCTCGGGAGCACACTAGTCGATCATGCTACTCGAAGACTTTCTTACATCTGTAGAGAACCTGTTTTCTGGTTTCAACCCGGAGAATGATACGATGAAAGAGCTCGTTTCGAAAGTAGTCGGTATGGCTTCGAAGATAGATAGAGATGAGTTCATCGATTCTCCTGAGCTACATGATTACCTTTCAAGGTTCATTTCATATTACTCCGCTGCCGAGACGCTTTCTGAAGCCCGAATACTTCGCCGACTGAAGAACTACAGAATACTCATCCACAAACTTGCTATGCGTTTCCTGGTGACAAAAGAAGAAGAGCTTTCAGAAGTCTTTGAGCACGCTCCGAGTCCTGAAACTGATGTGAAATTCGCAAAGGGTGTGGGTGAAGCAAGATCAAGAGTTCTCAAAGAACAGGGAATTCAGATAGTCGAAGATCTTGTCTATTATTTACCGAGGGACTACGATGATAGACGACAGATCCATACTGTTTCGGAAGTCTTACCTGGAGAGAGGTGTACATTCAGGGGAAAACTGGTGAACCATGAAAGCAAAAAGGCCAAAGACATGCATATTGTTACAGCGGTATTGACAGATGGATTCAGTCAGATTCTTGTGAAGTGGTTCAATCAGCCCTATATCAATGAGAAGCTCATTTCTAACAGGGAGTATCTTGTAAGTGGTGTAGGAAAGCCATCACCTTTTGGTCCACTAGAGTTCAACTCTCCTGAGTTCGAGCCGATAGTTTCTGGTGTTCAACGCGAAATCGTGCCAGTCTACAGTCTTCCTTCTGGGATCTCGCAGAGGAATATGAGACGCATATTTCGTAAGAACATATCTGTAGCGAAACATATCTCCGAACCTCTTCCAGATGAACTGATTGAGAAGAGAATGCTCTTTCAGAAGAGTCACTCACTGTATGCAGTACACTTCCCCAGGAGTTTCTTTGAGTTAAGACAGGCGAAGCGAAGGCTCTCATACGAAGAGCTATTTCTCTTTGAGACAGGCATACTCCGTAATCGACGCCAATTGCAACAGAGACACCGCGGAGTCAAGAAGGGCTTTGACGGATTGCTGGCTCAGCGACTGCTTGATTCTCTCCCCTTCAAGTTGACAGATGAACAGAAGAGAGTCACAGAAGAAATCCGGGCAGATCTGAAATCAGATCTTCCCATGTCACGTCTTCTTCAAGGGGATGTCGGGTCTGGAAAGACCATTGTTGCAGAGCTGGCAATAGTCGACACTTTTGAAGCTGGATTTCAGAGTGCCGTAATGGTTCCTACGGCCATTCTTGCTGTTCAGCAATTCGAAAGACTCAAAGAGCATCTAGAACCGCTCGGGATTAAAGTAGGCTTGCTTGTGGGTCTTTCCAGAAAGAGTGCTTCGGACAAGCTGAAGCAGGAAATTGCATCCGGAGAGATAGACGTGGTTGTAGGGACACATGCACTGATTCAGGAGAGCGTTTCTTTTAAGGACCTGGGGTTAGTTGTGATAGACGAACAACACCGATTTGGAGTGAAGCAGAGAGAGACCCTGATATTCAAAGGTTCGCTTGTGGATACTCTGGTTATGACCGCCACACCCATACCGCGAACACTGGCACTTACAATTTACGGAGATCTTGATGTTTCGTGTATAAATGAACTTCCCGCAGGGAGAACCCCCGTAAGAACACTGCTAATAAACGAGTCAAGAATAGAACAGCTTCATTCTCTTATCAGAGATGAAGTTAGGCTGGGGCATCAGGCATTCATTGTCTACCCGATAATCGAGGAGTCTGAGAAAGTCGATCTTAAGGCAGCAAAAGACGAGGCCGAGAATCTCAGGAAAGTCTTCCCTGATATACCAATTGAGCTTCTCCATGGGAAGCTCCCCCTTGAGGATAAGATGGCGGTGATGGAGCGATTCCGCGCCAAAGAAACAATGATACTTGTCACAACCAGCGTGGTGGAGGTTGGCGTAGATATTCCCGATGCAACACTTCTTGTGATAGAGCACCCCGAACGTTTCGGGCTTGCTCAACTACACCAGTTAAGAGGGCGAGTTGGAAGGAGTTCAATAAAGTCGTACTGCATACTCATACAGCGATCTGGTGTTTCAGATGAAATCAGAGATCGTTTGAGCTCGTTTGCATCAACATCTGATGGTTTCAAAGTAGCAGAATTGGACCTCAGGCTTCGAGGTCCCGGAGAGTTTTTCGGAATCAGGCAACACGGTATTCCAAACTTTAGATTTGCCGATATAGTGGAGCATTCTGATCTTCTGGTTATGGCCAGACGAGACGCTATGGAGTTACTCTCGGAAGACCCAGAACTCAGCGAACATCAGCGCCTTGCAGAAGAAATTGAAAGACGCTTTGGCCAGGAACTTACGCTTGTTGAGGTAGGATGATGTTAACGATTACGGGAGGCAAATTCAAGGGGAGGCAGGTCAGAACACTGTCTTCGCACAAGACAAGGTACACTCCAGCCCTGGCTCGCAGGGCTTTCTTTGATATGATTGATGTTACTGGATGTACTTTCCTTGATCTTTTTGCGGGCAGTGGTGTCATGTCCTTTGAGGCATTGAGCAGGCAGGCAAGCTTTGCCCTCTCAGTTGAAGTGTCCAGATCAGCGTGTTCTGTGATCAGAAAGAATCGTGATTCTCTCGGGATTGTTCCAGATGAGATGAGAATAATATGTACTGACTTTCGAAGGGCATTGAAGTCTTTCGCTACATCTTCTCAGTCTTTTGATGTGATCTTTGCTGATCCGCCATTTGAAAAGGGTTTCTTCTCAGATTTGATAAAGAACCTTGGAAAATCCACCGACCACCTTCAAGACTCGCTTATTGTCATTGAGACTTCTGCAGAGTATCTTGCTGAGCTTGCGTCGTGTCTTGAGTCTTCTGATTTCGTTCTAGCCGGTAACAAGAGTTATTCAGGTGTCAACCTTCTGTTTCTTGAGGTGCGAAGAGATGGGCCGTAGATTCTTTGCTGACAGAACGCTGGGAAAACTCGGCAGGAAACTACGTCTTCTTGGAATCGATACCAGATACGAGAGATTCTACTCACCTGCTGAGGTGCTGGAGATAGTAGAGCAGGAAAGACTCGTCCTTCTAACGAGACATCGCCAACTCCATTCAAAGGCACTAAGAAGAGAAGTCGAGAGTTTTCTTCTCAAGTCCAACGATTGGAGAGGACAGCTTAAGGCTGTTGTGATGCGTTTTGATATACGTTCAACTGACATAAGACCCTTCACGAGATGTGCAGACTGTAACGCGCTTCTTGCACGACGTTCTCCTGATGAGGTCATATTGCTGGTTCCACAATATGTGCTGTTTACCCACGATCACTTCTTGCAGTGCCCAGCTTGTGGTAAGGTGTATTGGAAAGGAACACATCCCGACAGAATTTTGCAAACGTTTTCGGGGATAATCCCGTTGAATGGTGATTAGATGGAAAGACTTCCTGAGCTTCTTTACGGTGCCCCGGACATCATTCTAAGCGACCTGATTTCTCAGATTGAGCGTCAGACAGAGAGCAAGGTCACAGTTTTCCTGTACGAGCCCTACAGGAAGCTATTTCGAGAATTGAGGGTCAGGAAGAGCCAACGATCATGTGAGATTCTTGTCTCTGATAACAACGATCTCTCTCTTGAAAGTATTGATAGTCCCGAGTATGCCAGGCTAACTGTCAGGCTAAACAGAGCGTTGTCAAGAAAAAGTGGGATTATTGCTCCACTGAAGCTGGAAGAGAGACTTATCGGATTTCTACTCTTGAAAAGGCAAGCTGGAGGGTTATCGGTTGAGGCTCACGAGACGATAGAGAAGCTCTCACGATTCCTTGATTATCTGATTGTCAGAACCGTGGAGCAGGAAAGTGTGCGTCGACTAAGGCTCATGGCTGATATCACAAAGGTATTTGAAACCGAAAAGGGTGTTGATGAACTACTGAACAATACGCTTACCATTGCGAAAGATATTCTTCATGTAAGATGGATCTTTTTCTTTGAGCGGGTGGGCAACTCTTTCGAACTGAAGATAGCACTTGGCGAGGGGGAAAACCCAATCAGCTCAATACGCCTCGAACTACCTGGGAACAGGCTTGAGCAGTTTGAAGAAGGCACTCTTCAAGTATCTGCCAAGAGATCAGAATTGTCAGATGATCTCTTCCGGGAGGACCACAACGTGGGATCCTTTGCAGTGGTTCCCGTCACGGTTGAAGACACTTTATTCGGGGTTGTTGTCGCAGCCACAAGAGAAGAGACGAAAGCGGAATTTCGACCGTACAAACACCTTGACCAGGAAGACTTCGAAGCACTCAATGATGTATGCCATAGAATGTCTGTGGCGATAAGCAGGTTGAGGTTGAACAAGAAGCTTGATCTGGAATTAAGAAAACTCAAGCAACTCAAGCAGCAGCATGAAGAGCTTATTAATACACAGAAGAATCAGCTAATGAAGCTTAACTCGATTCAGAAGATCAGTCATGCTATGAGAATAACTCTTGATTATGAGAGAATCGTGAAAATCCTGCTGCTAGGTATAACAAGCCCCGCAGGTCTTGGATTCGATTCAGCAGTCTTTCTTCAGAAGAAGAGTGATGATCCATTTTTGAGACCGTACGCATCACATCTAGTTGATCATCTGAAGGAAGGCGAACAGGCTTCATCCCTTATGTACGGAGATTTCTCCCAGTTCTTGCTGGAAGCTTCGCTGGAAAGGCTCGACAATTTCCACTCCGAGAGAGCTAACATCAGGCGCATAACCTTTCAGGGAAACGCATTGCTGGAAAGAGTTGTCATAAGGAACCGCACTCTTCACGTTACAGCTGAAATGCAAAGCCATCGTTTTGAGGACCTCTTCCAGCTCAATCGGATAATGAAATCGAAAGAATTCGTAGTGACACCAGTTGCTGGAGAGAAAGACGTACTGGGCGTCATACTGGTTGAGAACCATATAACAGAAGCTCCTATTCGCTCATCAGATATTGAGCTTCTGGGACTGCTCACGGATTCCTGTGGAACATCCCTGGAATTGACGGAGAGCTATAGTGAGTTAGTAAGAACCACACAATCTCTTGAACATGAAAAAGATCGTTCTAACTATCTGAGAGCATTTGTTGTCAGTATTCTGCAGTCACTGGAGACTGCGATCATTGTCTGTAACACCAAGGAGGAGATTACCGAAATCAACAGGGCTGCAGAAGATCTGCTTGGTGTGAGAAGAGAAGAATTTCTTGGTGAAGACGCGAAAATATTCTCCAAAAAGCTTTCTGGACTAACCGATCTCCTTGGTGAAGTCCTCGACAGTGGTGAGACCATGACACTAACAGAACAGAGTCTGGAGTATTTCAAGAACCGGTTTTTTGATGTACGACTCAGTCCATTAATTGATGATGAGTCTGGTAGAGTTGATGGTGCCATTCTGGCCCTTGATGATGTCACAAGAAGGGTCGAAACAGAAGAAGAGCTTCAGAGACAAGAAAAGCTCGCCACGTTAGGTGAGGTATCAGCAAGAGTTGCACATGAGATCAGAAACCCGATAACGATAATCGGAGGATTTGTGAATCGTATGTCTCGAACGCAGACTCTTGATAAAGTCAGGGAGTACAACAACATCCTTAAAGATGAGGTAAGACGGCTGGAAGAGATAGTGGAAGAGATACTGGAGTTTGCAAGGTCAAGGAAAACTGTTAAGTCTGAAGCATTTGATCTTGCCCAACTGGTCAGGGACGTCTTGAGGAGTTTTGATGACCTGGCTTCAAACAGAGAGGTCAATCTTCTAATGGATGTATCTGACGACAATCTCAGCATATCTGCAGACAAGAACAGAATCAAGCAGGTTATAATTAACCTTATACAGAATGCGATTGAGGCGTCAGATTCTCATAAGCCTGTTACAATAAGAGTATTCAGTGACCATGACACTGTGAAAATGATTGTGTCTAACAGCGGGGTGAAGATACCCGATGAAACTCTGAAACGGATCTTCGAACCGTTCTTCACAACAAAAACTCTGGGAACTGGACTGGGACTACCCATTTGCAGGAAGATCGTCGAAGAACATGGAGGCGAAATAACTGCCACGAGTGACGACGAAGGAACATCTTTCAGGGTAGCTCTCCCCAGAAAGAGAAAGGGAGCATATAGGAGGAATCGCAGTGAAGCACAAGATACTAATCGTTGAAGACGAACAGAATATGCGTCTGCTTTTGGAAGAAGAACTCGTTGAAGAAGGTTATAGTGTCTTATTAGCCTCTGATGCCGAAGAAGCTATCAAGGTCTTTGAGTCAGAGGGGGATGTTGACCTGATGACGATTGATATTGAAATGCCTGGCATGGGCGGACTCGAGCTAGCTGGCAGAATGAGGAAAACTGTTCCTGACGTTAAGATAATTCTTCTCACCGCATACACACATTACAAGCAAGATTTGTCTTCATGGGCTGCAGATGAATACGTGGTCAAGTCAATGGACTTGACAGAGCTCAAGAACAAGATCAGAGATCTTCTGAGATCATAATGGAGGTTTTCAATGGACTATAAAGACACCCTCAATCTGCCGAGCACAGAGTTCTCAATGCGAGCTCGCCTTTCTGAAAGAGAACCTGATCAACTGAAACGGTGGGAATCTATGGATCTATACAGATACGTACAGGCCATAAGGAATGGGTCTCCCGATTTCATACTTCATGATGGTCCACCGTATGCAAATGGCAACATTCATGTTGGGACTGCCCTAAACAAGATATTGAAGGATTTTATTGTGAAGTACAAAACAATGAGAGGTTACAATGTGCCCTTCGTTCCCGGATGGGACATGCATGGACTTCCTATTGAGCACCAGGTAACAACTCGCCTCGGCGAGAGAGCAAAGGAGCTTTCTCAGAAGGAGATCAGGAAATTGTGCCGCGATTATGGTTCAAAGTTTCTGAGCATTCAACGCGAACAGTTCAAGAGACTGGGTGTTCGCGGAGACTGGGATAATCCTTATGTAACCTATGATCCAGATTATGAAGCAAGTGTGCTCGGAGTTCTGAAGTCGCTTGTCGTGAGAGGGAGCATTTATAGAAGCCTGAAGTCAGTGCATTGGTGTCCAAGCTGTGAGACTGCGCTTGCCCAAGCAGAAGTGGAGTATGAAGACCATGAGTCCCACTCTATCTATGTCAAGTTCCCTCACAAGGATATCAAAGGTCGATATTTCGTGATCTGGACGACCACTCCATGGACACTGCCTGCTAATGTTGCAATAGCTGTACATCCGGAACTTGAGTATAGCATCGTGAACGTTGGCAAAGAAGAGTGGGTGATTGCAAGTGAGCTTGTGGGAAAGGCTATGAAGGAGATTGGCAGACCAGACTATACTGTGTCAGGCTCATTTAAGGGATCAGAACTTGAAGGTCAGAGGTCTCTGCACCCGTTTTTCGACAGAGAATCGTTCCTGGTTCTTGCTGATTATGTCACTCTTGAAGCCGGAACAGGTTGTGTCCACACTGCTCCGGGACATGGTGAGGAGGACTTCATTACTGGAAAGAAATACGACCTGCAGATCATCTCTCCGGTGGATGAGCGTGGTGTATTCACCGAAGAAGCCGGTCCATATGCGGGAAAAAACGTCTTCGCTGCTAACGAGATGATTATCGACGACCTTAGAAGGAATGGCAGTCTGCTTCACTCTGGGACAATAATGCATTCTTATGCCCATTGCTGGAGATGCCACAGCCCTATACTGTTCAGGGCAACAGAGCAGTGGTTTGTCAACATTGATAACGCAGGATTGCGAGAGCGAGCACTTGAGGAAGTTGAAGAATCCTCATGGGTTCCATCCTGGGGGCAGAAGAGAATGAGGGCGATGATTGAAGGAAGACCTGATTGGTGCATTTCACGTCAGAGGTCCTGGGGAGTTCCAATCCCAGCCTTCAGGTGTAATACGTGCAACGAGGTCCTGATGACTCCTGAAAGCATTGAGTTCTTCCAGGGCATTGTGAAAGAGCGAGGAAGTGATGTCTGGTATGAGTTGGAAGCAGAGCAACTCATGCCTTCAGGAACAAGCTGTGAAAACTGCAGTGGGGAAAGCTTCAGCAAGCTCTACGACATTTTGGATGTCTGGGTGGAATCTGGAGCATCCTACGACGCCGTTCTGAAGAAACATCCAGAACTCAAGTTTCCGTGTGATGTGTATATTGAAGGGAGCGATCAGCACAGGGGCTGGTTCAACTCAGCCTTGCTTCTGTCAGTTGCCACAGACGATACTGCGCCATTTAGAACCGTGATAACGCATGGCTATGTGAACGATGAAAGAGGTCGCAAGATGTCCAAGTCTCTGGGTAATGTAGTTGATCCTCAGGAGATAAATAACAAACTCGGTGCAGAGATAATAAGGCTATGGGCTGCAAGCACGAATTATCAGGAAGACCTGAGATGCTCGAACAAAATCATAACACAGCAGGTCGAAAACTATCGCAAGATAAGGAATACTTTCAGGTATCTTCTTGGGAATCTCTATGACTACTCACCCGAAGATGCAGTTACTTACAAAGAGATGACCGAACTGGATAGATGGGCAATGATGAGGCTTCACGAGTTAATCAAGCAGGTCACTAACTACTATGAGAACTACGAGTTCTACAGAATTCATCATCAGATTCTGCGTTTTGTGATCAACGATATGAGTTCTTTCTATCTTGATATCATAAAGGATCGACTCTATGTTGAGACACATGACTCGAAGATCAGGCGATCTGCTCAGACAGTGCTACATGCTATTGTTGAAGCACTGGCAAAAATCCTGGCCCCGATATTGACCTTCACAACGGAAGAAGTTTACAAGAATATCCCGGGAACATCAGAGAGGTATAGGTCGATTCAGGTAGAAGACTGGCCAGTCTTTGACTCTTCTTTCATTGATACAGAACTGAGTGTAACGTGGAACAAGCTGATGGATCTTAGAGAAGATGTTCTGAAAGCTTTGGAGAACAGCAGGAACGAAAAACTCATAGGGAATTCACTTGATGCCATGGTTGTTCTGGATATCAAAGATAATGAACTCAGGACTGTTTTGACAGAATACTCTGAGGGCTTCATCTCTGATCTCTTCATTGTGTCGCAGGTGAGTTTTGGAACACGTGAATCTTCTTACGAAGGACGTCTTGCAAACGTGACCGTTGAAAAGGCTGATGGAAAGAAATGTGCACGCTGCTGGAAGTATTCTCCACAAACGGGGAAAGATCCCGCCTATTCGGATACTTGTCCAAGATGTGCGAGGGTACTCAAGGAAATCGATAGTGCACTCTAAGGAAGTGATGAAGAGTAATAGCTGATTTGTTAGCGATTGTGTTTCTTCTTGTGATTTCAAGTAGAAAGCCCGGGTGATAAAATGAGTCGAATTCGCAGAGATATTGACTTTGTTCTTGTGTTCTATTGTGTGCTTGTGGTACTCATTTCCCTGTTCATAGTGAAAAACTACACACATGAACCTTCAACTGGCAAACACATGCTATATGTATTAGGTTTCGGTGGGCTGTTTGCCGCCAGGTTTTTGCGACGAGAAAGGCTTTCGATTTCATTTACGGAAGTGCACCTTGCATTCCTTGGCTTCTCGGTAGCTTCGATTCTATCGCTGATCTCGGTTTGGATGGACAATCCTCAATATTTCCAGTATTCTGCAGATGTTGCAATTTACACTCTTGTCCTGGTGTTCTCCGCATTCTTTATAACGACAGAGTTCAGTACGAGATTAAAGATAGAAATCGCCCTTGCTGTTTTTGTGCTGGCGGCAACTCTTGTTTCGATTAATGGAATGCTCAACTTCTACATTGGCTACGATCTGATTGTTGGCAGTATCAGTCGATCCTTATCTTCTGGTGCAATACGATCAACGATTGGTAACCCCAACTTCGTCTCTGATTTTGCCGCGATGGCGATACCAATGGTTGTATACTTTGTTCTGTCGCCCACAGTCTTCATCTCAGCAGCGAAAGCACGCCTTGTTACACAGCTCGTAGCAAAGCTCATTTTCCTTTCATCATTAATACCGCTCCTTGCCGTCTTCTATCTTTGTCAGACAAGGACAGTTTTCACTGGAGCTTTGATTGGAAATGTGATGTTCGCTCTAGCAGTTCTGATTCTTTGCAGAAGAGTAATGAAGCCGGAAGTCGTTGAAAAGCTCAGAAAGGCTAATAGATTGCTCCTTGCAGTACTGTTGGTAGTAGTTGTTGTTCTTTCATTCTTATACCTTACTCCAACACGCTTCACGGCAGAAGGAAGAGTAAGCGTAATAAGCAAGATGGAGTCTCTTGTTCAAACGGGTGGAGCATGGCGAACACGAGTGTACGCATGGATGAACTCAGTTGAGCAGATTCTTGAACCTGAAAACAGGACAAGATTGCTTTTTGGAACTGGAATAGGAACATTTCAGCTGTATCATCTGCTTTATACTCCTAATGTTCTTTTCGAACGCCCATCATACATGGGTGACTGGAGTAACTTCAAGCGTACTCATAACGACTACATTCAGGCACTGAGTGAAACTGGGATTCTAGGTTTTCTAGCAATTCTCTCACTGATTATCCTGCTTGTTTGGAGATACTTTTCTGGTCTGATAAGAGTTCGGGACATTCACAGACTACTCCTTCTTGGGTCATTAGGGGCTTCGATTTTCACAGTAGCGTTTCATTCTATGTTCGAATTTCCCCTCCATATGCAACCTAATCTTATGACAGCAGTATTCATTGTCTCGGTGGCGATGGGACCATACTTTCATGAGAGGTATTTTACGATAACACTCAATAAGAAATTGTGGGTGATACCCCTTCTTGCTTTGATTGGACTTTCGGGTTTCTTGAAAACATCTGCTTTTCTTGGAGAAGGGGCTTTTCAACAGGGCCAGATAAGCATGCAGTACTTCAATGCCTACTATCGCGAGCTATCAGATGATCCAAGAGCATCTCTGGAAGAGAGACTCAAACAGCTGGATAACTTTGAAGGGGAGTTTGCATATCTCTCATCAGTTCAGTCTTACATGGAGATCAAACGTACAGAGTTGCAAGAACTACACCCACAGTCTGGAGAACTGGAGCTGATTAATATCGCTTCAAGGGAGAGGACAGCAGAGATCGAAAGACTCCGCTCGCAAATAAGGAGTTCTATGGAACGTGTTGATGGAATTGAGCGACAAATGTACAAGCATTATTACGACGCCGTTGATTCTTACCAGAGATCTGTTGACATCTATCCCGTATTTGGAAAACCTCTCTGGTACTTGGGGTCACTTGGTACAAGACCTACTCGAACAAGTGAAGCTCAGATGATGCCGGTTGAAGCGCAGCTGTCCATACTATCTGGAACAGACACTTTTGCTACCAGGGTGATAAATGAGTTTGATGGTAATCTTGCGATTATTCCGCTTCCAGATACAAAGATACGCTTAACCCCATTCAGGCAGCTGGTAGAAACGAACTATGATATCTTGTTGGAGGATTCTGGAGTCAGGAGTCTTATGCTACTGCCCTTTGTTGTGCAACTCCAAATGCTAATTGATGCTGCGAATTACTACGAATCTTCAGTCATCACTTTTAGCGAAAGGCAGACCCCCAGGATTTTGGGCAGGGTCTATAGGACGGTCCATTCAGAAACGATAAGGTACAAGAACATAGTTGATCAGCGCTGGGAGAATATTGAGACTGTCCTTGCAGATTCGACTTCTTTTTCGGAATTGCTCGACGAGCTTGCACTGCTTAGTAGAGAGAGGGCTCTCTATTGGTACGACTTAGGAACAAACTGGCTTCCTGCAACATGGAACAGGTATTCAGATTGGGAGAACATCTATTATGAACACATGGTGGCTGCA
>CAZSXB010000043.1:0-16808 GCA_964611155.1 uncultured Thermotogaceae bacterium
ATCCGCTTCTTGAGCGTTCTTTGCTCAATCCGCTTCTCGACGTGGTTTTCGTCGACTAGCTTAACCACCGATCCTGGGCACAAGTTTCTGCGCGGTGCTTGATCCGCCAGAAAGATGATGCTATAATCTTTTCTGCCAATGCAGCTGGCTGGCTGGCTGTGGGAGACTCGCTAGCTCAGTAGGTAGAGCACCTGACTTTTAATCAGGGGGTCGTGGGTTCGAATCCCACGCGAGTCACCAGCGAGAGTGGCGGAATTGGCAGACGCGCTGGACTTAGAATCCAGTGGGTGTGAAAACCTGTGAGGGTTCAAGTCCCTCCTCTCGCACCAGTGTTCTGTCTAGTGCATGCGGATGTAGCTCAGTGGTAGAGCACCTGCTTGCCAAGCAGGGGGTCGCGGGTTCGAATCCCGTCCTCCGCTCCAGAAGAGGCGCCTGAGAGGCGCTTTTTCTATTCCCACTCTATTGTTGCTGGTGGTTTGTCTGTAAGGTCATATACAACCCTGCTTACCTGTGGAATCTCCCCAATAATCCTTGAAGCCGCTTCCTTCAAGACATACCAGGGAAATTCATGTGATGTTGCAGTCATGCCTTCTGAGCTATCAACGGCCCTCAATGCAATTACATAACCACAGGAGCGTCTATCGCCTTTTACACCTACGCTTGAAACTGGCAGAAGCACAGCGAAAGCTTGCCACGAAGACCTGTCTTCCTCGTTATTTCTAAGTGTTTCGAGGAATATCCTGTCTGCTTGCTGAAGGATTTTGGCCTTTTCTGGTGTTACTTCGCCAAGAACTCTTACCCCAAGGCCCGGCCCCGGGAAAGGGTGCCTGTTGAGAAAGGCATCAGGTATTCCAAGACTCTTTCCCAGAAGACGAACTTCGTCTTTGAAAAGCTGTCTCAAAGGCTCTAGAAGCTTCAAAGTCATCCTTTCCGGTAAGCCTCCTACATTATGGTGAGACTTGATCTTGTCGGTCGTTCCTGAGGAACTGCCAGACTCAATCACGTCTGACATTATCGTGCCCTGCAGTAGAACTGTTGCCCCCAATCTTCTTGCTTCTTTCTCAAAGACCTCTATAAAGGCTTCTCCGATGACTCTGCGTTTCTGCTCAGGGTCAGCAACTCCCTCTAATCTGGAGAAGAACAGGTCTTTTGCATCCAATATCCGCACATTCATTCGGAGTTCCCTGAGAATCGAGAGTATCTCATCTGATTCTCGTTCCCTCATGAGTCCATGATCAACAAACACACCTGTAAGGTTCGTCCCGATTGCTCTTGAAGTGATTACCGCAGCCACCGATGAGTCGACGCCGCCAGACAAGCCAGCTATCACCTTTTCTTCGCCAGCCTGTCTCTTAATCCCTTCTATCAGGTCTTTCTCGAGAACCTCGATGCTCCAGTTGACTTCAGCCTTACATATACCTCTCACGAAATTCGAGAGGATTCTGTTTCCGCATTCTGTGTGGCAGACCTCTGGATGAAACTGAAGACCTCTGAGGAGGCCTTTTCTAATGCCTGCAACGATTCCTCGTGAGCTTCTTGCGATAACTTCACAGTCTTCACTGAGAGATTCAACGGAATCACCATGACTCATCCAAGCCTTGAGCTTATCAGGGATACCTTCAAATAGTTCATCTTTGTCAACTCCAACCATGGTTGCTCCGTATTCGCCACCCGACCCTGCAGAGATTCTCCCACCGAGTCTTTCAACAAGCAGATGCATGCCATAGCAGATACCCAGGGTGGGAACTCTTATCAAGTCAAAACTCTCCGGTAATCTCAGGGATCCGGGGTCATAGACACTTTGTGGTCCCCCGGAGAGAATAACTCCTCTTGCTTCCTTTGTGATATCAAATCTCTTGTTGTCTACGACTCTGGAGAATACACCCATTTCACGAATCCGCCTCGCAAGAAGCGGTGTGTACTGGGACCCATAATCTACAATGAGTATTTCGTGCATTGCTCCCTCCCCAAAATTAACAGACAAGAATCAACAATCCAAAGAGAAAAACACAGTAAAGAAAAAGACGCAGTCAGCGTCATGTAAGATCATTATTCCAGAGTACTACAGAAATAACTATTGGTCATTAAGGTCCTGGCAGGACCACAGTAAATCCTACAGACATAACTATTGTGTCAAGCAACACTTGAGCCGACTCTGGATTACCATTCCCCCTGAATAGAGAATCCCCACATCTGTTGTATGTTGATGTTATGATCAGTAATCGTATTATTCAGGTTTGTGCCCATTCCAGCGCCTAGTCTCACGTTTCCTATCGCATACTCAAGACCGCATCCGATAACAAAGTCTGTATTCCATGCCCAATCTAGATTCACCGAAACTCCGCCTCTCAATGTCAATGCTCTCCAGAGAGTTATCTCAGAAGAAAATCCACCATAACGAACATCCATGCCGTCTCGTGTTCCCAGCTCGAACCCGGCACGAAAATCATCAAACACTAACCTGAGTCCAATCAGAAGGTCAAGCTTCTCGTAAAACGCAGAATCGCCGTTCGTCCAGATGAGGCCGTTGCGAACACCTACGACATAGTCCAAAAAGTATAATGCTATACCGGATATACCGCCATCCACAAGAAGGTAATACGTGTTGTCGGATGGGTCTGAGAAGTCGTCCATAGCAAGCCCCAGTTTCACACCAAATGTAGTAAGCGGCCCAAGAGGTGCTGAGATTGTATAACTGATCTCCCGGAGATTGCCTTCGCTGCGGACATCCATCGAGTACTCAAGGATTCCTGCTATTCCTCCTTCGGAAGAATCAAATAGAGTCAGATGAAGCTTTCTGTCGTAGGCAGGATCTCCAGCTCTACTGTATTCAAGCATCTGGACCCCAAAAGCACTGTTTCTTATCCCAAACAGATCAGCGGGGTTGCCATAGTTTGCTTTATAATCGGTCGCCAGCAGCAAGTTCCCACCAGTTTGAACAAGAAACGGATCGAACGCAAAGAAGGAAACACACAACAACAAAGCAATGAACAAAAGCAGACTCTTCATCATACCACCCCTCAAGGGATTCTTTTCCTGACTAGGTACTCACAAATTCCCCGATTAATCCTCTATCCAGACACTCATCCTTGAATTCATCAAAACAGTCCTGCTGTATTGATTCCCTGATTCTCCTGACGTATTCATTGAGGAAAAAGATATTATGGTAACTCACCATGCTTCTACCGAGTGCTTCGCCCCTGCTGAACAAATGGAAGATATAGCCACGACTGTATGAGTTGCATACTCTGCAGTCACAGTCTCTATCAATCGGGTCTTTATCATATCTCCACTTTGCAGCTTTCAAGTTAACTTTCCCACGAGAAGTCAGGGCGGTACCATGTCTTCCTATTCTTGTTGGCAAAACGCAGTCAAACATGTCAACACCATTCTCAACCGCAACGATTATCATTTCTGGACTTCCGATTCCCATAACGTACCTGGGCTTATCTTGTGGCAAAAGACCAACGGTAAATGAAAGCATGTCCTTCGTTATCGCAAACTTCTCCCCAACGCTGAGACCACCAATTGCAAACCCATCAAATGGCATCGAGCATATCTCTTCAGCACTTCTGGCACGAAGGTCTTCGAAGAAACCCCCTTGAACAATTCCAAACAAGGCCTGTTTACCATCGTGCCTCTTCATGCATCTCCTTGCCCACATCGAGGTCCTGGCAACTGATTCTTCGATATATTCTCTGGGTACTCCCGGTTCCACACACTCATCAAAAGCCATTGCAATATCCGAGCCCAGGGTCATCTGAATTTCCATCGAGAGCTCTGGGGTAATGAAGAGCCTCGACCCATCCAGAGGAGATCTAAAATGAACTCCGTCATCCTCAATTACTTTGTTTCTTATGCTGAATACCTGGAATCCTCCACTATCAGTCAGGATCGGTCCTTTCCATGAGATGAAATCGTGAAGTCCTCCAAAGTGCTCAATGACATCAAGACCAGGTCTGAGATAAAGATGAAAAGCATTTCCAAGAACAATCTGAGATCCGATCTCGATCAGTTCATGTTGCCACAGACTCTTGACAGTGCCATTCGTACCAACAGGCATGAAAGCTGGAGTCAAGACTTCCCCGTGACTCGTATGTAATCTACCGACGCGTGCGCGTGAGGTGCTGCTGTTGCTGATTATCTCATAACTAAGCATTTCGCTTGCCGATCACTTCCATTATCCTGTCATAAGAAGCCATGATCTGTCTTTCGAGACTCTGCATCTCTTCAGTTACCCACTTGGCATATGCAGGGTCTTCAAGATTTTTCAAGTTGATTGCTACGTTTGATCCCGCAATACGGTACGCCGCGACAAGCAAGTATGCTGATGCTTCGACATCAGAGATTGTGTTCAAATTCCCCCACTTTGCTAGTCTTTCAAGACTCACAATAATGTTCTTCGTTCTTCTGGCAAGGTCAAATGGGACTTCTATTGCAGTTTTAAGAGCTTGCTGTATCTTCATATGCCGCGCGTTCTTCTCTTCATCTGTCCCCTTTGAGAGCCTGTAGCTGGCCATGACCTGATCAAAAGCCTGAATATCCTTGTTAGCCAGCTCGCACAGGTAGTTCATCTCTGCTTCAAAGACCTCCAGTGCCGTTTCCATGTGTCCCTCAACATCTTCATAGCCTTTCTTTCCGATGGTCAAGTTAGAGACCATTGCGCCCAGAGCAGCTCCCAGGGCTGCTGCGATTGCACCCACGGCACCACCCCCAGGCGTAGGGCTCTTTTCAGCGATCTTCTCAAGGAATTCCTTCACTGTTATCGAACAGAAGTCCATTTTCGTCCCTCCTACTCTTCAGCAATAATCGTGGTGCCAGAACTCGTTCCTATTCGTTCTGCACCTGCCTCAATCATCGAAATGGCAGTCTCTCTGTCTCTGATCCCGCCCGAAGCTTTGACCTTGACATGCGGACTGGTTACAAAACGCATGAGGCTAACATCTCCAGCCGTCGCACCTCCGCCAGCAAAACCCGATGAAGTCTTTACGAAACTAGCCCCTGCTGCTTCTGAGATCACACAGGCAGCGATTTTCTCTTTTGCTGACAGCAACACCGTCTCAATGATCACCTTGACAGCGTTTCCCTTTGCTGATTTTACCACTTCTGCAATGTCTTTCATAACTAAATCGTAATCTTCACCTTTCAAGGCTCCGATATTCATAACCATATCAAACTCGTCAGCACCGTGTTCAAGAGCCCAGCGAGTCTCAAACGCCTTGACTTCTGAAGAACAGGCCCCCAAAGGAAACCCGATGACTACTGCCCTCTTCGTGGGGCTACCCACCAAGAAGCGAGCAACATCTTCTGCCCAGCAGCTATTGACGCAAACAGCTTTGAATCTGTATTCTCTCGCTTCTGCACACAGTGACTCTATGTCTCTCAAAGTGGCATCAGGCTTTAGAAGGGTATGGTCAATGTATTCGGAAATCTGAAGTGTCTCAGAAACCTTACCCTTTAAGGGACTGAACTCACTCTCGTATTTGTCTACCATCTCTCTGATACGTCCTTTTATCATTGAAATCACCTCACAGTCCAAGATCTTCCGAAATCCCCTGCATAGCCGCAAGGGAAATCCCCAGAAAAGATTCCAGAGAGAGTCCCAGTTCCTCACATGAACTCATCTGATCCCTGTTTGCCCCTCTTGCAAAGGACTTCTCTTTGAATCTATTAATCAGGAAAGGTACATCAAGATCCTTAAGTTTCGTTCCCTTTCTGATAAGTACCGATGCAACAATGAACCCTGTGACTGGATCTGCTGAATAAATGGCTTTCTCTATAGTTGATTCTCTCGGTTTCTGTTCATTATGAGCCAGAATTGCGTCAAGGACATCTTCCGGCACGTCCTTGTCCTTCAGCATCTCAACCGTCATCTTTGCATGCTTTGAAGGTTCTCCACTGGTGTATTCATAGTCCAGGTCATGAAGGAGACCAGCCATTCCCCATACATCCTTGTCTTCACCCATTTCTTCAGCGAGGGCTCTCATCACTGCTTCAGTCGCTAATACATGCTTCACAAGATTCTTCTGATTCAGCTCCTTTTTCACCATTTCCAGTGCATCTTTGCGAGAAATCATGTTCCACCTCCACAGGAAACTGTTCTCGTGCTGCGTAACTGTAATACTTCCCTTTACCAATTATTACATGATCGAGCATTTTGATTCCCAGTGCTTCTCCAGCTTCAGTGATCTTCTTTGTCACAGCATCATCGGACATACTGGGCCTGGGATCACCTGAAGGATGATTGTGAACGAGGATGATCGCAGCTGCTGACTTTGAAATCGCATACCTGAACACCTCCCTCGGATGAATCAATGAAGTATCCAGTGTGCCAACACTAACAATCGTCATCCCCAGGTAGTTAAGTTTCGTATCCAGAGCAATAACCCTGACTGTTTCACTTTTCATGAGGGACATGTCATTACACATGTAATACACTGACTCTGGCTCCTTCATAAGGTTCCCCGTCGCGCTTGCTAGCTCCTTGAAGACTCTGTGGCCAATTTCAAGTGCTGCCTTTAGTCCAACCGCCTTTGCTAGACCCACTCCCTTCACCTGAGCGAGTTCATCCACTTCTGCGGCGAGGAGACCAACTATTGAGCCAAACCTGATTAGAAGCGCTCTACTGAGCGCGAGTACGTCGGTACCTTTTGTACCGGTACGCAAAAGAATCGCAACGAGTTCAGCGTCGCTCAGGAACTCAGCCCCATATGTTAGCAATCTCTCTCTGGGCATGTCCAGGTTCTTCATTCTGCCAAAGCTCCCCTTTCATGGAGGATTTCCCAGATTCGACCAACGGGCAATCCCATCACATTATAGAAATCTCCCACGATCCTCCTGACGAAAATAGCTCCTCTATCTTGAATCCCATAGGAACCAGCTTTGTCCATAGCAAGTCCCGAGTCAACATAGTCATTTATGAGCCCTTCAGGCAGTTCTCTGAATTCGACCTCAGTTTTCTCAACAAACTCAATGACCTCGTCTTCTGAAACAATCACAACACCTGTCAAGACCTGATGCATTTTCCCAGATAGATTCCTGAGCATTTCAATTGCATCGCTTCTATCTTGCGGTTTTCCGAGTACAGAACCCTCACATATAACGACAGTGTCGGCCCCAAGTACAAGACCTGACCCTTGAACGTTCTTGACACTGAAGACCTTTTCTCGTGCCAGTCTCAAGACCTCATCTTCGATATTCCCTCCCCCTATCATCTCTTCTCCATGCATAGGTTCCACGCAACGAAATCTTATTCCTACCAGTTCCAGAAGTTCTCTCCTCCTTGGAGAGCCTGAAGCCAGAATCAGTTCTCTTTCCAGAGAGATCCACCTACCTTTCTAAGGGTTGAGTAAGCGATTACTGCGTTGACCATTGCAGCAATACTACCAAGAATGAGGAAGTACGGAAAGATAAGAAAAAGCGCAGTGCTTCTGACTATAAGGGAAGCTGCAACTAATAACTGCACTGCGTTATTTGTGATTGCTCCTGCCAGGCTTATACCTGTAAGCCCAAATGGAGATCCAGGTTTTGACATTATCCACATGACCAGAATTGCAGTAACAATGCCCCCGATACTCATGAGAAACATTGGTGTCAGTAATCTTCCTCCGAGGAATGCCCCAAGAACTGATTTCGCTGTTCCCAAAAGAAGAAGATCTGAAAGCTTCCCACCAGGAAGAGCAATCAGAATAATCGCGTTTGAGAAGCCCCACCTTCCTCCAGGAACTGGCAGGGGAAAGGGGATCAGGGTCTCCAATAAGTGGACAACTCCACCCAGTGCAGTCAGCAAAGCGATGAGGGACAGTTGTCTTGCGACCTTCATCCTGTAATCACATCAATAGCCTGATCATTCCTTCGTGGAATCACTATCATTATTCTGTTGGGAATACAGACGATGGGAATACCTGGACTCGATGTCCACCCCGTCTTGACGCAGATCTGATCAGGGCAGTTGGCCTCGACTACTTTCACTGCCCCATTTTCCACCTGTAGAACTAGAGCATCGCCGATTTCTATTGAACCATTCAGGAACAGGTCAACTGTTCTTATCAGTTGTCCGTCCTGAAAGACGTGAGCTACTCCTGCACCATTACTTGCAGCAGGTAAGAACAGAAGGAACGTAATAGCCATTATCAAGATGACTATCAGGTCGAAAGCTCTGAAGAGCTTCATTTCTTCTGATAGACCTCGAATCCCTCAGATCTGAAAACGCTCAGATCATTCATTATCAAGAATGCAAGTGCACCATTTCTTGGAAAGAAAGTGATACCAGGAGTCTTGCCAAGGACGAAAGCAGCTGTGGCAAAAGCATCTGCCACCATAACACTATTTGCAACAACTGTGGCACTTATAACACCAGAATCTGCAGGAAAGCCTGTCGATGGGTCGATTATGTGATGATAGTGTTTGCCATCTTGAATGAAATAGTTTTCATAGTCTCCCGAAGTAGCTATTGCACCATCAAGCAAGTAGACAACATCAAAAACCTGATCTGCCCTTTCGCTTCTGGGATGACGTATTCCAATTGTCCAGGGCCTTGTGCCATACTTTGGCCCGATTATCCCTATGTCGCCACCTGCATCCACATATCCTGTGGCTGAACCGTCAAGTTCCCTTATCAAGGAAATCGCAGCGTCAACGGCATAACCTTTAACTATACCAGATAGATCTATCTGCAATTCCTTGGACTTCTTTATGAACCATCCATCATTACCTAACAGCTCCAAGCTTGTGTAACCTGTTCTTCTTAGGGCTTCCATTAGCCTCTCAGCATCGGGTACGTTTCTCTCTGAGTTGGAAGAACTGAAGCCCCATAGATTCATGACTTCACCAATAGTAAAATCAAAGCTACCGTTTGTGATTGCTCCGATCGAAAGAGCCGTCCTTATTATATGAGCAGTCTCGTCGTCGACCGCAACAAACTCACCGACGGGAGCCTCGTTGATCATACTTGTTACGGAACCATAATCCCTGGCAAACTTGGCCTCAACACGCTTCATTTCCTGAAATCCAGCCGCAGACAATTTCACGGGTGAAATCTCTTCTGAAGCGACAACGATGGTCACGTATGTACCCATGAGAAACTCTGTTCTGTCGTAGTACTCAGGAGGGTGGCGTCGAGCAAACAGAGTAACAATAATGATCACAGAGAGAACGAGGAGGAAGCTGATGAAGATGAGCCTTATGTTCAGACGATTATCGCGGCGTTTCTTCCGCAACTGCTGCACCTACCTTCGCTGTCAAGTGCTTCGATCGTAACTGAGTATCCTCTCCTCTTGACAAGTAACTCCCCGCATTCTGGACACCTGGTATCTCCCGCTTCAGAAACACCGATGTTTCCTGCGTACACATAGTTAAGATGCTGACTTGCTACTTCACAGAGTCTGAATATCTTCTCAGGTGGTGTCGGAGGGACTTCCATCTTGTAACTCGGAGAGTATCTTGTAAGGTGCAGTGGAATATCTTCGGATAAAGATGCGATCCATCTGGCCTGCTGCTCCATATCATCCTCCGAATCATTCAGACCGGGGATAACAAGTGTAGTGATCTCCACATGAACACCAGCAGTAAATGACTTCTCGATAGTTCGTTGCACATATTTCTTCTCCACACCTATATGATTCTTGTAAAAATCCTCTGACCAACCTTTCAGATCTATGTTCATGGCCCTTACTGATTGGACCAGCAGCTCAAGAGGTTCTTCTTCAATTACACCGTTTGTAACCATAAGACTGATAATCCCCTCTTTTGACGCTGCCCTTGAAGTATCCAGAAGGAATTCGAAGGAGACTATCGGCTCATTATACGTAAAAGCAATGCCAAATGAGTTATTCTCCAGAGCGATTTCCACAAGCTGTTCTGGATCAACTCTTCTAATGATCCTTGGCCTGGATTTTGAGATCTCCCAGTTTTGACAGAACTGGCACAGTAGATTACATCCCCATGAGCCCACCGACAGGATCTCTGATCCAGGATAGAAGTGATAGAGGGGTTTCTTTTCGATCGGATCTATTGCAAAGGATGTCAGTTCTCCGTAGTTAGATGAGTAGAGCATGCCGCGGAGATTCTTCCTTGATAAACACAATCCCGATCTGCCTGGTTCAATCTTACAATGATGCGGACAGAGTCTGCACTCGAGTACATCGTCTTCCAGCTCTTCGAAATAGACCGCCTGTTTCACTCGATCACCCTTTCAAAAAGAGCTCAACTATAACGGGTTACCTTGAACCGATAGATCTTGTAGTCTTCTCTTTCAGATATACCGGCCTTCGCCAATGCGATTCTGATCTGATCAGCCACCGTATTCACACCAGCAAGGTCTGGGAGCAGTACTCCCTTTCTAGCTCCCAATTCAACAACAATCCCGTACTCTTTGGGGTCAAGCTCTTCGATACTGCACTCTTCTGGTTTTTCGAGCACATCAACTGACAAAAATATATCATCCAGCTCTTCTGCTGAAAGCGGTGGAAACCTTGGATCTCTTGTTGCAGATGACAGAGCGTTTGATCTTATCTCTTCTGCCAAACTACCGGTGCTCGGAGACAGAGTGCCAATGCATCCGCGAAGTGAACCATCTCTGCCGTGGATTGTTACAAAGCAGCCTGCCTTATTTCGAACAAGGTCTTCGTCTTTGCATTCTTCCAACGAAGGAATCCGACCTTCAGCAACATAGCTCTTGATAACCTTCTCCGCCCAATCGATGGGCTTCATAAACGATTCCTCACTCTCCTAGCCAAAGAAGATCTGGGCAAGACGGTAATACTCGTACGGTACAAGCTTCTTGGTGGCTATTCCGTACTCGATAGGAACTGATACAATGTCTCCGCCCTTGAGTGCAACCATACGGCCAAAATCTTTCCTGATAACCAATTCCATTGCATGGACTCCAAACCTTGTCCCCAGGATCCTGTCAAAAGCCGTTGGTGTTCCTCCTCTCAGGAGATGCCCGAGAACCACAGACCTCGTATCGTACTGAGTCTTGTCTTTGATAACCTCTGCAAGGTAATGAGCAATTCCACCGAGTCGAATATGACCAAAAGCATCTATCTCGTTCTTGTCACCCACGACATTCTCAAGCTCCGTTGGTTTGAACCCTTCAGCAAGAGCGATAACCATGTAGCCGTGTTTCTTCATCCTCTTGTGGACATAATCAACTATCTCGCTGATGGTCATGGGAAATTCGGGAACCAGTATGAGATGCGCTCCAGCGGCCAGACCGGCTTCAAGAGTAATCCATCCTGCGTCTCTTCCCATAAGCTCAACGACAACAATACGCCTGTGTGATCGTGCTGTGGAGTGAAGCCTGTCGATGGCATCTGCGCCGACGTTAACTGCAGTATGATAGCCAAATGTATAGTCAGTGTTGGAGACGTCGTTATCAATCGTCTTCGGAACTCCGATGACTCTGTAACCCAGTGAAGACAGCTTTGCAGCAACGGTTAGAGTGTCGTCGCCACCGATTCCAATTAGGGCATCCAGTTCAAGCTCCTTTATGTTGCTTTCAACTTTCTGCCTTAGCTTGTCGTTACTGAAAGGATTCGTTCTTGAGGTCCCCAGAATAGTCCCGCCGATTATGTGAATACCCTCTACATCATCATCAGTAAGAGTTCTGTATTCTCCCGTGACCAAACCCTGCCATCCATGTTTTATGCCAAGGATCTCGATGTCGTCACTTGCTGATTTGACTATTCCTCTGATCACCGCATTCAGACCCGGACAGTCTCCTCCGCCCGTAAGTATTCCTACCCTCATCGTTCTACCTCCTAGTATTCATTCACAGCTACTATGACTGGCTTTGCACGTACAGTATAATTATAGCACGGGCTATAAGTTCGTCATGGAGGTGCAATCTTGGAAACGCTCGAGACATCAGTAATTGACATACTTCAGCAGGCAGGAAGAAGCGGACTCACCCAAAAGATGATAGCGAAATCTTTGAACATACATTCTGGGGAGAAAATAAGAAGACTCAGGGAGACAATCAAAGAACTGGTAGAAAAGGGAAAGATAATCCGTGACGGAGGAGGAAGGTTCTCCCTACCCGGAGAGAATACAGCAGTCGGTGAAATAAGCTTTACCAGGAAAGGGCACGCTGCTTTTGTCGAAAGAGAGGACGGAGAAGACATTTTTGTAGCGGTTGAAGATTCGGGCTATGCTATTGACCGTGATCTCGTAATGGTGAAAATAATCGGTAAACATAGAGGTCTTCAGAAGGGAAAGGTTGTAAGAGTTCTCAGGCGAAACAGAGAACTGCTTGTGGGTACATTTAAGCTCAGAGGACTCTTTGCATTCGTTGTGCCAGATGACCTCAAACTGAAATACGATTTCTACATACCACCCGAGAACCTTATGAATGCCAAACCAGACGAGAAGGTCGTCGTTAGAATCACCCGTTACCCGTCTCCCGGTCGTAATCCAGAAGGCACCGTCGAAAAGGTCCTGGGTGATGCATCGAGTCCCGCTGTGGATCTTCCCACTGTAATATTCCGCCACGCCCTCCCACAGCCTGGTGAGTTTCCCGCGGATGTCTTAAAAGGGGCTCGTGCCATTGCGGACAAGATCTCTGCCAAGGATATGCAAGGAAGAAAAGACTTCAGAGATGAGAAAATATTCACGATCGATGGAGATGATGCAAAGGACTTCGATGATGCAATAAGCATAAAAAGGAATGATAAAGGGGATTACCTTCTTGGGGTTCATATTGCAGATGTTTCCCATTATGTCACGGAGGGTTCTGCTCTTGACCGAGAAGCCTATTCCAGGGCAACGTCTGTCTATCTACTCGATACTGTGATACCGATGCTTCCAGTCGAGCTATCCAACGGCATCTGTTCGCTTAACGAGGGTGTCGATAGACTCTCACTGTCTCTGGAGATGGCAATAAGTCAGCAGGGCAAACTGAAGGACTACAAGATCCATCAGGGAGTAATCAGGTCCATCAGGCGGCTCACGTACAGAGAAGTTAACGAATTGAGAAATGCAACTGCAGATGAGAGTATCTCCAGAAAGCTGGAAATAGTTCAGCCCGACCTTGACCTGGCTTTTGAATTGGCACAAATACTCAGAGATCACAGGAAGAAGCGCGGATCTGTGATGGACATCTCCTCAAGAGAAGCCTATATCGAGTTTGATGATGAAGGATTCGTTACTGACATTGTCCCACAGGAACGAGGCGAAGCGGAAGAAATGATAGAAGAGTTCATGATCAGGGCTAACGAGACCATTGCGGAACACTTTTTCAGACAGGAATTCCCTTCGGTATACCGTATCCATGAAGAACCTGACTCTGAATCAATACTGCAGTTGAAACAGTATATAGAGGCATTGGGAATGAAAGTGAAAATCCCTCAGAACATACACCCGAAGGCTCTTCAACAGGTGCTTGAGAGCACAAGAGACCATCCGCTCCATGAGTCTATCCAGAAGCTGCTTGTACGAGGTATGAAGCGCGCGGTGTACTCAGATGTAAACATTGGCCATTTTGGACTGGCTTCACGGGCTTATACTCATTTCACTTCACCTATCAGGCGATATCCTGATCTGGCAGTACACAGACTACTCAAGAAGATAACACGAAAAGGGAATCATAAGGCCGAGGAAATATCAAAGCTCGCGGAAACCTTGCCTCAGATGGCAAAACATTGCTCCAGAATGGAGCGTAACGCAAATGAGGCCGAATGGGACATAATGGACATAAAGAAAGCTGAGTACATTCAGCAGCGAGTAGGCCAGACTTTTGAAACTGTGGTAACCGGTGTTACCAAGTTCGGGCTGTTCGTCGAGGTTTCGGACAAGATGATATCAGGATTGGTTCACGTCTCCACACTTAATGATTACTACGACTTTGATGAACAAAAGAACATGCTTGTGGGAAGACAGAAGAAACGTATCTTCAGGATAGGTGACGTGCTAAAGGTCAAAGCTATCCGTGCAGATAAGACCACGGCAGAAATAGACTTCGAAATAGTGAATGATAGACCCGACAGGAAGCGAAAGAACAGGGGATAGAAGCTCGTCAGAAGAGTGGGGTGAATCCCTGTCTGTCCCAGTACTCCTTTTTCAGCTCTTCGTATAGATCCATGAGCACTTTTTTGTGCCCGTTCTCCCAGCGAGCCAATTCAAGGAAGATAGATGAAG
The DNA here is from genome assembly GCA_964611155.1 of uncultured Thermotogaceae bacterium. Classification (GTDB taxonomy): domain Bacteria; phylum Thermotogota; class Thermotogae; order Petrotogales; family Kosmotogaceae; genus UBA9910. The sequence continues at coordinate 14,137 of CAZSXB010000043.1, forward strand.
CATCTTCCTCATCACTCTCCTGGGAAGCTTTCTTATAGAACTCCTCGAAGTCTTTCTCTATAAGGTATGCCATGCGCACCAGCGAGAGATCTCCAGCAATACTCTCCAGAGAGAACCTTGATAGCTCAGCAATTTCGCGTTGTTTGAAGATATCGTTACTTTCCTCAGACTCAAGCGAGATCTCGTCTCCCCTTGTGCCCTTCTCCAACAACTCCATGATGAACTGCGCGTGTTGCCTCTCCATATCCACCAATCCTGAAAGAACCTCTTTAACTTCCGGGATAACAGCATTCTTGAGTTTTTCCGAATAGAATGAAACTCCTTCCCGTTCTCTCATGAGTGCGTACTTGAGAATAGCAACTATTGATCCCTTCATCTCATCACCTCGATACTTCAGGTATGAGTAAATCGTATCACAATGACAACAAAAAAGACCATGACGTGTCACAGGCATTATCGAACTCCTGTTACCATTCAATCCCGTTTCGAGACGTCGATCATGCTCCTCGATGCGTGGTATATTATTAGTAACCGAAAGGGGTGGTACTATGAACTACATAAGACTGACCTGGGAGGGTCAGAGTTGTGAAATCGATCTTCTGCTACCCTTTGCGATCGCAGTCCTCGACCTTGTATATGACGGTGACTACCCTGCGATGAAAGGGGATCTATCCGGAACCAAACTTGAGAAAGGCCTGGATACTGCACGGAAGCTTTCAGAACAATTCGAGTCTGTTGTAAGCCCCATCGTTTATTCTCCCATTGAGTTCCCTGAGTTCGTCGAGTACCTCAAAGAAGCAGAAGTCAGTTTCTCTCAGTTCCGGCATGGCTCGTTCTGTGGCTATCGCGACAAGGTGATGTCACTTGCAGACAAAGAACGATACGAAGATGCTCAGTCCTTTCTTGATCTGATGATAGATGCAGAAGTCGACCCTGCTGCTACGATGGAGCTTAAGGGAACGCTTTATATAGAAGCCGGTGAAGTCAACAAAGGAATAGAATGGATAAGACGAGCAATAGAACAGAATCCTGTTCTTGTTTCTGCATATTCAACGCTTGGTCAGACCTTCTATAACCTTGGAAAGTATGCTGAAGCTGCTTTCTACTGGGAAGAAGAACTCAAGTTGTCGCCCGATCATTCAGTAACATATTTCATGCTTGCCGATGCCTACGAGCATTCTGGAGATCTGGAAAAAGCAATCGGTGTAATGAAGAACATGATTGATCAGGACCCCAGAAATCTTCTTACAAAATGCCGACTCATTCAACTGCTGGATAAACTTGGGGACACGGAAGGAGCAAACAGACTCGAAAAGGAAATCCTTGAGTCGGAGCCGGCTTATGCAAATGATATTGAGGTCTGGTCAAGAATACAGTTTAAGCATGGAAGGTTCTCGAAGGTCAAGAAATGCGTTGAGCATTTCTTGAAAGAGTCTCCTCAATTGAGACATCTCAAGTTGCTTTCTGTTGTTCCTTATGTTAAGGAGAAGGAGTATTCAAAGGCTGCCGAAATTCTTGACGAATTCAGTAATGAGGAGTTGTGGTATTTCTACGGAAAAGAGGAGCTATTCAAGGAGTTTCTGACCGAATCTGAAAGAAAGGCGTGCGGAATAGTCTGATAATCCACATTCTTCTCCTGATAGCGGGGCTTGTTATAGGAAGCTTTTTAAACATGCTGATATTCAGACTTCCGCGGTCTGGCTATACTCCTCTCAGACCCCGAAGAAGTATATGCCCCGATTGCTCACACGAGCTTGCATGGAATGACAACATCCCTGTTTTCAGTTACATCTTGCTGAGGGCCAGATGCAGATACTGCAAGAAACCTATTCCTTTGAGATATTTCATTGTGGAGCTTCTTACGGCGGGCTCCTTTCTTCTGAACTCAATAGTGATGAGACCATATCTCGCGATTGCCGCATGTCTTATTTCATCAGGTCTTATTCTTGTCAGTTTCATTGACCTCGAACACTTCCTGATTCCTGACAGCGGTATTGCGGTTATTGCAGCAGGTTCTCTTGCATGGAGTATACTGTCCGGTACATTTCCCAGGATTCTGATCGAGGCTGCGATTGTCTTTGGCATGATGATACTGTTTTTCTTCCTCGCCAATCGCTTCAAGAAAGACAGCTTTGGTTTCGGAGACGTCGAACTCCTGGGGGTCCTTGCCCTTGCAACCGGCGTTATAGGTACTCTGTTCACGATAATGATTGGTTCAATAGTGGCCCTTGCCGCATACGCGATTGTTTCAAGAGCCCAGGGCAAAAAAATGTCTAAAGAGACAAGAATTCCATTCGGGCCGTTCCTGGCACTTGGAGGTTATATAAGCCTTCTGCTGCTTCCATTACTCAAGAACCTCTATGGACTATGAAGAGCAGACGCAGAAATACGCTGCGCGAAGCGGATCGCCGCTTCGCGACGAGAAGCTAGTCTGGCAAGAAACGCCAGAGAAGCGAATGCCCAAGAGCAGGGCAGAAGCGGAACCACAAGAACCGTGGTGAAGCGGGTTGAGCAAAGAACGCTCAAGAAGCGGGGTGTTCCAAGATCGGCCACGAAGCAAGGTCACAAAAGCTGTGGCGAAGCTGGGAAGCTCGATCCATCGCGAACGGTGCATGCACTATTTCTTACTCTTGCTGCGGAGATGATTGATCATCTTACCGATCTTCAGGGCA
>CAZSXB010000044.1:0-8884 GCA_964611155.1 uncultured Thermotogaceae bacterium
TCTGCAGGTAATGGATGATGGAAGGCTCACGGATGGCAAGGGGAAGACAGTCAGTTTTTCGAATACAATCATCATAATGACCAGCAATATCTCATCTGAAGAACTTGCAGAAATCGATTCCGGCAGCAGTGAGATAGTGGAAAGGGTAGAGCATTCAATCAAAGCAGCTTTCAAAACTGAGTTTATAAACAGGCTGGATGCAATTGTTCTTTTCAAGCCTCTAGGTGAAGATATCATGCAGAAGATAGTAGAACTGCAACTCGAAAGTGTCAAAAAGCGTCTTCAGGAGCAAGGAATTGCTCTCGGCTATACTGAAAAGGCGCTCGCACACCTCGCGTCTATCGGGTTTGATCGACTATATGGTGCCAGACCTGTGAGAAGGATAATCGAGAGAGATGTGGAGGGGCCTGTGGCTGACATGATTGTGAGTGGTGAACTCGGCCAGGGCGATACCGTGGAGCTCGATGCTGGTGATTACGGAATTACCCTGAAGAAGGCTGCTGCGTAAGATCTTACTCTGCAGAAGTCATGTTAAGATTTATCTATATCCTGTAGAGGGCTGATTTCCGTGCAGAAGATCTGTGTAACATACAAGCTACCGGAAGAAGGGCTCAGGCTTCTTAGAAGATACGAACTGAAAGTCAATGCTCAGGATCGATTTCTTAACAGGTCTGAGCTCATTGATTTTGCTGAGGAAGCTCATGCACTCGTCACTCTGCTTTCCGATCAGATAGACCGGGAAGTAATCGGAAGACTTGAGAACCTCAAGATCATAGCCAATTATGCTGTGGGGTTCAACAATATTGATATCGTTGCAGCAAAAGAGAGAGGCATTGTTGTTAGCAATACCCCCGGGGTGCTCACTGAAGCGACGGCCGATCTGACAATGGCTTTGATACTTGCCACCACAAGAAGGTTGGTCGAAGGAGATCGATTTGTTCGCAGAGGTTTGTTTGACGGATGGAAGCCAGAATTACTGCTTGGGGTTTCACTCAAAGACAGGATTCTTGGAATAATCGGTCTTGGAAGGATCGGAAAAGCAGTGGTTCAAAGAGCTAAGGCTTTCGGGATGAAGGTTGTCTATCACAACAGGATGCCTGCTTCGAAGAAGGAAGAGAAGGCGCTTTCTGTTGAATACAGAAGTCTTGAAGATCTTCTGAAGGTATCAGACGTTGTGTCTGTTCACGTTCCATTGACCAAAGAATCCAGACACCTTATTGGCTCTTCCAAACTGAAACTGATGAAACCAACTGCTGTGCTGATAAACACTTCCAGAGGGGCTGTCATCGACGAACAGGCTTTGATACAATTCCTGAGCGAGAAGAGGATATTCGCCGCGGGACTTGACGTATTCGAGAACGAACCGGAGATTCCACGTGCTTTGAGGGAACTGGATAATGTCGTTCTACTTCCGCACCTGGGTTCTGCTACTCGCGAAACCAGAGTGGAAATGGCAATAATGGTTGCAAGAAACGTTATCGCCGTTCTCAATGGAAAACGTGCCCCCAACCGCGTGGTCTAATCAACGTGGAACCACCACAGAGGGCCACGATAGAGCTGTCCGTCCTCTGTTATTGCAGTGATCTGCCAGTAGTATGTGCGACCACGCTCAAGTCCTCTTATCACGATCTCTCTTTGACAACGCACGGTTTCGTAAAGTGGTGGATTGGGAGAGTCACCAAAATAGACCTCGTAAGCCGTACATGAAATTGGAGCAGTACCGGAGATATCCAGAATCAACCGACCTTTCTCTCCGATCTTGAAGATCCCGGAAAGGCCCAATTCAACAGTTGTTCTTGAATCTCCTCTAAACTCCCATGAAAGAATAGTGTTTCGTGTATATATCGTAGATCCTGGTGGAATATTAGGTTTGTACGGTTCCAGTGGCACTGGTTCCTGTACACTCAGCAGAACAGCAACAAGGACAATCGTTAATGCAATACCAATGAAGAGACCAGCATCTTTCATTGTTCTCACTCCTTGAAAAAGCTGATGTTTTGGAAGCAAAGACATGCATCCTTCAAAAAAACCGGCACGTCGTTTAGACGTGCCGGCTGGCTAGACGGTTTCACGGGCCTAATGGATCTTCTCGATAATCACTTCTGAGCCGATATCAGCATCGAAATACTCTCGTGCGTTTCCCCAGTTGATAGCTATGGCAAACTGCTCGGTACTGGCAACATAAGTAAGGAATTCACCAACTTCCACGTCTCCGTAAGTGTTAACAAACACAGTCTCAATTGTCTTTCCCTCAACAGTCAACTTGATCCTGTCACCGAAAGTCAGACCAAGTTCATCGACATACTCACGTGTGATATTTGTTCTGAGATTTCCATACTGGTCATGATTCATTACTTCACCGTAGATAAGTTCATCTTCTATGTACGCGGCTCCCACGTCAAACATGATGTAGTCAGTTATCTCAGGTCCCACTTCGCTCACTTTCCGACCGGCCGCCAGATTGGCAGCAGTTGGTGTGAAGATGTCTCTACCATGGAACGTGTAGGAAACTGGTGGTCTCATAAATGATTCGTTGGTTATCTGATACACAGCTTTGACGCCAAAGTCCAGCACTACGTAGGTAAAGAGACCATTGTCTGGACCCACAAAGAACATGTCGTTCTCAGTGTGTACTACCAGAGGTCTTCTTTCCGTTCCTACACCAGGGTCGACCACAGCCACAAAAACCGTCCCTGACGGGAACTCCCTTGAAGAAAACCAGAGTGTTGCAGCGCCCTCTTCCAATTCGAAAGGTGGGACATCGTGGGTGATATCCACGATAGTAGCCTCCGGGAAGATCGACAGAGCTACACCTTTTACGGCACCAACATACCAGTCTCGAGAACCCCAGTCAGTAATGAAGGCAATAATCCCGTTGCTGGTTCTCTGAACAGCACTATGTGACAAGGCTAAGACGGCTACGAAAACAAGAAGCAGTACAAGGAGAGCTGTCCTTTTCAAACGCATTTCCTCACCTCCTGAATTCGACCTACCCATTACTTGTATGCAGGAACGAGGCCAAAGGCAGGCCTTGCTGAATCTAATCCTACCATTGTCTGGCGGTGTTTACCAAAGATCTGACTATGAAGAGAAATGAAACTGATCTGTTATCATTATATAGCGATGTGCAAGCGTTGTGAGAGGATTGATAGAGTGGATAATACTGTAGCAAAGTCAGAACTCGCACACCAGTTTGAGCAACTCGCCAGGCTGCTTGAGGTTTCAAGAGACAATCCTTTCAAGGTCAGGAGCTACAGATTTGCTTCGCGAGCGATCAAGAACCAAGATGCTGATGAGTTCACCTCTTCTACTATTCAGGGACTCAGCAAGATCAAAGGAATCGGCAAAGCTGTTGTTGAGAAATCCCTCGAGTATCTCGAGAAAGGTCATATGTCAAAACTCGAGGAGATCAGGGAATCTCTGCCAAAGGCTATCGGAGTACTGGCTACTGAGTCTAAACTGCCTGCTCAGCTCATTTCCATGATCTGGAAGGATCTGGACTTTACAGCCCCAGAACAGATAATTGTTTTCATAGAAGAAAGAAGAAAAGAATTGAAGATCTCTGATAATGAATTCAGAAGGGTCAGAGAGCTACTACTCTCTGAATGAAGACGGTTTACAGGATTTTGCGAAGCAGAGATACTACCCAGAACACAGCAGTAATCAGTCCACTGACGACAAGGCAGCTTACTATCGGGAACCAGAAGCGAAATCCTTCTCTCTCGATCACGATATCGCCCGGGAGTCTGCCAAGAACCAATCCCATTCTTCTCAGCAGCAAAAAGGTCACGCCCACGATCAGAAGCACTATACCGAATTTGATCAGCCACTTCTCCAAAGGGCCACCCTCCCTATACGGTTGTCTTCCCAGAGAGTATTCAGAGATGCGGGAAAAACTGAGAATTGTCTGAATCTCATCATTACTTCCTGATCACTTATCAGCTCTGAGGACCAGTGTGATTATCTCAAAAGGTCTGTAACATATGTCAACTCTGCCATTCGCCGGGGTCAGTTCTGTCAGAGGTTCTTCGAGAACATTGCACAAGAAAGCTTTGGAGAATGCAAATCCAAAGCTGACGCTTGTCTTTCCCCTCTTTCCGAGCGTTTCGCAGAGTCTTATTACCACTTCTCCTTCATTGTTCCGCTTCATGGACATTAGCTTCAGGGTTTCTGATGCTCCTCTGAAATCGATGATCCTTTCAGACAACTCTTTGATTTCTCCTTCAATTACAACTAGTGGTCTATTGAGTTTTTCTGATTCCTGAAGGACAGGCAGAAGAGAGTTTCCCGGATGAGGAAAAACTGAATAGGTGAAGGTATTCTCTCCTTCATCGGACAGAAAATCCGGAAATATCGGGGAACGCAAGAGTGTCAGGGATATTTTGTTCTGTCGTACACTGTGGCCGTAAAGCCCATTATTCAGAATACTCGTCCCAAATCCAAACTCACTCATATCAACCCAACGATGACCCGGGACCTCAAACATGGCCTGATCAGTAGTCCGATTGCAGTGTGTGGAACGCTGGATGTAACCGCACCCGAGGTCAAAACTCGCGCTCCGCGACAGTATTCGCAGTGGAAATTCCGCCTTCAACATAGTTCTGCGCATATGCCAGTCAATAGTTGTTTCGACATCGACCCTTCTTGATTCCCTTGCTAGAGTGTATGTCTGAAGTATTGAGCTTCCGTCAAGCTTGTAGGTGACCCTTATTGCCTCTCTTAAAGGTCCCCATTCGACCTTCGCTACGTTTTCAGGAATTAGTCTCTTGCCGTGTTTCTCATGTGCGATTGAGATGTCCCATGCATCCCAATAAGGTGGGATATCCTTGAAAAGGAAGAGCTGGTTTCCAGAGCCTTCAAAAACCTCTCTGCCAGTATCTTTATCGAAGAGAAACATTGAACCATCAGGGTTCACCTTCACACGTAGATGATCATTTTCCATTGTTGTGTCATCCACATTCTCTCTTTTGAGCGGGTGAACAGGAATATCATAGGTTCTGCGAAACGATTTCTTCTCAAATGGAGCAAGGGTTTCTTCAGACATGTAGAGTACTCGTCCATCAGAAAGCATCTGTCTTTCAAAGAGAATACCTTCAGCTGTAGTAACCTCGTAGAACTCTCTCCCGTCCATAATGAAGCAAAGAGTTTCTGGAGCTGATGAAACGTTGATTACTGTTAAGTAGTAGTCTCTTGAATCCCCAAGAGATTCAAGCATGTCCTGCTGCATCCTGTCTGTCTGATCAAGCAACTGGTTGAGTTCTTGTTCCGTCTTAACATACACTTCCCTGATCGATGAGCCAGGCAATATGTCGTGGAATTCGTTTCTAAGAAGCATGTCCCAGCATTCATGAAGGTTATCGTGTGGATACTTGTTTTCATTGCACAGAATGGTAGCCAGATACTCCGTTAAGTATAGAGCATCTTCAGCTCTCTTGTGAAGAATCTTGGTTCGTGACTGTGATGATGCAGTGCCTCTATGCTTTTCGAGATACAACTCTCCATCCCAGACCGGGAGATCATGTGCACCCTTCTCCAGTGAATTGAAGAACTCTTCTACTTTTCGCATCTTCAGAACAGGTAGAAAAGGGAGGTCTTTCATCCTGAGGTATTGTTCAAGCATCTCATCAGTCGGACCCCCTCCACCATCACCGTATCCGTTGGACAAAATCGTCTCCATATGAAGGTCTTTACTTCTGTAGTTCTGCCAGGTCTGCATAACGTCTCTCACATCCAGATGGCCGTTATACCCTTCGTTTGGGTTATTGAAGCTGTGATATATGACCTCAGAACCATCTATTCCTCTCCACCTGCAGAGATCGTATGGGAAGGGATTGGTGTCGTTCCATGTCAGTTTGGTGGTCACAAAGAAGTCGATCCCAGCGCTTCTAAGTATCTGAGGAAGTATCCAGCTGAAACCAAAAGCATCAGGTAACCACGCTACCCTGCTTCGTTTTGAAAAGAACCTGTTTAGCGATTTCTGACCCATGAGAAACTGACGAATCAATGATTCAGGTCCAGGGATGTTCGCATCGAATTCAACCCACGATCCTCCAATTGGTTCCCAGCGGCCTTCTCTCACAAGCTCTGAAACTTGTTCAAAGAGAAACGGATCGATTTCGTGCAGATCCTCGTACATTTTCGCTGAAGACTGAACGAACACGAAATCTCTGAATCTCTTCGAGAGTCTCAAAGCATTTGCGAACGTTCTCCTGATCTTTCTCTTAGTTTCTTCGACTGGCCACAACCATGCGTAGTCTATGTGAGCATGTCCGAAAACTGTCATGGACCCCTTCTTGGGATAAAGATCACGGATGCCTGAGAGCCCTTTCCAGAGCTCGACGCCCGCACGCAGAAGATTTGCCTTGGACTCTTCTGGAAGCCCTACAGTGTGTTCGTTGTTGAGAACAGGAGGTGCCCAGACACCACTAACTGCAGAATACATGATCGCATCGTCGACAACACTGGATCGGTAGCTATCAGTGTCTCTGGGAATGTCTATCATTGAAATTGTATTATCGAGCAACCTGATAAGTCGATTTGATAGTCCCTGATCACCGGACCATCGAATCAGTTCCAATACCTGCTTCATATCTAACAGGACATCATAGATGTCTTTATCGATTAAGAATAGTCTGCTCTCCCTGAACACAGGGTATTCGACGGGTTTACCAAAGAGGCTTCTGGGAACAACCTCGACAATCAGCTCATGCTCTTGCGAATCACATAAGCACGAAACATCTATATAATGATGCTCCTCGTTCAGCTCACCAAAACTTCTGCCATCAACAATAACGAGTGATTCTCCGCCGAAGTCTGCTCTGAAAAACAACCTCTGATGCTGCTCCAAATGAGCAAACCTGAAACGTCTTGAGAAGTATACAGGAAAAGGCTCAGGATTCCAGTGAAAGCCAACCTCTGCCGTAGCTCTCTCAGTCTGTTTCGCTGATGAGTGCCTTGAGAAATGCCAGTTATCCAGAGCACTCTTACTGATAAAAGCGTAGTGATCCAGTTCTGAAACCATTCTTGATAACCTTAGATAAGCTTGTTCCGAGCTCTCCAGCACCATAACACCCCTTTTCTTCCTCAGCTAGTGCAGAAAAGGTCATGGATGACCAGTGTCAATCAAGCCAACACAAAACTTCTTGAACTATTCAGAAGGTATAGAAACAGAAATCGAAGACGTGTACTGGTTTGTAGATAGTACTTCTCCATCTCTGAGAGAAGATAGCTCAATCACAATTCTGTAGTTACCTGGCTCGACCTCAAGAGGAATGCTGATTATCTTTGCGGGGTAAGTAAAAGCCTGAGTTACGAATGCGTCTCTTCCAGGGATTCTAAGAATTGCGTTCACGTATATTTCATACCCTTCCCTTCTGACTGAGTCTACGTCAATCGAGTATCCTCCTGTGGGTTTCTCACCTCCAAATACGCCAATGAGAACATTCTCTCCCGCAACAAACCTTCTCTCTTGCTGAACCTCTTCATCAACTTTCCTGTAGACTTCCATACCCTCTGAAAACATTCTGGGTGTCCGTGAAGGAGTGACGACCTCGAAATCCATGAATACCTCCTCCTCCTGTTCAATCAAAAACAGCTGCAAGCCAAAGAGCGACAAATGCGAAACGTCAGCGGGAAGCACAAATAGGTGGGGTCTAAGACGCAGATAGATTCCATCTCTAACTAGCTTAATGTCTCTCAGAAGATCGTAACCACCTCCAGATACTATGATGGTGCCGATCTTGTCGTGTATGACTTCTTCGGGTGCAAAGAGCCATCCTTTTACGATTAAGGTTGTTGGTCCTTGCCTGTCGTTGTTCAGTAAGAAGTACTGAAACTGGGCAGATCTGGTTCCAAAAGACTCGAAGAGGCTATCAGGAATCTCTTCATTTACTTCGATTATCATAGCGTTAAAAGTGGCAGTATTGTTTCCCCAGGTGAGGCTTGACAAAAGAACTGACAAAGCTACCATTGCAATGATGATTCTCTTTCTCTTCATAGCGAACCCCCTTCATACAGCAGTATGAGATGACTTTTAGACAGTGAACGATCAGGTGATGTTCCTGAAGATAATCTCTGCTGATATAATCACAGTGTATTACGCGGCGGGGAGGTGCGTCAATGGCTGAAAACGGTAGAGAACTGTTCGGCAGGGTTATTCTGGGTCTAATCTTTGTTGCACTTGGACTGATGGTGATTTTCGTAGAGCCTGTGATGGACAACTTCTGGGTGATGTTCATATGGATACCCGGACTAATAATGGAGTTTGGAGGCTTCAAAAAGAAACAGGAAGGGTTGCTTGTGCCTGGAGGAATCCTGCTGATGGTAGCCTTGACCCTGACTCTCGACGTTCTTAACAAGGGATTCATCAGCTCGGGCGGATGGACACTGTTTGTACTCGCTCCTGCTGTAGGTCTCTTCCAGCTATACCTGTTCACCGGGAGAAAGAACACAGGACTTCTGGTCCCAGTTACAATTCTTACTGCAATTGCAGTTGTCTTTGCTGTCACATCGTTTACAGATCTTGGGGGGACTTTCGTGATCGGTTTTGTGTTGATCATTGCAGGGGCTGCCATGATGATCTCTCAAGTGACCAGAAGAGGCAAGAAAAAGGATAGAGAAGATCTGTGAAAGCGATGATCCTTGCTGCAGGGGCAGGAACAAGACTCAGACCTCTCACAGAAGTCTGTCCCAAACCGATGCTCCCCATAGTTGATAAACCCGTTATAGACTTTCTTCTGGAATTGCTCAAGAAGAATCGTGTCAGTCAGCTAATGATAAACATTTCACACCTTGGCTGGAAGATTCAGGACTACGTCAGGGATGGTTCGAGGTATGATCTCAACGTCGGGTACTCATTTGAAGGCTACTTCAATAACGGTGAGCT
>CAZSXB010000044.1:8894-16755 GCA_964611155.1 uncultured Thermotogaceae bacterium
ACAGAACCAATCGGTTCCGCAGGAGGGCTTAAGAGGATCCAGGATTTCTCTGGTTTCTTCGATGAAACCTTTGTCGTTCTTTGCGGTGATGCGATAGTAGATATGGATCTCAGCTCCGTTCTCGACATACACAAAGAATCAGGGGCAATCGCAACAATAGCTGCAACACACGTTCCACTTGAAAGCGTGGCCAACTATGGCGTGATTCTTTGCAGAGACGATGGAAGAATTATCAGCTTCCAGGAGAAGCCTTCACAAGAAGAAGCAAGATCGACGCTGGTTAACACGGGAATCTACTTCTTTGAGCCTGAGGCCCTTGATTACATACCTTCTGGATCATTCTACGATATCGGCAGTCAGCTTATACCTGATCTTGTTTCGCGAGGAAAGATGGTCGTTGCAGCGAAAACCGAGATCTCCTGGTTTGATATTGGCAGAACCACGGATTACCTTGAAGTACTGGAGACTGCTCTTGAAGGAGGTATTCCGGGATTTCATCCTGGAGGAGTAGAGATGAGTGAAGGTGTCTTTGTGGGAGCCGGGGCATCTATTGAGCCTCATGTGAAAATCGAACCACCGGTATATATCGGAGGAAGTTGTAAGGTTGGCAGAAATACCGTTATCAAGGGCCCGACGATACTGGGAGCAAATTCTGTGATTGAAGAAGGTTGCGAGGTCGTAAGTTCAACCATTCTTGACTACACTCGTATCAGTTCATACACGTCAGTAAGAGGTTTCCTGATCTCTCCGAACTTTGTGCTGGATAGAGAAGGAAGATCGATTTCCCTGGAAAGTCCGCAGCTCTATGGAAAGATTAGTGACTCAAGGAAACACTAGAACAACAGCTCAAGGAGTTCCTCATAGCTTCTTGCTACCTGAACACCATTGTTAGAAGGTTCTTTAGCAAATATGTCTAGCAGAATAAACGGCATTCCCGCGTTTCGGGCTCCCGCCCAATCGGTCTCAAGGCTGTCTCCGATGTACACCGATCTGTCAGCAGGGATGCCCGAAAGCTCTGAGGCATAGTGGAAGATACCCGGATGAGGTTTTGTGAAGCCAGCTCTTTCTGATGTCACCACGAAGTCCAGGTATGCGTTCAATCCGGCGATCTCTATTCTTCTTAACTGAACAAACTCAACGCCATTGGTTATTGCTGCCATTCTCTGACCCCGGTCACGCATCTCTTCAAGGAAATCGATTGCCCCTGCAATTGCCATTCCTTGTCTCGAAAGGTGTTCAAGGTACCTGTCAGAAGCAGCATGGGGGTTCTCTTTCACGTTGAGTCTATCGAAGTACTCTCTGAATCTTCCTACCAGAATCTCGTCCTTCTTGCAACGTCCAGTATCCAGCAGATCCCACCACTTTTCGCTTATCGCTTTGTAAAGCTCGCACTCGTCTTCTGTCAGTTCCCTATTATACTCATGGAAAAGCAGCTTCAGAGCGTTCTCTTCTGCGGACTCGAATTCGAGCAACGTGTGATCGAGATCGAGATATACGATTCTGTACTTCATGGCTATCACATCCTGAGAAGAACTTTTAGATGACCCGGAGCATAATCAAGTGCCTCCAGAGCCTTATCAAAAGGAAAGATCCTGTCTACCAGTTGTTCCGGTTTCACACTCTTCTTCTCGAGAGACCTTATCGCGTCTTCAAATCGACCACATCTAGAACCAACAATCTTGAGCTCGTTAACGGCAACTTTGGACAGATCGACGTTCGGCATATGAGAGTAAGTGCTCTTCAAGACAATTGTTCCGGTGGCTCTGACTGCTGAAAGTGCGAGAACCATTCCCTGCTCATTTCCCGTTGCCTCTATTACTATGTCGTAGTAACCTTTCAGATTAGTCTGAGCGTTGCTACTTATTGTATTAACGTTACTATCAAGCATTGCGAACCTTTCAGGATGTCTTCCTACCAGTGTGTGCTCAATCCCGAGAGAAGATGCCGCCATAGAAATAAGAAGCCCGAGTTTTCCATCGCCAATGATCAGTACCCTTGAAGAAGGTTTTACCCAGACAGTTTCGAACACGTGGTACGCCGCAGCCAGTGGTTCGACGAAAATGGCTTCTTCATCAGGAACCGTTTCCGGAACCAGGTGAAGATTGTCGATGGGAAGAACAATGTACTCAGCAAAACAACCATTGTGACCATTTATACCTATTACACTCAAATCTGAGCAATGCTTCTTCATTCCGTTCATGCAGTACTCACAGGCACCACAAGCCACATTGATCTCACCAACGACCCTCTTCCCGATCAGGGTCTCATCATTGCAAAGATCTACAACACCAACAAACTCGTGACCGAGCACCCCTGAAAAACCCATGTATCCTTTAATGACTTCCAGGTCTGTATTGCAGATTCCAGCGAGTCTGACGCTTATCAGTGCCTCGCCCTGGCGGGGCTCAGGCAAATCGATCTCTTCAAGATGAAGCGAACCGTCAAAAACCAGAGCTTTCATGATTGCTCCTTTCATAGTGCCTGTTCGATATCTGCAAGCAAGTCTTCCGGATGTTCCAGTCCAGCAGAGATTCGCACTGTCGATTCTGTGAACCCAAACTTCTCCAGCTCACTACTCGGATAGTCTCTATGAGTCATCAGTGCAGGGATCTCAACCAGGGATTCGGTATCTCCTAGACTAACAGCTAATTTTAAAAGCTTGAGTCTCTCAACGAAGTCTCGTGCTGCATCAAGACCACCGTGAAGCTCAAAACTGACGATTCCTCCATACCCTGTCATCTGTTTTTCAGCCATAGAGTGCCCAGGATGATCTTCTAGTCCAGGATATATGACTCTATTGATCGCTTTATGTTTCAGGAGGAATTCAGCAATAGCGATTGCGTTGCTCTCATGCATTTTCATTCTGAGTGGCAGTGTCTTCATTCCTCTCAGAATCAGCCAGGCGTTGAAAGGACTCATTACACCGCCTAGTTCACACATGTATCCGAACTTCAGGTCGGCAATATAGTTTTCATCAGAAGATGTGGCAACTCCGCCCAGTGTATCACCGTGTCCCGAAAGGTATTTGGTGGCACTATGAACCACTACATCAGCACCATATCTCAGGGGCTGCTGGAAATACGGAGTTGCAAAAGTGTTATCCACTACAAGCTTGATCCTGTGTTCTCTAGCAATTTCTGCAACAGCTTTGATATCTATGATCTCCATCGATGGGTTGGTTGGTGTTTCGAGAAAGAAGACCCTTGTTTTGTCTGAAATGGCAGCTTTGACTTCCTCCAGGTCTGTCATGTTTATGTAGCGAGTAAGGATATCAAAGGAAGGAAGCAGGCGCGATGTCAGACCAAAAGTTGATCCATATAGGTTTCTGTGTGCAACAACTTCTTCTCCGCTCTTTACCAGCGACATCAGGACAGACGATATGGCTGCCATTCCGGAGGAGAAGGCAACCGAATCTTTGCCACCTTCGATTGCAGCAAGACGTTTCTCGAAGAGATTCACAGTAGGATTACCTCCTCGAGTATACACATAAGCCTTACGCTTGAAAGAAAACGTATCATCAGCTTGCTGAAGATCACTGAAGGAGAAAGTGGATGTCATGTATATGGGAGGATTCAGCGACTGATTCAGGTCGTGTTGTTCAGCAGCATGAATTGCGAGGGTTTCGATGTGAAAAGGAGATTTCTTCATCTGATCACCGTCTTTCACACAGATTTGTCTTGTGATTCTGACATTGGTGGTTACTTTACAATGATAGCCTTTGAAGCAATGTTTCGCCACAGTGTTTTTTGGAAAAGGAAGACTTATGTGTTGTGCACTCTATGATAGTATGAATGTAGTTAGCTAGTGAAACTACCAGGAGGTAGCCTTGAGAAGAAACGTGACACTGCTCCTTTTCTACACTTCAGTGATGATGACCACGAATTTCATGTACCAGGTCATCTTCAATCTATTCCTCAGAGATCTGGGTGTACCAAACAGTGCGATCGGGAATATCACATCAGCCGCGCTTTGGGGGTCGGCATTGCTTGGTCTTGCCATAAGCGTTGCCGCCGATCTTGTGGGAAGAAAGAAAATGCTGGTTCTGGCTGCAGTGATTGTTCCACTCTGTGGGATCGCTATGGCGTTTACTACGAACTTCTTTGCCCTGTGGGCTCTTTCATTTCTGAAGGGTGGTTTCAGAGTTGTTGGTCACACGGTTATCCTTGCTGCCATGGCTTCTTTCACTCGGACCGGGGAAAGAGCGAGGATGTTTGGGCTCAATGCAGGTTTGATGATGGGAAGTGGTGTTCTTGGGAACTTCCTGGGAGGGCTCTCTGGGGACCTCTTTGGACTTCAAGCCACACTGGTCATCTCAATGATCATGCATCTGGGATGCCTCATTCCTGCTTTTGCAATAGACGCTCCGGAGACGAGAGCGAAGATACGTGACCTGTTCGATTTCAGTGGTCTGAACTCAGATCAGAAAAAGATTCTCACCTACTTCCTTTCGTCGACACTGGCTATTGGTTTTGGAGCGGGGCTATTCATTCACTTCGGGAATCTTATATTCAGAGATCTATTTGCTCTTTCTGCAACCCTGATAGGGATCATCCTCTCGATATCACAACTTGGTACGGCTGTCGGCTCGACTCTTTCGCATGTCTTTGGAAGGCGTTTCGGACCTCTCCGATTTGTTCTTATGATGCAGGTTATGGTCGTTCCTCTCATGCTATCGATGGCTTTTGTGAGGGAACCCGTTACCTTCACAGCCTTGTACTCGCTAAGGTTTGTGTTCATGAATATCACAAATCCGATACTCTCATCGGTCACTTTTTCTTACCTTCCATCAAACAAGCTTTCGACAATATCTGGTATTAACGGATTGCTTAACAATGTTGCAAGAGCAATTGCAGCAATGATGTTTGGATACGTTGTCGGTGCAGAGACTCAGGGTTATACTTCTATTTTCCTTATCAGTGCAAGTTTTTACGCGATCGGAGCCGTCATAGCTTTCCTGATTTTCAAGGAGTTTGAGAACAAGGAGACAACAAAGAGCCTCTACTAGCATTGGTGAAGTCAGAAGAAATCAGATAGAATCATTCGGAGGTGAACTGATGATCTACAAGACCCTTGGGAATACTGGTGAGACAATTCCTTCCATAGGATTGGGGACCTGGGCTATTGGTGGGGAAGAATCTCCAGACTACTCAAGAGACCAGGAACTCATCAAACTCATAGCAGCTGCGATAGACATGGGATATACACATATCGACACGGCTGAGTACTACGGTGCAGGCCACACCGAGGAGCTTGTAGGCAAAGCTCTGGAATCCTTTGACAGATCAAAGCTCTTCATTACCTCAAAGGTCTGGCCAACCAACCTTTCCAGAGAAAGACTGAGGCGATCCCTGAAAGGATCTCTAAAGAGACTCGGAACCGATTATCTGGACCTTTTTCTCATTCACTGGCCAAATGAGAACGTGTCACTGTCCGAAACGTTGGAAGAGATGTCTGCCGCTGTGGATAGTGGTTATGTCAGATTAATTGGAGTATCGAATTTCGATCTAGCTCTCCTTAAAGAAGCTGTAGCATCTTCCAGGGAACCGATTGTGTGCAACCAGGTTCTCTATAATGTTGAAGATATAGCCCCCAGGCGTTCATTGCTCCCGTATTGCCAGGAACAGGGAATAACTCTTGTGGCATACTCTCCGGTGAGAAGAAAGAACCTGACCAGGATCGCGAAAAGTGTACTTGAGTCAATTGCGGAGAATCACCAATGCAGCATTTTCCAGGTCATGCTGGCCTGGTTGGTTGCCCAGAAGAACGTTATTGCTATACCGAAATCCGGCAAGATCGATCATCTCAAGCAAAACCTTGCAAGCACTGAAATTCGACTTTCGAAGAGTGAAATCGCTCAGCTGGATAATCTGAGTAGATAGATTGCTTCAGGAGAACTTTACGGTGCACATGATTGAGTTCTTACGCTATACAATGGATGTGTACAGGTTTATGCGGGGAGTTACTTTGTACAAGGGGATTTGCTATTGTGAGAAAGGAAAGCCAGCAAATAGAAGTTTCACAGGACAAACTCAATTACTACCAAGGAAATTCGATTCGACAACCGTAACGCCTTTTTCTGTAATGGACACTCCGGTAACGGAATCAGCGAGCTTCACGTAATACTCTTGTTCGAGCTGCCTGGAAATACTGAGTGCTTCATCTTCAGAAATCCCGAGTTTCTGTGAAAGGGTTTCCAACGGTACAACTGACCTCTTATCCCCTTGAGCAATCTCGTATAGATCAGTAAGGAAACTTCTCTGAATTGAATTGAGTTCTGCTCCGTCCATCATATCCCTCCTCTGTCCAGGTCAAAAAGCGATCAGGCAGTAGGAAGATTATATAGCATGATCGGGGTGTTTCTCAAACGGGGCAGCATTTGTCAGGCTTCAAACTCTTGTAGCCAGAATGTGTGCGCCAGCGCGCAAGTCTTTTCAGAATGCAAATCTCAGTGATATGTAAAGAGTTCCTATTAGAAGAACGAAGAGTGTAGGAATCAACGAGAATCTCAGGTACTGGTAATAAGTAACACTTGTGCCCATGTGTTTTTCCATCAGACCAATTCCGACCATATTCGCTGCAGACCCGGTAATCGTTGCTGATCCGCCAAAACAGGCTCCTATTGAAATTGCCCACCAGATATCTATCGGAATCCCATAACTTACAGTCAGGGTTCTCATAATGGGTATTAGAACAGCCACAGTGGGGACAGCACCGATGAACGCAGATAGAACCGCTGTAATCCATAGAAGAAGAATGAAGAAGAGGCCCTGATGAACAGCCACGGCGGAGAGCGCCGAAGATAAGACGTCCGAGACACCGACCACATGAAGAGCAGACGAAAGAAGGAACAGCCCCACGAAGAACAGTAGGGTGTCCCATTCGATATCTGATGCGATATCCGAGAAACCTTTTCCTGTGAGAAGCAACGCTGCCGCAGCTCCTGCAAGAGCTATCAGTGAGGGTTCATAACTCAAGACGCCGTGAAAAGCAAAGCCTACTAACACAATCACGAATACTGCAAGAGAAACCTTGAGATCTCTCCTGGAGAGTATAGCTTTTGATGGATCCATACTTGGGAGATCGCTTGGTTTGAAGCTCTTATCGGCGAAGTGGCGAAATACCCGAATATCCATGAAGATCACGATGAAGAGAAGCATCAGTATTGCTATTGGTCCAACAGCCAGGAGAAAGTCTATGAAACCTAACCCGGAAGCAGACCCGATCAGTATGTTCGGAGGATCACCGATCAGAGTCGCGGCACCACCAATATTCGCTGCCATAATCGCTGCGAATGTCATTTGTACAGGACTCTTCCTGGTAATGTCTGCGATAAAGAACAGTATTGGAGCAAACAAAATAATGGTGGTCACGTTGTCCAGCAAGGCCGAAAAGAGACCTATTGTGAGCAAAATGAAAGAAATGAGAAGCCTGATTCTTCCCCGGGAAAATGTGATGACTTTTACAGACGCATAATGGAAAAACCCGCTGCTCCTGAGAACACCTACGATAATCATCATACCTATAAGCAGTCCAATGGTGTTGAAATCAACAAGCTCTCCGACTCTTTCAAAGCTGAAGTCCGAAAAGATTCCCGCAAAAGCCAGAATAAGACCCGCGGAAAAAGCTATGACGGATCTTCTGAACTTGCTGAAAATGATCAGCAAATAAGCGGCCACAAAAACTGCTACAACAAAGCCGATCAGCATCGTCTCACCTCAACAGCCAGTATACACCAGGACCAGTCACGATAATGAAGGTGGTCTGATGCTAATCTTACCAGAGAAAACGCAGTGTGTTCGATGGGTGAAGTCAAAGTAATTCAGTTGCCAGAGCTTTCTATAGCAGCTAGAATGCGTATCTC
>CAZSXB010000045.1:0-12759 GCA_964611155.1 uncultured Thermotogaceae bacterium
GTTTTCCACACCATATCGAGGTCAACGTTCTTTTTATCGACAATCAGTACTTTCTCAAGACTGGCTATTTCTGACCAGGGGATTTCTGAGTAGCGTGATCTGAAAGATCGTGGCAACCGTTTCACAGTCTCTGCAATCACTATCTGAAGAAAGAGAACGGAATAACTCCTCTTTCTGTCATTCTTGAAATCATCGTATTCTATGCCACTGGTAAGTGAGGCGATTTCAATGGTATTGTTTATCATCTTCTGGAGCTTCTTTTTTGGGATTCTCTTCATCGCTATATGTCATCCTTTACAGTAATTCGTGTCCATTTGACTTGCTTGGAATCGCGGCTGTCAACGCGCAAAGACATTATATCAGGATAGGTTTCATGGTCGCAGGGTGACTGCAATAACGTCGTATGAGATTAAACGTTCATGCACCGAGCTACCGGGAGTGAGCGAGGATTTTCATCGGTTCTTAGAAATTCATGCAGTGGAAGAAGTACTTCCGGAGTGCACAATGTTAGATTTGACCTTAACGTCGTATCTGATTCACTAGCATGAGATTCTCGATTGAACGTGTTTCAGTATCTTTTCAAAGGCATCAATCGTCTTCTACGCATCTTCAGGAACAAAAACATCTGCTGGAGTCCCTTCAGACAGAGCGGCAGGGTACCGCGTAAGAATGTGGAATCAGTCAAGCGGCACAGCGAGACGCTTAGAATCCAGGAAATCCTCATCGTTCCAGCGATCATCGCGCTCACTCCATCGAGTTGCCTGTATGTCCATATTCTGACACCAACAGTCAGGATACCTGAGCCAGATGTATTCGAACAAGCCCAGAGTCAAGTATAATCGGGGCAGTCGTGAGGAGGGATCTTTATGTGCAGACCATATATCGTGTTTCACGTAACCGCATCTGTTGATGGGCGTATTTCCTTTGGGCCGAATTTCGATATGTTCCAGGATATTGAAGAGTCGAAGAAGTATATCAGCCAGGAGAGCGTAATCCATGCTGAAACAGAGAAGTGGTTGCGGGCGCTTCACAATCCCCAGGCTGATATGCTGGGAAGCAATTCGATAGTTAGAGAGAACGATAAGCTAAAGGAACTCCCCCGGTATGAGGGAAAAACTGAAGAACTCTTACAGGATTATCTGCCCGAAGACGTTGTCGATCGTCCCGACCGCAAGGGCTGGCTTATAGTCGTTGATGGTAGAGGAAGACTACGTAGCGGTTACAAGGGCAATGAAGGCTGGCACATGTTACACCTGGTATCGAATGCCGTTGCATCTGAGTACCTTGCATTCTTACAGAATAAGAGAATCCCCTACATTATCACTGGGAAGGAGAAGGTCGACCTGAAGAAAGCAATGGAGAAGCTGAGGAGAAAGCTCAATGTTAAGACTGTGTTTTCCACTGCTGCAGGAAAGCTTGGCGGAGCAATGCTGCAAGCCGGACTTATAGATGAAATAAGCATCGTCACCCATCCGAACATCATCGGAGGCTTCAATACGCCTTGCCTGTTTGATTCTCCTGCAGGCGAAGCTCTCGTAAAGCTGGAGCTGATAACTGCCCAGGTGGAACCTAAAGGTCTTTTGTGGGTTAGATATCGAGTTGCAGAATCTGAATGCATTGATCTGTAACATAGAGACTGAAGATAGCCCACAATACATATAAGCTTTGTTGATTCTTCAGAAGCGATAAGAACACGCAAGCTGGTTACTGCTTCTGGATACCGGCATATCTTCGAGAACATACTCGCATCTTCACTGCTTGTGGGCTGACCATTCCCCAGTGTCCCTGGATATATTGTTCTTAAATGATTCCCAATCTCCAGACATTAGATCACCTGAAACCGAACCTGAAAAGGCGATCTTGTAGGGTTCGTATAGATTGGTGTAGAGTATCTCCAGCTTGCCGCAGATGCTGACCGTACCTTCTATTGGGCCCATCACCTGCTTGCCCTGGCTAAGCTCTCCTGAGAACCTGGAGCCAACTTGAATCTTGATATCAAAGACAAAAGACTCGGTACCTTCAGAAGTGATTGCCTCGCCATTCCATTTCCCGAGAAGTTCTGGACGCAACTTCGAGATACACCCGCTAAGAAGAAGTACAGCCAATAGAGAAGTCACAAGAATCACAACTTTCAGTTTCACCGCACCAACCTCCCTTCAAGTATTTATGGTTACATTTGATAGTATTGCTCTCCTGACAGAATTAACTCCTGATAATGGTTAGCAAAGCTTGCTTAGAGCGCATTAGGTTTCTTGTAGCCCGTGCTCAGGGGGCATCAATGAATCTGTAGTCTACCGAGATCAATACTTCGCAAAGCACATTGCCGTCTGCATCTTTCATATATATATGAAGCTCGTCCACTTCACCCGCAGTTGTAAGCATAAAATACCCACTTCCTTGTCCACTTCCCTGGGGATAGAGGGGCGAACCACCTACTGCAAAGTCTCTTGAACCGTAACGATTCGTGTATGGCATACACCAAATACGAACTCCGTCGGGATTTGTGATGCTGTAGTCAAAGGTGAATCTGACGCGTTCACCTACACCGAGAACTGCAGGTGATTCAGGTTCAAATCTGATGTTGGTTACATAATTCTGAGAAATATCCTCGCTTTGCGCAGTAATAGCCACTCTAAAGCCAACGCCATGACTGGTACCGTTCTCAGCTGGGCCCCTTTCACGCGCAGTGACGGTTATTCCGGCTTCGTCGTCCGCCCAGCAACCTCCCCGCAGAACCATGTAGAAGCTGTCGGTCTTCTTGTAAGAATTGAGTACAGGCATCACGTTGTAGGAGGTATACGAGTCACTGCACCACTCCCACACATTTCCACTCATGTCGTAAATTCCCAGTTCGTTGGGCAGTTTCAATCCAACTTCATGGGTCCTGGACTGTGAATCAGCAGCATACCAGGCTACATCTTGCGGTATGTCGCTTCCTGCATAAATGTACCCTTCGCTCCTGTTCCCACCACGCGCAGCAAACTCCCACTCCGCCTCTGTAGGAAGTCTAAAACCTATCACTTCGGCAGGATTCATGGTCTCATTTCCAAGCTTATCAATGAAGACACCGCTATCATTGTAAGCTCTGGGGACTGATTGTCTATCACTCAGCCAGTTGCAGTAAGCCATTGCGTCCAACCAGCCGATGTTTATGACAGGCCTATTTGCTCGTCCCCAGCCTTCAGTACTGGTTGGTCCATCATGGGGCTTGGTTCTGCCGGTCTCAACGCAGAATAAATCGAACTCATCAAAAGTGACAGGATACTTGCCGATCAAGAAGCTGTATGTGAGCGTTACCTCGTGTGGCGGACTTTGGTTATCACAGCGATTTCCCCATGAATCTCCCATTATGAAGGTCCCACCTTGTACAAACACCATGTCGGATGCAAAAGGTAAGACCAAGTTGTATACAGTTGTTGAGGCGGCAGGAGTCAAGATAGTCAACAAGAGAAGGCACATAGACAGGGTTACTCGTGTCATGTTATCACCTCCATGATACATATATGTAACTGCTGCGAAGCCTGGTCTTACTCAAGAGGCCCGGCACGAGCTTCTATTCTAGTTGGGAAACTCGAAGACTGTCAGAATCAGGCGCAGCACCTGAAGTTATCCTGATTTCTACCAATCAACAATGTTCTCAAACAGCTTGGCATTATCGAAGCCGGGCACAAGCAAGGCCATATCTTCAAAAGCACGAGCTGAAGATACTCCAACGATTCTGCCTCGTCCAACCTGTGATGCTGCCACCAGGCAACAAGGATTGATGGCCAGAAGCGTCGGATCTTCCAGGATAATGGGTGGGTCAAATGATGGGTAGGCTCTTTGAGCAGTACTCTCTGCCCATACGACTCCAACAGCATCACCGGAGACGATTATATGAGACGGCAGAACGAAAACAACTTTCTGAAGTTCTTTCACTAAAGAATGGCCGCTCTCGAACTGAGTTGTTGTTGGAAGAAAAGGATTATTCTCGACATTGTTTGTTGAGTCGAGGACGACTTCGTACTCAAAGCTGATACCAGATTTCAGCGCTGATGACAGAGGGTTCAAGTACAGCTGGCTTTGCTCTTTGACAACATAATCAAACATGATGAGTTTTCCACCCCTGTCAAGAAATGATTGAATCTGAGCGACTTCAGGGGAAGTGAAAAGCTTTGAAGGGGCAACAACAAGAATGATACTGTGGTTTTTGGGATTGAATCCGACCTCGGACGTATAAGAAACATCGTAACCCCTGGCACTCAGAATCGCAGCCAGGCCTGCAAAGAGTGGATCGGCATCTGAATATCCGGCCCTGAGGTCGTCTATCAAGCAGCTTTTGGGTAGGGAGAACAAGAAACATGATGAGAGACCGAGGAGAATCGTCGTTGCCAGAATCGCTATGCATAATCTTTTCATAGCTTCGCCCCCGCTAAACATCTCAAATGAGTATCTGGAACGATTGATTATACGCCCCAAAGCAAGGAATCAGTATTAGTTAGGAAGACATATGTTGGGAGTTCCCTTTAGAGGCAGTAAGGGCATTGGAGCCTGACGTATGCTACAGCCAAAAAGAGTTAAGGCAATCAGTTAAGCGATAAGCGTCGTATGCCCCTGATGATCTTTCCAATCAGGTAGTTTGCTTCTTGCGAGATGAGTTCTTGTGCTTAAGCACTCGGTTAGCTGCGATCTTGCCTGTCAGTATGCACATAGGAACTCCAGAAGGGCTATAAGCCCATTTTCCGGCCTGGAGGACGTTCGGGATTGGTGTATTCACCGAGCTGCTGCCTTTTAACAGACTCGAAGTGACCGGGATCTCCTCTTCGAAAGACCAGCCGATTATCGATCCTTCGGAACTCCCTGCATAGTCTTCAATATTGAGTGGACTAGCAGAAAACGAGAAGATTATCTTGTCTTTCAGCATGGGGTAGATCGAGTTTGAAAGCGTGTCTATCATTCTCTTCTCAAGCTCTTCCTTGAAGACCTTATGCGACAATGACTCGCTTGCCTTCTTGGCAAGATTGTAATCAAGAAGCAGGCTAACTATCAGACCTGTCTTTCCTTCAGGGGCAGCAGTGCTATCTTTAAGAACGGGAATTGAGATTTCGTAGGTGTTCAGAGCGCAGAACTTGTCCAACCAATCTGAGATATCTTCCTGTGAAGCTTCTGACCAGTTTTCGAGAAGGTTCTTGAGCTTCGAACGATGGATTTCACCAAGTCCTTTCTTGGAAGGGGAATAGAAGAAGTGACCCTTACAAATCGTCCTGAAGGACTCGGGTGGTTCGTCAACAGCGATGAAAATACTGAAGACGGATTCAGCACCATGCTTGGACAACAGCTGACCTTTCTTGGATAGAATCCGCTGCGCGACTTCTTCTGGCAGGCCTTCTGTCTTCGTCACTCTGTAGAGCTGCTTGAGGTCAGCCGCCCATATTAGCTCATCGTACTCGTAGGAACTGCCCTTGTTATCCACGATGGTATTCGTCTTGGGAGAGAGCTCCTTCACTTCTCTGTGTGTGACAATCTTTCCTCCAAACTCTTGAATCTTTTGTTCAACTGATTCTGCGAGTCTTCCAACTCCTCCCTTTGGATAGAAGTAGTCCTGATAAAGGTAGAAATAGCTCATTGCAAAGAAGGCGGGAGTGTTCTTGAAGAAATGCTGACTTATCATGTCGTTCAGAGACCTGTTCTTCACAATCTTTTCGAGAAGTTCTTCCACAGGCATCTTCAGCTTGTTGATGCTTCTGAGGGTGAAAGGGAATTTGAAGAGCCATGGAAGATAGACCTTTCCCAATTCAGATTTGTTGCTCTTAAGATCTTTGAATAGAGGGTTGTCCACACCGTAGAGGACTTCAATATTCTTCATTATCTTTTTTATGACAGAAATGACCCTATCGATATCCTCACCTTGATCAGGGTAAAGCTTTCTGAGAAGATTCTCGTAGTCCTTCACGTTTTCCTTTGAGGTTATGTGTATTATGTCGTTTTCGATTCCAACAGAAACTGGGCTTTCGATGATCTCGAGGTCAATCCCGAGTTCTTTCAGCATTGGCAGGATAATCCCTGCACTTTCAAGAGCCCTTACACCACCATCAAAGAGAAAACCTTCTCTGGAAAACGAGTTAACCAGCCCCCCGCACCTGTCATTCTTTTCAAGAAGCAGAGTCTTGGCACCGCCTTTTGCAAGATACACCGCGCTGGTCAGGCCGGTTATTCCTCCACCAACAACAATGGCATCATAGCTTTCCATCGTCGAAACCTCCGTCACGTAGACTGACTGACCACAGTCTTTCCGCAATCTCCCTGTCCAGTGCAGGTGGCGCGGGTATCTCTTCGGTGGTCAGGTTGAAGAACTTTCCGCTTTTGCTTTCGACTTCCTTTGAAGCTCCCAGATAATAGAGTGCTTCGGCTGAAATGTCAGCAGAGCGAGACATCCTGTCTATAATGAAGCTCTTGAAGCGTCTGTAAAGACGACTATTCTCTTTGCCTGTGGCAGTTTTTACCGCCCCCGGGTGCATTGCGTTTATCGTTACACCACTGCCTTTGAAATAGTTATTGAAGATTAACATGCTGAGGAGTTGAGCGGTCTTTGCGGATCCGTATGCGCGGAGACCTGAGTATCGCCTTTTCTTCCAGTTCATGTCATCTGGTTTTATTCCCCAGACCGCAAAT
The DNA here is from genome assembly GCA_964611155.1 of uncultured Thermotogaceae bacterium. GTDB lineage: Bacteria > Thermotogota > Thermotogae > Petrotogales > Kosmotogaceae > UBA9910. Next base: position 6,652 of record CAZSXB010000045.1, read on the forward strand.
CGATGCCCTTCGGAGTTGACCAGTATCACCCTTGCTCTATCCTGGGCTTTGAGCTTCTCTCTAAGAAGGTAGTTCATGACAAATGAAGATAGATAGTTCACAGCGTAAGTAGTCTCGAATCCATCACGCGTGGTAGTTTTGCGGGTGAAATAGACCCCGGCGTTGTGTATCAGGACGTCTATCACGTCATCCATTTCAGAGAGTTGTTTTGCCACTCTTTTGACATCATCCAGGCGACTCATGTCTGCTATCAGGTATTCACTCTCGATACCAAAGTCTTGCTTGAGCTCTTCACAGAGCCGTTCAGATTTCTCCCTGTTTCTGTTTATTGAAAGAATCCTTGCTCCGTGACTGGCATACTTTCTGCACGTGTAGTATCCAATTCCTGATGTTGCACCGGTAATCACAAGAAGGCGACCCGCGAAATCTTCGCCGCAGATACTAGGATTGCCTCGATTGTTTCTCATCATGGCGAAGATATTCGACCACTTATATTGTCTCCAGTACTTTATCACGGCATTCTTCTGCTTTTTCATGAACTGACACCTATCCAAACTTCTTCTTCATGAAACGTCTGTACATTCGTCGGAATCCCGGGATATTATCGAAGATATCGCCCCATAAGTCGTAGTAGTCTCTTTGCTCGACAATCTTGCCTGCTTCGCTCAAAAGCAGACGACTTGTGCCGTAAAGAACCGAAGTGCGTGTCTTCTTGAAGAGAATTGTCATTTCCCATTCGACGAAAACGGTATCTTGTTCCATGATTGCTCTAACGATCTTCATCTTTAATTCTTTTGACCTCCTGGCAAGTCTTTCGGTCATGCTCTTGAATTCTTCTATGCCTCGCAATTCCTGGATCGAATCTCTGAAGAGAATGTCTTCGTCGTAATAGGGCAGTATGTGAGACCAGTCAGGCTTTCCTTCACTGTTATATGTCTTTGACCAGAGTTCGATTACCTGGCTTGCGTTAGTTATTACACAGTCATCCATAATCATGACTCCCAAGATAATCTGAAAGATAAGCCTTCTCGATCCTTTCCATTATGCTGAGGGACATCTTGCGGATATTGAAGGACTTTATTACATAGTACCACAACATACAGCATATCGCTGAGAAAGTGGTCGAGGCCACGCGATGAAGTGAGGAGCGAGTGAAGAGAAAGACAGAAGATCCTTTAACTTGGGGACAATTGTCTTCTTGCAGACTGGGTAACCGAAGATCCGAGGTAATGCGGGAATATCTTAGCAAAGAACTCTACAGCACCAAGAACCACCAGACACATCACTGACACAGTTTGGCCAGAGTTTGGCTGAAATGAAAGGTTGCACATGGCAGTTTGGATAACACGTAAGAAAGGGGGCAAAGCCCCCTCTTCTTATTCAACAGTTACGTTGACTGCAAAGGTCTCAATTGGATGTGAGCTCTCCCAGGGACGTCTCAAGGAGAATACAACTACCGTTTCTCCTGGGTTCTCTGCTTGGAAGATCCACTCTACTTCGTACGGGGCACCAACAACGAGATCTCTTTCACCAACAGATCCTGGATCAAGTACCTCGCCTTTGTAGACGATCGACAGTACATTGGGATTAGAGATCGTGACATCCCACATGTATCCAGTGCTTGCGTTTTCTTCCAACGTAACATTGACAAGCTCACCTTGCTTGAGGACGTTCTTCATCCAGTGCAGTCCTGTTATTCTGGGGGTTGTCGATTCCCATATGAGAGAAGACACGAGCATATGTGGAATATACTTACGCACTATCTCTTCAAAGAGACCGTCTCTCTTCATCTGATCAAGCATCTTGTGAAACCGAAGAACGATGTGCTGGTCTGTGCCTTTGGACGCTGCTATGTAGAAGTTGTTTGATTGCAGTTCTACGAGTCTTTCGAGATCGTCCATGGAGTAACCTGCGTCTTTGACAAGAGAGGCCACGGTGAGGTCTGTAAAAACTGACAGCTGGGCCCTTCCAGAGATCAGTTGATGTACAGCATCAAGGGGATTTGGAAAACCAACGAGGTTAGTAAACCCCAGCTCTTTGAGTAGCTGTTCTGTCCACCAGGCTTCTATCGTGGCTATTGCAGGAACTCCCTTTGCTGATTCAATATCAGTTAAGTCAATCGCGGATCCTGCCTTCGCATACAAGTAAGCTGTGTTCTTACCGACCGGGCCAATCCACTCGAATAGAGGCTCCCTGTGTGGGGTTCGATCAATACTGAACAGGAAGATATTCGGAAGGTTAAGCGCTAGGTTGTATCCAGTTGTCCACGGAACCAGGTAGATCTCTTCAGAGACATCACTTCGAGCCATCAACTCCCGAACGATGTCAACCACAAAACCGGAGGGTTTTCCGCCATCGCCCATGAAGGTAATCGGGGGATACTCTTCTGTCAGGAACGTATAGACACCGGGTGCAGGATGGTCGGGCAACCATTTATTGTAAAGCTCTGCGAATACTCCCGAGTGTTTCAATTCATCCAGGGCTCGCTGAAGCGCCTCAACCTTGTCTGCTGGGACATCCATTGATAGACCGATGTAGATCATGTCCAGATCGATTGCAACAGCTGGAGTCAAATTGACTGAGTGTTCTAAGCCCTCCAATAGATTCTCCAGAACAACAGCATTGAAAGGGGCAAGATCAACATCTCCAGAAATCAGGCCATTCAGCAAGGCACTTTCACTTTGATAAACTACGAGGTTTTCAAAACCAAGTTCTACCAGTAGTTGATGAGAGTAGAACTCCTTTACAACTCCGACTTTTTCAAGACTCCTGGCATCGTCGAAAGAAAGGGGTTTTCCAAACACATCTGACAGTCCATAGAGAGAAGTCTCGCTGATTTCAAGTGGTCCTACCCACTGAAACAGCGGGCTTCTCTTGACTGTAAACACCAGAGTAGGAAGTGCATGTGCCCCTTCACCCTGTAGGGTTGAATATGCCTGATCAAAGGGCATCCTGGTTGTTCTGACATCCAGTCCTGTCTTTTCGGCAAGCATGCGGAAAACATCTACCATTAGTCCCTTTAGTTCGCCATCTTCCTCATAACTGTAGGGTTTATAGTCTGGGTTCACGAGGAGCGTGATATCTTGGGCCAGGAGAACAGATGTGATCAGAAGAACAAGCAATGTGAGAAGAGCCGCAGCCTTGAAAACAACGTGTTTCAACACTCCCACCTCCATCAAGAAGTTTTGACTATTATAAGCAACATATATAATTGAAAGATTAATTCGTATGGACAAATATCATGAGATTATATCACGCGATAATCTAATTTCTGACTGCAAACCAGTTGCCGAAAGTTTCACCGAGAAACTCGTCGTCTTCACCAAGTCTTTTCCAGGTGAAATCTCCGATCATTTCGTCCTCGACAAGGATACCTGTGAATACAATATCCCAATACTCGGGAATCTCAGGACTGGACAGTTCATAAACTCTGAACTCGAGATTCTCTTCATCAAGAAGCACTTCTAGGGCAAGAGACTGACCTATAAGGCTGGACACATAGATCCCATTCGGCGGGTCTACCGTTGTTGATTCGATAATCACTGATCCATCGAACCCTCCTTTTTTCAGCCGCGATATCTCAAACTCAATCGGGAGAGGGTCGCCCTTGACCGGGTCCATGTATCCTATCCATGTTCCGTGAAGGTTCAACTCATCGGTCTTGTCTACACGAAGACATCCGGAAAGCATCATGAACAGCAAAACAAAGGTAATTATCGCAACACTCTTTGTCATTACTCGTAACCTCCCTGGAAAAGATCAATTCATTGCACACTCAAGCTTCAATAAGGAAAATAAACACACGATAAGCATTAACAGGGCTTGACCAGTTCACTCGAGTTTTACTACCCAGACATCGCTTGCACCTTTGTTCCCGGTAACATTATGGTCGTCGGACTCTGTGCTTCCAGCTATGACATAGCCTCCGTCATCTGTCTGACGTATCGATCTCCCCAGATCTATGCCCGATCCACCAAGGCACTTCTGCCACTGGAGGTTTCCCGCACTATCTAGCTTGACTATCCAGAAATCATAATCTCCGTGATTTCCGCTAACATCTACGTCGTTGGACATCGTTCCCCCAACAATGATATACCCACCGTCATCGGTATTCTGAATGCAGTTTCCATAGTCGTGATTACTTCCCCCATAACACCTCTGCCATTGCATATTCCCCAAGCTGTCCAGTTTGAAGACCCACAAATCAGTTTCTCCATTGTTCCCAGAAACATCTCCATCGTTGGACACGGATCCCCCAGCTACTATATAGCCTCCATCGATAGTTTGTTGAACGGACAGAGCAGCATCATCATGGCTGCCTCCAAAGCGTTTCAACCATTGCAGGATCCCGGAAGGATTGAGCTTGGCAACCCATGCATCGGATTCTCCGTGATTTCCGGAGAAATCTCCATCGTTCGACCAGGTTTGACCGACAACAATAAATCCTCCATCATCAGTCTCTCGTATGGACGTTGCCTTGTCACCGGCAGTTCCACCAAGACATTTCTGCCATATTAGATCTCCCAGACTGTTCAGTTTTACTATCCAGGCATCGTATAGACCTTTCATACCACTCACATTGCCATCATTCGACCACGTCTCCCCGGCAAAGATGTAACCGCCGTCTCTGGTCTGCTGGATTGAGTACGCATAATCGTTCTTGGAACCACCAAGGCACTTCTGCCACTGAATATTCCCCAAACTGTCGAGCTTAACAATCCAGGCATCTGCTTCACCGTGATTCCCATTCACATCCTTATCATTAGAGTATGTCATTCCAGCGACAATATAGCCGCCATCACTGGTCTGCTGGATAGAACGCGCATAATCACCGCTGCTACCGCCGAGACATTTCTGCCAGACAAGATTCCCTGAGCCATCCAGCTTGACTATCCAGACATCATAACCACCTTTGTTTCCAGTTACGTCACCATCGTCTGCAGTAGTCTGTGTCTGGGCGGCGATGATATAGCCTCCGTCATCAGTCTGCTGGACTTCAAACCCATGCTCGAAATCACGGCCGCCAAAACATTTCGCCCAGGCGATATCAGGAGGTAAATCGACGTACTCGAAATCCCAGCGTAGGATATTAGAATGTTTTCCGCCATTATCCCTTGCTCTTACTTCAAACACGTGTTCGCCAAAAGCATAGTCGTTCCAGGTGTAGTCTGTTCCAAGTCCATGATCTGTCCAGGTTCCTTCATCTTCGCGATACTCGTATTTGACTATTTCGCCATCAGGATCATGGCCTGTCCAGGAAAACGTACTGCTGCTTTCGAATGTCATACCTTCCGGGCCGCTAACTATTGTTATTTCAGGTGGGGTATTCTTGTCTTTGAGAAAGCAACTTACCAGTAAGAACACGGTCAACATAGCAACAATAAATAGAAGATGCTTCTTCACCACTTCCCCTCCTCTACGAGGCTGTGGACTGATCTGACCATTGTGGAGGAGAAGCAGTTTCATCTTTTGTATAACGCCAATTGTCATTTCAGGAATGCTTCTTTTCTATGAGGCATCAGATCACGAGACCACAGCCATATCATATTAACGCTTGCCAGTCCAGCAATTTCTGCTTACGAAGGCTCCAAATCTGAAAAACAATAACAGGAGCACAGAAACAATCGTTTGCTTTCAATTCTGGTCTATGCGTCTCACGGATCTATCTTGCCCAAAGAAAACTTCCAGGTATTGAGTTGAATGAGGCTCCTGATAGTGAATTATATCCTTTATGGGCAAGAATTCAGACTATTTTGAAGAGTACCTGCTAGAGTTTGTGGTTAAGAAGGATGAAAACACGACCTGGCGATCATCATAACGCGTGATTGCAGACGATGTGCCCTGGATAACTGAATCTGACTCAGCTAAAGCAAAGGAAGCTCTATTTGGAAATCAGTATGGTAATACGGAGGATCGAAAAAGGGCAAATACCATCGAAATCACGAACAGGAGCAGATACGCAGATAGTGCGTTGTCAAACCTCTCGAGATATGGAGATAATGGACGAATGTGTTTCTTCAGCAGAAAATAGAGAACAATACCTGCGCCTATACTCAGGAGTGACTCGAGCATATACATCTCAAAGCCTATCAGTCCATGGATTATAAT